>DATKJP010000305.1:0-5867 GCA_035543635.1 Casimicrobiaceae bacterium
GCAGCATCGCTGCGAGGTTGGCCGCGAATTTGGCCACGGTGAAGCGCGGCCATACTTGCCACGCGGAAAGCGGGACGACCGCGTAGTTCATCACGAAGAAGATGGCCACTCCATAAGCCAGGCCGCTTGTGGCCCACATGCGATGCATGAAAGGCAGTCGGCCGGAGGCCAGAACGTAGATCGCGGCGATGATGAGCGACATCGCCCACTGCAGGATCAGCCCGAGCAGCTCGACCGATGCACCTCCGGCGAGCGCTTGCTTGCCGACAAGCCCGCCCGCAATGAAATGCAGAATGACCAGCGGGCTGCGCTGCTCGATCAGCGCGGCGGCGCCGATGTCGATCGTTCCCGCGATGAATCCGCCCAAAAGAATGGCGATTAGACTAGACTTTCGCATAGGTGGTCGATTCTAAGCGAGGGGAGGCTTCATGATCGAAAGCAAGAGGATTGGTCGCAGTCTTTTCCGCGCTGCGGCGAGCGCGCTCGCATTGGCGTTGATCCCAGCGAGCGCAACCCTCGCGGCCGATAAGGTCACCATCACCTTCGCCAATTGGGCTGCCGCGGAAGGAACGACCAAGCCTTCGATCGAGCAGGTCATCGCGGATTTCGAGAAGTCGCATCCCGATATCCAGATCAAGAGCGAAGCGATCTCGTTCTCCGAGATCGCGCGTCAGCTCGCGCTGCGGGTGAAGGCGGGGAATCCGCCGGATGTCGCACAGCTCGCGGGCAACGATACCTTCGTCGTTGCGGCTACGGGCAAGCTCGAGCCGCTGACGAGCTACATCGGCGCCGATCTCAAGGTCAAGCTCAAGCCGGACGCGCTCGCCGGATTGCAATATCAGGGTCAGCTCATCGCGCTGCCTTGGACGCTCGCGCCGGCGGGTTTCTGGTACAACAAGGCGGTGATGGCGAAGGCGGGGCTCGATCCCGAGAAGCCGCCGCGAACGATCGAAGAGCTGACGGTGGCAATGGCGGCGATCAAGAAGAGTCAGCCCGACGTGATCCCGTTAGGACTCGACACCACCAACCGGCCATTCTCGCTGCAATCGAACTGGCCGTGGATGGAAACCTTCGGCGCGACGCCGATCGGCCCCAAAGGCCGCGCCGATTCGTCCGAGATGAAGCGCTATCTCGCGTGGATGCGCGATCTGGCGAAGGCAGGCTACATCGATCCCGGACGCAAGATCGGTGAGTTCCGTCCTCTGGCGGCGCAGGACAAGATCGCCTTCACTTGGGACCAGGTGCTGCTGCAAGGCGTGATCCAGGGCGCGAACAAGATGCCGGACGCCGAGTTCTACAAGCACTGGGGCGTGACGACACAACCGGCGGGACCGAGCCGCAAGTCGTATTCCTTCGAAGGCGGCCACCAGCTGGTCATGTTCGCCGACAGCAAGCAGAAGAAAGCGGCCTGGGAGTTCATGCAATATCTCGCCGCCTCGGCAGACGCGATCAAGACCTACACGCTCGGTCCAGGCGCTTCGATTCCGCCGCTCAGCGCGGCGCCCAGCGCGGATCTTGCGGCGAAGCTCGACACGCCGGTGTACAAGAGCTTCAGCGCCAACATCGTTCCGACGGTGTCGACACCACCTTTCGGACCCGCCTTCGCTTCTGCATCGTCGGGAATCATGGCGGGCGTGCAGCAAGCGGTCACTGGTACCGAGCCCATCGATCAGATCGCAGCCTCGATTCAGCAGCAACTCGAGCGCCAATGATCGCGGGCAGCCGATCGCCAGCGGGCCCATGGCTCGACGCGATGGTGCTGCCCACCGTGGGGATGCTGGCGATCGTCGTCGGCTATCCGATCGTCTACGCGCTCGTCCTTTCGACTGAGAACTACAATCTTCTCAGTGCGGAATCGGCGCGCTTCGTCGGCGACGCCAACTACCGGAAGCTCTTCGCCGATCCGATCTTCTGGCAGGCGCTGCGTAACACCGCGCTCTACGCGTTCGGGAGCGTCGCCATCTCGGCGCTGCTGGGACTGACGCTCGCGCTCCTCACCGAGCATCTCCTCGGCCGACGCGGCCGCCTGGCACGTGCACTGCTGCTGACGCCGTGGGCGGTGCCCTTCGTCGTCATCGCGTTTCTGTTCCGGTACATGTACCTGCAGAACGGCGGCGCGATCAACGCTGTCCTGCTCGCGGCCGGCGCGATCGACGCGCCAGTCTCCTGGCTCAACGTTTCCTCGCTCGCGCTGCCTGCGGTCATGCTCACCAACATCTGGGCGATGACGCCATTCTTCTTCCTGCTTTTGAGCGCCGCGCTCGCGGGAGTTCCGAACGAAGTCATCGAATCGGCACGCATCGACCGGGCGGGGACCTTCGGCATGATCTTTCGCATCAAGCTGCCTTTCCTGCGCAACGCGTTGCTGGTGTCGAGTCTCCTCATGATCATCGCCAACTTCAACGATTTCGCGAAGATCTGGGCGATGACGCAGGGCGGCCCCGGCTACAGCACGACCACGCTCGTGGTCTATGTCTACCGGCAGGCATTCGAGAACTTCGCGTTCGGCTACGCCTCCGCGATCGGCGTGATCTGGCTGCTGTTGCTTCTCGCCTTTGCGGTCGCCTACCTGCGTGCGCTTCGAAGAAATTGAGGACGGCGCTCGGTGAACGCGGCTCAGGCTTCCACGCCGACGCATCCCCGGGTCGCTCGGGGTTCGCGCCGGGCGGGAGAGATCGTTCGCGCTGGAGCGATCGGCTTGGCGCTGCTGTGGAGCCTGGCTCCCGTCTACTGGATGGTCGCTACCTCGTTCAAGACCGAGCTGGAAGCGGCGAGCCTCAAGCCCACCCTGTGGCCGCACGACGCCACGTTCTCGAATTACGTCGGCCTGTTCGCCGGATCGTTGCCGTTCCTGTCATTCTTCACGAACACACTGCTCACCTGTCTCGCCACCGCGCTGGTCGCGGTGGTGATCGCCACGCCTGCCGCGTATGCGCTTTCCCGCGCGCGATTCCGCCTGCGCCCGCCGATCGGGTACGCGATCCTCGTCTTCCGCATGCTGCCGCTGGTCGTGCTGCTTGCGCCGCTCTACTTGCTGCTCCTGCACGCGCGATTGCTCGACTCTCTCGCCGGCTTGGTGGTCGGATTCACCACCTTCGGTCTCCCGTTCGCGGTTTGGATGATGAAGAGCTTCATCGATGCTGTGCCGATCGAGATCGAGGAGGCGGCGCGGATCGACGGCTACCCGCGCTGGCAGATCCTCCTGAGGGTCGTCGCACCCCTGATTCTTCCGGGTCTCGTCACGACCGCCACGTTCGTGTTCATGGAGTCGTGGAACAACTTGATCTATCCGCTCACCTTCGTCACCACGCTCGAAAAGCAGACCTTGCCCGCGGCGCTCGTGCTCACCTTCACTGGACAGTTCAAGACCGACTGGGGCGGCATGATGGCAGCCGCGACGGTGACTACGCTTCCTCTGCTGATCGCCTTCTTCGCAGTGCAGCGCTCGATGGTCCGGGGACTCACCTCGGGAGCGCTCGCCGGGGCCTGAGGTCGCAACGATGGCGCGAATCTCGCTGCGCAAGGTCGAGAAGCGCTACGACGACGTCCTGGCGCTTGCCGAGTGCAATCTCGAAATCGATGATCACGATTTCATCGTTCTCGTCGGGCCGTCGGGATCGGGCAAGACGACCCTGCTTCGCATCATCGCGGGCCTCGAGCAGGTGAGCGCCGGCGAGCTATGGTTCGACGACGTTCGCGTCAACGACATCGACGTCGCCGACCGGGACATCGCCATGGTGTTCCAGAACTACGGGCTTTATCCGCACATGTCCGTCTACGACAACATGGCCTTCGGTCTGCGGCGCCGCAAGTTGTCGAGAAACGACATCGACAGCAAAGTTCGCCGCACGGCCAAACTCCTCAACATCGAAGCGCTCCTGCATCGCCGGCCGCGACAGCTCTCGGGCGGGCAGCGCCAGCGCGTCGCCCTGGGACGCGCGATCGTGCGCGATCCGGCGGTGTTTCTGCTCGACGAGCCGCTGTCCAACCTCGACGCGCACCTGCGCGTTCAGATGCGAGCCGAGATTCTCAAGGTCCATCGTGCCGTCACGGCGACCGCGGTGTATGTCACGCACGATCAGGTCGAGGCCCTGACGATGGGCGACCGGATCGTGGTGATGAACGAGGGACGCATCCATCAGGTCGGGACGCCGGGCGAGCTTTACGACGCGCCGGTCGACAAGTTCGTTGCTTCTTTCATCGGCACGCCGGCGATGGGTTTCTTCACTTGTCGCGTTCAACGTTCGGCGGCCGGCGTGGAGCTATTTACCGCTTCGGCGCGTTTTCGTGTGACCGACGCACAGGCGCGCGCACTGAACCAGTCAACCGCCGAAGAAGTCATCGTCGGCATCCGGCCGGAGCGTCTCGTGCTCGTTTCAGAAGCGGATGCGTCGAGAGCTCAAACAACCATGCGCGGCATAGTCGCGGCGGTCGAGATGCTGGGCGCCGAGCAATACGTCCACGTCACGGTCGACGGGGGCGCACTTACTGGCAAGGTTTCTAGGGATCACCACATCAAGGTCGACACAAGCGTAACCTTCTCGATCTCGTCGCGCGATCTGCACCTGTTCGATCGCGAAACAGGAATGGCGGTTCGTTGATCAGCGCGGGATGATCCGGCACCGCGCTGATCCCGCATCCTGCGGCCGTCAACCGGGCGATCGGCGCGAGCGTAAATATATTCGCCGCGAGAGCAGTCCCAGCGCGATAATCGCCATGACGGCTGCTGGCAGACCGATCATCCAGCGCTCGCGCGAACGCGCTTTCGTTCGCAGCACGTCCTGCACGAACTGCTCGCCCCGCGTCATCTCGTTGAAGCTCTGCTGATAGGAGGCGATGCGCCGAATCTCATCGTCCGGCAAGGGCGCACCCTCATAGCGCGCCGCTTTCTCGCGCGTGTTGAGGCGGTCCACCTCGGCCTGGAATCGCAGGCGGTCGTGCGCTGCAGACTCGTAGATCTTGCCGTCGCTCGTGTCGAGAAAGTTGGTCGGGCCGAGACCGGTCGCGCGCTCGAATACCAACACAAGCGGCTGATCTGCAGCTGGGGCGACGATGAGCCACAGACTCGAGGCCAGGATCGAGAAGAGCACCAACGCAACTACGATCCGCGCGGCGATGCGCAGGTTCACGGATCGGCGCCGCGCATCGACGAATACCAACGCCTTGGCGAAACCCGCGAGAACGAGCGCGAGCGCAAACGCGGCAACCATCGCCGCTCCCGTCGGCAGATCGAAGACGTATGAGCCGGCGAGACCGGCCGCGCTGGCGACGATGCCCGTACCCCAGGCGATCGCCAGCACGACGGCCAGCTGACGCGAGAAGATCGTGCCGATGACGGCCGGGACGATGAGGAAGCTGAAGACGAGCAGCACGCCCGCTGTCGTGACCGAGCTCGTGACGACGATCCCGAAGGAGAGAAAGAAGACGAAATCCCAGGCCGAGATGGCAAACACAGTCTTTCCCTGCGGCTGCGCTTCGCTCGACACGGCGAGCAGGGGCCGGCGCAGCAGCCAGTGCAACGCCCCGATCGCCGCGTAGAGCGCGGCGAACTTCGCCAGCTCCTCGGGCCCCACCGTGAGGATGCTGCCGATCAGGATCCGCTTGACATGCTCCGCGCCCTGCGGCGAGCGGTCGACGACCAATATCGTCGCCGCCGTCGCCACGACGTAGAGAATGCCGACGAACGCCTCGCGGCTCACGAAGCGGGCGACGCTGCGGGAGAACGTGAGGAGCGCGGCGCCCATCGCGGTGAACAGGAACGCATACGCAAAACCGGCTGGGCCCGTGGGCGAATATCCTTCGGCGAAGGCGACGGTGGCACCCAGCGCCGAAAGCTGGGCGAGGGCGAGATCGGCGAAGATCACGTT
>DATKJP010000306.1:0-5321 GCA_035543635.1 Casimicrobiaceae bacterium
CAGGGCGTGACCGGAGCGCTCGTCGGCGTGTACACGCAGATCGCATCGATTCGCCGGCAGCCGCGCGCGACCGCGTTGAAGATCGCGCTGCGCTCGGCGCACACGCTCAAGCCGTAAGAAGCGTTCTCGACGTTGACTCCGGTGTAGACGCTGTCGCCGCAGAGCACCGCGGCGCCGACCTGGAACCGGCTGTACGGCGCGTATGCCTGCGTCGCGGCCTGCCGCGCGCTGCGCTTCAGCTCGTCGATCAGCCGCGGGGAGAGCTCGGTCTTCACGCTGCGTCATTGTAGCCGCAGCGAGCCGTCATCTACGCTCCTGCTCGAGGGGCACGAGCTCGTCGACGGCGGCGAGTTGGGGAAAGAGCTTCCACCACAGTACTACAACCATCAACGTGCCCACGCCACCGAGCACGACCGCGGGGACGGTCCCGAACCAGGCTGCCGTGACTCCGGATTCGAATTCGCCGAGCTGGTTCGATGCGCCGATGAACATCGAATTCACGGCGGACACGCGGCCACGCATTGCGTCGGGTGTGCCCAGCTGGACGAGCGACTGACGCACGACGACGCTGAACATGTCCGCTGCGCCCATGAGCGCGAGTGTCCCGAGCGAAAGCGCGAACGAGCGCGAGAGACCGAATGCGATCGTTCCAACGCCGAAGAGCGCGACCGCGATCAGCATCGTGCGACCGGCGTGCCTCTGCAGGGGATGGTGCGCGAGCCAGAATGCCGTGGTGAGAGCGCCGACCGCGGGAGCCGAGCGAAGGAGTCCCAAGCCCCAGGGACCCGTGAACAGGATGTCGCGCGCATAGATCGGCATGAGCGCCGCGGCGCCGCCGAGCAGCACCGCGAAGAGGTCGAGCGAGATCGCGCCCAGCAGCGCACGCTGGCGCCGGATGTACGCGATGCCCGCAAAGAGCGATGCGAGCGTTGCGGGCTCGCGCTGCGGCGGGGCGCGCTCGAGATGAATGCGTCGCACCAGCATGCTCGCAGCCAGGAACATGAGCGCGCAAATGCCGTATACCGTGGTCGGACCCGCCACGTAGAGCAGGCCGCCAAGCGCCGGCCCGAGTACGATCGCCGTCTGGCCCGCGCTCGCATTGGCCGCGACGGCGCGCGACAAGAGCTCAAACGGCACCGTTGCCGGCAGCAGCGTCTGCTGCGTCGGCATTTCGAAGGCGCGCGCGGCGCCGATCACGACGACCATGGCGAAGATCGCCTCGCGCGTAATGGCGCCCGTGATCGAGAGAGCCGCCAGCGTGATCGCGGCCGCGGCTTCGGTACGCTGGCACCAGGTGAGAATGCGGCGCCGATCATGCCTGTCGGCGACGTGCCCGACCACGAGCAACAGCGCGATCGACGGGAGGAATTGCGCGAGTCCGACCAGACCGAGATCGAGTGCGCTCCCGGTGAGCGCGTACATCTGCCACCCGACGGCCACCGTCTGCATCTGATAGGCGAAGACGGAAGTGAGCCGCGCGATCCAGTACTGCCGAAAGGAGCGATGCCGGAAGACGGAGGAGGTGAGTTGCGACGGAGCGGACACGTTGCGTTCGGAGGAGCGGCGCGCGCCGCGCTTACGCGAGTATAATTCGAACGCCGCGCACTAACTCGAGCTCACTGCCGACATGCCGCAGCTTCTTGCAACGCTGCTCGCGCCAAAATTCATCGTTGTTTATCTCTTCGTGGCCTCGGCGCTTTACGTGCACTTCCGCGGCCGCGTGCGTCACACCTTTGTTCGGCAGCTCAAGGATCACTCGACGATCTTTGCGCCCTACAACACGCTGATGTATTTGTTCTCGGCGGTTCCTTCGAAGCCTTTCATCGACGTGAAGAAGCTGCCCGAGCTGGCGACGCTGCGCGACAACTGGCAGGTGATCCGCGAGGAAGCGCTGGGGCTGATGGACGCGGGGAGCATCCGCGCCGCGACGGGACACAACGACCTCGGGTTCAACTCCTTCTTCAAGGAAGGTTGGAAACGCTTCTATCTCACGTGGTATGGTGAGCCGCTGCCTTCCGCGCAGGCGCTGTGCCCGAAGACGGTGGCGCTCTTGAAGTCAGTGCCGACGATCAACGGGGCGATGTTCGCGCTGCTGCCGCCGGGCGGAAAGTTGAACCGGCACCGCGATCCGTTTGCGGGGTCGCTGCGCTACCACCTCGGGCTCGTGACACCCAACTCGGATGACTGCCGCATCTTCATCGACGGTGAGCCGTATTCCTGGCGCGACGGCCAGGACGTGCTCTTCGACGAGACCTTCATTCATTCCGCCGAGAACAAGACCGATGTGACGCGCATCATTCTCTTCTGTGATGTCGAGCGGCCGCTGCGCACGCGGGCGATGACAGCGATCAACCGCTGGGTTTCGCGCAACGTGATCCGCGCTTCGGCCACGCAGAATGTCGAGACGGAGCACGTCGGCGCGGCGAACCGCATCTACGCGATGCTGGGACGCGGGAGCAGCTTCCTCACGAAATTGAAGCGCAAGAACCGGACCGTGTTTCGCACGGTCAAGTACGCGCTCATCGCGGCGCTGGTGTACTGGATCTTCCTGCAGCCTCTGATCGCGGGTCTGGCCTAGAACCGCGCTCGCCGAGATCCCAGAACAATCCTGCCATCATCTGCAGGCCTTCGCGCGCGACGGAGGCGAGCAGGTGCTCGTTCGCCGCATGCTGCGAGCAGCCGGGATAGGAGTGCGGAATCCAGATCGTCGGCAGACCGAGGATGTCCGCGAACGCGTCGTTTGGCAGAGTCCCGCCGAGATTCGGCAGGATCGCCGGCTTCTTGCCCGTCGTGCGCTCGACCGAGTCGGCGGCCCAGCGCACCCACGGATGATCGGGGCTCAGGCGCGTCGCCGCGTTGCCGTCTTCGACTTGAACGTCGATGCCCGAGAAGCCGTGCGCCGCCAAGTGCGCGCGGATGCGCGCTCCGATGTCGCGCACCTCGGTGCCGACCACGAAGCGAAGCTGGCAACGGGCAATGGCCGACGGAGGAATCGCGTTCACCGGCCGATCGGCGTTGCCCGACTTCATCGCCAGCACCTCGAGCGTGTTCCAGCCGAACACCCGCTCGGCCGGCGTGAGCCTCGGCTCGCCCCAGCCCGCGTCGATCTCCGGATCGCCTGCGTCGCCGCCGACCGCGATGTCGGCGAGCGCGTGGCGCACGTCGTCGGGAATCGGCGGCGGACGCAATCTCTCGATGAGGATCGCGCCATCCTTGCCAATCATGGTTGCGATCGCGTTGGCGAGCACGCTGGCCGGATTGCGGAGCAGCCCGCCCCAGTTTCCGGAGTGATGCCCGCCTTCGCGCAAGTCGAGCGCGAGCGTGAAGTTGATCGAGCCGCGCGAGCCGAGGAAGATCGTCGGGCGCTGTGCGGAGAGGCGAGGCCCGTCAGAAGCGATCAGCACGTCGGCGGCAAGCTCCGCTCGCAACTCCCTGCATGCGGCATGCAGTCCCGGAGAGCCCACTTCCTCGCCGGTCTCGAGCAGAAGCTTGACGTTGAAGCCGAGCTTGCCTTGGCGCGCCGCGGCCACGCTCGCGAGCGCCCCGAGAAGAATCGAGTGCTGTCCCTTGTTGTCCGCCGTGCCGCGTCCATACCAGCGATCGCCCTCGGGCGTAAGCTTCCATGGACCCAGCGGTTTGCGCCACTGATCGTCGTAGCCGCGAACGACGTCGCCGTGACCGTAGACCAGCACGGTCGGCATCTCGTCGTCTTCGTGCCGTGATCCGACTAGCATCGGCCCCGCTCCAGCGACAGGATTTTCGATGAGGCGCGACTCGAAGCCGAGCTGCTCGATCGCCGGCGCGATCTCCCCGGAGAGATAGCTGCGCAGTGCGGGGCCACTGCCATCGTCCTGGCTCTCGGTGCGGCAGGCCACGCGCCGCGCGAGGTCGGCGAGGAACGACCCTGAGTCGATATAGTTCCGCGCGTTGGCTAGCGCATGCGAGCGATTCACGATGGATTCCGCCGGATGGTGCTGCCGCGGAGAGCGGCCACGTGCATCCTACCGCATCCGCAGTAAACTATGCTCGACGCGTCGAGTCGAAAGGCTTGTCACGACGCGCAAGGAGAGAGCGATGCAACCACGTACGCAAGGCAGCAAGGGAGCTCTTTTGTCGATCATCGCCTTGCTTGCAATCGCCATCGCGCCGCTCGTGCTTGCCGCGCCTGCCTACTTCGAGGTCACGCGCGGATCGCATCCGCACGACGTCGCGGCGGCGCCCAGCGCCGGCGGGCCGGTTTTTTACACCGCGCAGATGACCGGCAAGCTGGGCATTCTCGATCCGAAAACCGGAAAGCACGAGGAGATCGCACTCGGGTCCGGCTCCGCGCCGCACGGTGTCATCGTCGGGCCTGACGGTGCGGCATGGGTCACCGACGGCGGCCAGAATGCGATCGTTCGCGTCGACGCGAGGAGCCACGCGGTGAAAGTCTGGCCGTTGCCCAAGGACACGCCGAACGTTAACCTCAACACGCTCACCTTCGATCACAAGGGGCGCGTGTGGTTTACCGGGCAGAGCGGCTATTACGGCCGGCTCGATCCCACGAGCGGCGACATGAAAGTGTGGAACGCTCCGGGCGGCCGCGGGCCTTACGGCATCACGACGACACCTTCGGGTGATGTCTATTATGCATCGCTCGCCGGCAATCACATCGCCAAGATCGATGTCGAGACAGGAACCGCGACACCGATCGATCCGCCGACGAAAGATCAGGGTGCGCGACGGGTGTGGTCGGATTCGCGCGGCCGTATCTGGGTGAGCTACTGGAATACCGGGCAGGCGGGCATGTACGATCCCGCGACGAAAAGCTGGCGCGAATGGAAGCTACCCGGTGTCGCGCATGCTTATTCGGTGTGGGTCGACCCGGAAGACAAAGTCTGGCTCACGGACTGGTCGACCAACGCGATCGTGCGCTTCGATCCGGACACCGAGAAGTTCGAGAGCTTTCCATCCAACCGTTCTGGCGCGAATGTGCGACAGATGCTCGGTCGCGCCGGAGAAGCCTGGGGTGCCGAGTCGGGCAACGATCGACTGGTGATGGTGCCGGCGCCGGGGAACTAGCCTTCTATGCGTGCGCGCGCTCGTCCGCGTGCCACACCTCGCGCAAGACGTCCAACGCGGCCTTGAGCACCGGGTCGTTCGCGCGAGCGGCGTGGCAGATGAACCACAGCCGCGTCGTCAACTCGGCGCCGGACCAGATTGCGAGGCGGCCCTCCGCTTCCGCGGCGCGTGCGAGGTCTTCGCGCACAATGCTCACGCCGACGCTCGATTCGATCGAGTTCAATATCACCGCCTCACTGTCCGCTTCGATGATCTGGGGC
>DATKJP010000307.1:0-11576 GCA_035543635.1 Casimicrobiaceae bacterium
GTGAAGAACCACGCGTTGCCGCGCTGGGACCAGGCGACCGTCGGATAAAGAAAAGCGCGATCTCCGGTTGGCACGAGTGCGGGCTGGGTGAAGCGCACGTACTCGCCGGTGCCCGCGAAATCCAGCCCGTGCCACTCGACCGGATTCATCGTCGCCACCACCTGCGGCTCGCGAAAGTATGGCGGCGTGATCGGGTTGTTCGGATCCTGCAGTGTCTGGAAGGTCTGAACGCGCGTGAGGACGCTGAACGGCTCGTGGTTGTAGGCGAGGCCCGCTTCGCGCGGAAGGATGTTTTGCGAGGTCAGCGCCAGCCGGTCCGAAAGATCGGCGAAATAGGTGTCGTCGGAAACCCTCTGCAGATTCAGGTATCCGCCGAGACCTCCACCGAAGTCCTGGTTGTGCTTCAAGGAGAGCGCGTAGCGATCGGTATTCGCGATGCGGTCGTGATTCAGATACTCGACATCGGCCTCGCCGGAGGATTGCGGGAAAAGGTAGCGGAACTGTCCGCCGAACTGGAGGCCGCGCCGGCTCATCGGTCGCGCGAGCAGCGTCGCGTCGTAATTCGGCGCGATGTTCCAGTAGTACGGGATCGCAACCTCGAAGCCGCGCTGGTTGCTCGATCCGTAAATCGGCGTGAGAAAACCGGACTTGCGGTCGTTCGAGAGCGGAAAGCTCAGATACGGCGAGTAGAGAATCGGCACGTCCATGAAGGTAATGTGTGCGTCGTGCGCGATGCCGACGAGCCGCGAGCGGTCGAGGTCAAGGTCGTCCGCGGTCAGATACCAGTCGTTGTTTCCCGCTACGCAGGTGGTGTAGCGCGCGTCCTTGACGTCGTAGCGGTCGGGGCCCACGAAATAGAGGTTGCTCGCGTCGCCGCGCGAGGAGTTCTCGCCGACGTGAAATTCCGGCGAGGTGAAGTATCCCGATTCGTCGTCGCGCTTGAAGCGCGCCTCGGGTCCCGTGATCCAGTCGATGCCGCGCCGCAAAGTCACGTTGCCCTTGGCCCAGAACTCGTCGGTTGGCTGGTCGTAGCGGAGCCAATCCGCGAGCACCGTCTGCCGCCGCGAGCGCAACTCCACCTTGCCTTGCGCCTCTATCCAGCTCTGGCCCTCACCCTCGAGCTTGTCGGCGCGCAGGAAGATCGCTTCGCGCTGGGGCGTAACGATCGTCGTTTCCTGAGGCGGCTTGAGCGGCGGCGGCTCGAGCGTGGGCGCGAACTTCAGGCGCGGCGGCGCGAGCGCGGGCTCGTCCTGGGAAATCTGGGCACGCGCTGCTCCCGAGCACAGCAGCAGCAGGAGGACGCAGGCGAAGCCGGCGCGACGGGACATCGAGGCTGACCGGGAACTGACGAGCCGGATGCTAGAATTTTGCATTCTAGCCTAAACGCAGATCCCGCCCGCTCGATGACCGGCGCGCATCGCGACGTTCGTCTCGACGCACTGACCGCATGGCTCAACAGCGTGCTGCCCGCGCCGATGGCGTCGATCGCACCCGCATCGAGCGACGCGAGCTTTCGCCGCTACTTTCGCGTGAAGCTGAGCGAGCCGTCGGCGGTCGCCGATCGCGCGGAGCCCGCTAGCAGCTTGATCGCGATGGACGCGCCTCCGCCGCAGGAGAATTGCCGTCCTTACGTAGCGGTGGCGCAGCTCCTCGCTTCGGCCGGCGTGCACGCGCCGGCGATTCTCGCCGCGGATCTCGAGCGCGGGTTTCTGCTGACGACCGACCTCGGCACGCGGATGTATCTGGACGCGCTCGACGACGAGAGCGCGCCGAAGCTGTATCGCGACGCGTCCGCTGCGCTCGTGCGCTGGCAGCGCGCCAGCCGCGAGGACGCGCTTCCGCCGTACGACAAAGTGCTGCTCAGGCGCGAGCTCGATCTGTTTCCCGACTGGTACGTCGCAAGGCATCTCGGCGTGGCGCTGAGCGAGCGGCAGCGCATGACGCTCGAAACCGCATTCGAGCTGATCCTTGCCAACAATCTCGCGCAGCCACGCGTGTTCGTGCATCGCGACTACCATTCACGCAACCTCATGGTCGCAGAACCGAATCCGGGCGTGCTCGATTTCCAGGACGCCGTCTTCGGACCGATCACCTACGATTTGGTTTCTCTCTTGCGCGACGCTTACATCGAATGGGACGAAGCGCGCCAGCTCGACTGGGCAGCGCGATACTGGGCGCAGGCTCGCGCAACGGGCTTGCCGGTCGCTTCCGATTTTGCCGAGTTCTGGCGCGACTTCGAGTGGATGGGAGTGCAGCGCCAGCTCAAGGTGCTAGGCATCTTCGCGCGCCTCTGGCATCGCGACGGAAAGGATGCGTACCTCAAGGACATGCCGCGGGTGATGCGCTACCTTCGCGCAGCGTGCGCGCGCTATCGCGAATTCTCGCCGTTGCTGCGGCTGATCGATGAGCTCGAGCAGCGGCAGTCGGTCGCGGGGTATACGTTTTGATGCTTGATCCATCGCGTCGCGTTGTTGTTGCGCCGCTGTCGCTCGGGCGCCGTGGCGCAAGTCGGTCGTCGAGCGAGTCCCGGTTTGCGGCGGCGACTCAACCCACGAGTCGCCGCGCACAAACCACCCGCTTAGCGACGACTGCGCGACATCGCGACCCTCGCGACAGCGGCGCAACAAGCCCGAGACTGCAGCCGATGAAAGCCATGATCCTCGCCGCAGGACGCGGCGAGCGCATGCGACCCTTGTCGGATGCGACGCCGAAGCCGCTACTGGAAGCGGGCGGGAAGGCACTCGTGGTGTGGCAGGTCGAGAGACTGGTCGCGGCAGGCTTCAGCGAGATCGTCTTGAATGTTGCGCACCGCGCCGAAGCAATCGAAGCGGCGCTCGACGACGGCGCGCGCTTCGGCGCGAAGATTCGCTACTCGCGGGAGCCCGAGCCTCTGGAAGTCGCCGGCGGTATTGCCACGGCGCTGCCGCTGCTTGGCAACGGCGTCGTGCTCGTCGTGAGCGGCGATCTGTACACCGACTACGATTACGCGACGCTCGTTGCGCGCGCTCACGAAATGTCCGCAACAACCGCGCCGCCGCACGCGCACATGGTCATGGTGCCGAATCCGCCTTACCATCCGGGCGGAGACTTCGCGCTGGTCGACGGCGAGCTCGCGTTCGATGGCGCCGCGGCTTCGACCTTCGGGAACATCGCGTTGTATCGCACCTCCCTCTTTCGGGAACTGCCCCGCGAGGAAAAGCTCAAAATCTTGCCGCTCTACCTCGACTGGATCAATCGCCGGTGGGTCTCCGGCGAGCTTTATCGCGGCACGTGGTTCAATGTCGGCACGCCCCGCGATCTCGCCGAGCTGGATGGGGCGCTAAAACGAGGGTAAGAAATTAGCCATGACCCCGAATGAACTCGCCAAGTCCAATCCGCTCCTCGACTTCAGCGGCCTGCCGCGGTTTTCCGAAATGGGACCCGAGCACGTCGCGCCCGCGATCGACGCGCTGATCGGCGAGGCACGCGCGACGATCGAGCAGATCGCTTCGGTCGCAGCTAATCCTGCGTGGGAGAACTTCGTACAGCCGCTCGCGGATGCCGAGGATCGCCTTGAGCGCGCCTGGGGCCAGGTCTCGCATCTGAACGCCGTGGTGAACACGCCCTCGCTGCGCGAGGCCTACAACGCGGCCCTGCCGAAAGTGACGGCGTTCCACACCGAGCTCGCGCAGGACGAGCGGTTGTTCGCGGGTTATCGTGCGCTCGCCGGCGCGACCAAAGTCGCGGCGTTCGATCAGGGTCAACGCAAGCTGATCGACAACGCGCTGCGCGACTTCCGCCTCTCGGGCGTCGAGTTGCGGCCGGAGCAGAAGGCGCGATTCAAGGCCGTGGACGAGGAGCTTGCCAGCCTTGCTTCGCGCTTCGAGGACAACGTGCTCGACACGACCAACGACTACGCGCTTTACGTCGAGGCTGCAACCGAGCTGACAGGGGTTCCGCAAGACCTGCTTGCCGCCGCGGCCGATGCTGCCGAAGCCGACGGGAAGACTGGCTGGAAGCTCACGCTGCGCATGCCTTGCTATCTGCCCGTCATGCAATACGCGACGAACCGCCGCTTGCGCGAGACGCTCTATCGCGCGTTCTCGGTTCGCGCCAGCGAATTCGGCCTGCCGCAATGGGACAACACTGCGCTGATCGCACGCATTCTCGAGCTGCGCCGCGAGCACGCTCGGCTTCTCGGCTATCGCAATTATGCCGAGGTATCGCTGGTCCCGAAGATGGCGCGCACACCCGAGGAAGTGCTCGCCTTCCTGCGCGATCTCGCCGCGCGCGCAAAGCCCTTCGCCGAGCGCGACATTGCGGAGCTGTCTGCCTTCGCGCGCGAGAAGCTCGCGCTCGGCGACCTCGCCGCGTGGGATATCCCGTACGCTTCCGAGCAGCTGCGCCAGTCGCGCTACAGCTTCTCCGAGCAGGAGGTGAAGCAGTATTTTCCCGAGGATCGCGTGCTCGTCGGAATGTTCCGCGTGGTGGAGACGCTCTTCGGAGTGCGGATTCGCGACGGCAAGGCGGCGGCATGGCATCCCGACGTGCGCTTCTTCGACGTCGAAGACCGCGAGGGCGCGCTGGTCGGGCAGTTCTACCTCGATCTCTACGCGCGCGCCGGCAAGCGCGGCGGCGCCTGGATGGACAATGCCATCAACCGACGCCGCCACGGCGCTCGCGTGCAGCATCCGGTGGCCTACATCACCTGCAATTTCTCGGCGCCCGTAGGCCGGAACGGCAACCGGCGGCCCGCGCTCTTCACGCACGACGAGGTACAGACGCTGTTCCACGAATTCGGCCACGGACTGCACCTGCTGCTGACGCGCATCGACGTTCCAGGCGTGTCCGGGCTCGAAGGAGTGGAATGGGACGCGGTGGAGCTGCCGAGCCAGTTCATGGAGAACTTCTGCTGGGAATGGGATGTGCTCGCGCACATGAGCGGACACGCCGACACCGGCGAACCGCTGCCGCGGGCGCTCTTCGAGCGCATGCTGGCGGCGAAAAACTTTCAGAGCGGCATGCAGATGGTGCGGCAGCTCGAGTTCGCGCTCTTCGACATGCACCTGCATTACGATTTCGATCCCGCAGCCGGTGCAGACCCGCTCGATCTCCTGCGCAGGATTCGCAGCGAAGTCGCGGTCGTCAAGCGTCCGGACTACGATCGCAGCCCCCACACCTTCACCCACATCTTTGCCTCGGGCTACGCCGCCGGTTACTACAGCTACAAGTGGGCGGAGGTGCTATCGGCTGATGCCTACAGCCTGTTCGAGGAAGAAGGCGTCCTCTCGCCTGCCACAGGCGCCCGCTTCCAGGACGAGGTGCTCGCCCGGGGCGGCAGCCGGAGCGCACTCGAGTCTTTTATCGCCTTCCGCGGACGGCCTCCCCAAATCGACGCGCTCTTGCGGCATAATGGTATGTCAGCGTCATGAGAAGCCGCGACCGAAGGAGGCCGTCATGAGCACCGCACCGAGCCGGATCCCGCGCCAAGCCGCGCTGGCGCTCGTAGCATTCTGCGTGAGCAGCGTGGCTTTGGCGCAGCTCCAGCAGGTCTATCGCTACGTCGATCCGGAAGGTCGAGTCGTCTATTCCGACAAGCCGCCGCCGCCCAACGCACGGGATGCGCAAGCGAAACGGATCGGAAAGAACACGATCGAGACCAGCAATCTCTCTTATACCGAAGCGCTCGCACAGGAGCGCTTTCCGGTGACGCTATACACCTTCGGCTGCGGCACGGTCTGCGACACAGCGTCGGCGCTCCTCAACAAGCGCGGCGTGCCGCACGCAGTGGTCGACGTCGGCGCGGGCGACGGGGCCGAGAAGTTGAAGCGCCTCACCGGCGGGCTCGACGCGCCGGCGCTGCAGGTCGGCGATCAGTTCACGACCGGATTCAACGAGAATCGCTGGCAGAGCATGCTCACCGACGCGGGCTATCCGCAGACCCCGCCGCCGCGCAACGCACCTGTTGGACGCGCGCCCACGCCGGCTCCCGCCCCCGGTCCGACCGCACAGCAGGCCCCCGGCGCCGCCGCGCCCGGCGCAGCGCCCAAGGGCGATTACCCGCAGCAATAAAACGCGGTCAGGCTAGAATACGCCGCGTCAAGACAACAGCGCGACGCGGCGGCAGCGATCGCGCACGATCCTACCGTTTGGAGGAGGCTCACATGGGCAAAATCGGATTTGCGCGCGCGCTGGCGGCGCTCACCCTCGTCGCGCTCGCGGGCAGCGCAACCGCGGCGACTGTATTGCGGGCATCGCACCAGTTCCCGGGCGGCAAGGGCGACGTGCGCGACGAGATGGTCCAGATCATCGCGCGCGACGCCAAGGCGGCCGGCGTGGACCTCGAAGTGCAGGTGTATCCCGGAGCGTCACTGTTCAAGCCCAACGAGCAGTGGAATGCGCTCGTCAACGGCCAACTCGACATCTCCTCTTTTCCGCTCGACTATGCAAGCGGTAAGGAGCGCGCATTCGGCGCGACGCTGATGCCGGGGCTCGTGCGCAGTCACGAGCGTGCCGCCAAGCTCAACGATTCCAAGTTCATGAAGGAGATCCGCGGGAAGATCGAAAAAGCGGGCGTCATCGTCCTCTCCGACGCATGGCTCGCCGGCGCGGTTGCCTCGAAGAAGGCCTGCATCCGCACACCTGCAGACATCAAAGGGCAGAAGCTGCGCTCCGCAGGGCCGACCTTCG
This sequence comes from Casimicrobiaceae bacterium, assembly GCA_035543635.1. GTDB lineage: Bacteria > Pseudomonadota > Gammaproteobacteria > Burkholderiales > Casimicrobiaceae > PALSA-1003. The sequence goes on from DATKJP010000307.1 coordinate 6,670, forward strand.
CTGCGATGTGGCAGGCCGCCGGCGCATCGATCGTGTCGATCCCGAGCAACGAGGTCTACAACGCGCTGCAGACGGGCGTGGCGGATGCCACCGACACCAGTTCCGGAAGCTTCGTATCGTTCCGGCTCTACGAGCAGGTGAAATGTCTCACGGCACCGGGCGACAACGCGCTGTGGTTCATGTACGAGCCGGTGCTGATGTCCAAGAAGAGCTTCGACCGCCTGAACAAACAGCAGCAGGACGTGCTGCTCAAGGCGGGCAAGAAAGCGCAGGACTATTTCGCCAAGGAAGCGAAGGGGCTCGACGACGAGATGGTCAAGGTGTTCAAGGACAACAAGGTCGAGGTGGTAACGCTCACCCCTGCCGAGTACGACGCCTGGGTCAACGTCGCCAAGCAAAGCTCGTACACCGAGTTCGCCAAGGAAGTGCCGGACGGGAAGCAGCTCATCGACGACGCGCTGAGCGTCAAGTAGAGACGTGCCGCGAACCGGCGCGCCGGCTCGTCTTCCGCGCGAGATCACTCTCGCAGCGGCCTCGAGCGGCTTCGTCCGCGTCGTGCGCCTGCTGTCGCTGATCAGCGGATACGTCGCTGCCGCGCTGATTGGCGCCAGCGTGTTCGTCGTCTGCGAGATGGTCTTCGTGCGCTACGCGCTCAACGAGAACACCATCTGGCAGACCGACTTCGTGACCTACAGCCTGGTCGCCGCCACCTTCGTCGGCAGCCCGTACGTTCTGTTGACGCGCGGACACGTCAACGTCGACGTGCTGCCGCACTATCTCGGCAAGGTGAGCCGCCGGTGGCTCGCGCTCTTCGCCTCCGCGCTTACGCTTGCGTTCTGCCTCACGATCGCGGTGCTGACGTTCCAGGTCTGGAAGGAAGCCTGGGACAACAAGTGGGTCTCCGACACGAGATGGCGGGCGCGGTTGTGGATTCCGTATTCGTCGATGCCGATCGGCCTCGGCCTGCTGTGCCTGCACTGCATCGCCGATTTCGTCGGACTCGTGACCGGGCGCGAGCCGCCCTTTGGCATCGGCGCCGAGCGAGTGAAATGAGCCCGACCAGTCAAGGCGCGATCGTGCTCGTCGTCACGCTCGCGGTATTGCTCTGCGGTGCGCCGGTCGCTTTCGGGCTCGGCGCCATCGCGATTGTGTTCATCCTCATCTTCCAGGGCTTCGACGCGCTGCACGTCGTCGCCGAGACCTTCTACTCGGGGCTCAACGACTTCACGCTAGTGTCGATCCCGATGTTCGTGATGATGGGCGCGGCGATCGGCTCCTCGCCCGCGGGCAAGGACTTGTACGAAGCGCTCGACCGCTGGCTCTATCGGCTGCCGGGCGGACTCGTGATCTCCAATCTGGGGGCCTGCGCGCTCTTCGCAGCTCTTACCGGCTCCTCGCCCGCGTGCTGCGCAGCGATCGGCAAGATGGGCATTCCGGAAATGCGGCGCCGCGGCTATCCGGACGACGTCGCCACCGGGTCGATTTGCGCAGGCGGCACGCTGGGTATCCTCATCCCGCCGTCGATCACATTTATTCTCTACGGAATCGCCACCGAGACCTCGATCGGGCGGCTCTTTCTCGCCGGCGTGCTGCCCGGGCTGATGCTGACGGGGCTCTTCATGCTGTGGACGCTCTTCATCATCTGGAAGCGCGGATTCCACGCGCACGCCGCCGATTTTCGCTACAGCTGGAAGCAGAAGTTCGGGTCGATTCCCAAGGTCGCGCCTTTTCTAGCCATCGTGGCAGGCGTGATGTACGTGCTCTATGGCGGCGTGGCGACGCCGTCCGAGGCGGCGGGCGTCGGCGCGGCGCTCTGCGTCGTGCTCGCGGTAATGATCTACCGCATGTGGAAGCCCGAGCGCTGGTGGGTGATTCTGCGCGACACCACGCGCGAGTCGGTGATGATCCTCATGATCATCGCGGCGGCCGTGCTCTTCGGCTACATGCTCACTTCGCTCTACCTCACGCAGACGCTGGCGCAGGCGATCGCCGACTCGCACGTCAACCGCTGGGTGTTGATGGCGCTGATCAACCTCTTCCTTCTCGTCTGCGGGTTCTTCATCCCGCCCGCCGCGATCATCCTGATGACCGCGCCGATCCTCTATCCGATCATCAAGGCGGCGGGGTTCGATCCGATCTGGTTCGGCGTGATTCTCACCATCAACATGGAGATCGGCCTGATCCATCCGCCGGTGGGCCTGAACATCTACATCGTCCAGGCGATCGCGCCGGACGTGCCGGTCACGCGCGTCATGTGGGGCACGATTCCCTACGTCGTCTGCATGATGCTCGCGATCGTGATCCTGTGCATATTTCCCGAGATCGCGACGTGGCTGCCCAATCGCCTGATGGGCGGCCCGCATTGAGTCCCTACTTCTTCGGGTCGAGCTTCAGCTCCTGAATCTTGCGCGTCAGCGTGTTGCGCCCCCAGCCTAGCCACTGCGCCGCCTCCATGCGGTGGCCACCGGTGTGCTGCAGCGCGCGCAGGATAAGCGTCTTCTCGAATTCCCTTTCGAGCCGCTCGCCGACCGCGCGCTCGCCGCGCGCGAGCGCCTGCGCGAGCGCAAGGTCCAGGGCCTGTTGCCAGTTGCCGTCGGCCTCCGAGCTGGCTTCCATCGATGCGCGCAGCTCGGGTGGAAGGTCGCCGACATCGATGCGCGCGCCCGGCGCCATCACCGTGAGCCAGTGACAGATGTTCTCGAGCTGGCGGACGTTACCTGGAAATGGAAAGGTCGAGAGAACGCGCAAGGCGGCTTCGGAGAGCGTCTTCGGCTCGACTGCAAGCTCACGCCCGCTCTTGCGCAGGAAATGCCGAGTGAGGGGAGCGATGTCTTCGGAGCGTTCGCGCAGCGGCGGCAGGCGCAGCCGCACGACGTCCAGCCGATGCAAGAGATCCTCTCGGAAAAGGCCCTGCCGAACGCGCTCGTCCAGATTCTGATGCGTGGCGGCGATGATGCGCACGCTCGACTTGAGCGGGGCGTGACCGCCGACGCGGTAATACTCGCCGTCCGCGAGTACCCGCAGCAGGCGCACCTGCAGATCGGGTGGCATGTCGCCGATCTCGTCGAGAAAGAGCGTGCCGCCTTCGGCCTGCTCGAAGCGGCCGCGCCGCGAGCTTTGCGCGCCGGTAAATGCTCCGCGCTCGTGACCGAAGAGCTCGGACTCGAGCAGATCCTTCGGAATCGCCGCCGTGTTGATGGCGACGAACGGGCCGCTCGAGCGCGGAGAGTGCCGATGCAGCGCGCGCGCCACCAGTTCCTTTCCGGTTCCAGATTCGCCGGTGATGAGTACGGTCACGTTCGACTGCGACAGCCGGCCGATCGCACGGAAGACTTCCTGCATCGCGGGCGCCTGTCCGAGCATCTCCGGCGATTCGCCTGGGCTCGCCGTCGTTGCCGGAGCTGGAGGGCTTTCCGCGCTTGCGCGGCGGATGAGCGCAATCGCGTGATCGACGTCGAAGGGTTTCGGAAGATACTCGAACGCGCCGCCCTGGAAGGCCGCCACCGCGCTGTCGAGGTCCGAGTATGCCGTCATGATGATCACCGGCACCTCGGGAAAGCGCTGCTTGATGTTGGAGAGCAGCACGAGGCCCGATTCGCCGGGCATGCGGATGTCTGAAATCAGCACCTGTGGTCGGCTCTGCTGCAGCGCCAGGAGCATTTCGTTGGCTGAAGCGAAAGTGCGGTACGCGATGCCTTCCCGCGCGAGCGCTTTCTCGAGCACCCAACGGATCGAGCGGTCGTCGTCGACGATCCACACCGGTTTCATTGGATCGCCTTGGAAGGATGAACGGTCGTCATAGGCATGCATCTCGAAATCTCACTCTACGCGCCGACGCGGCTGAATTCCAGCGGCAGCAGGATGGTGAACTGGGTGTGGCCGGGCGCGCTTTCGCACTCGATCGTTCCGTTATGTTGCGCAATGAATGTTTGCGCGATCGTTAAACCGAGGCCGCTGCCGCCTTCGCGCCCGGACACGAGCGGAAAGAAGATCTTGTCGCGAATGGCGTCCGGAACGCCGGGACCGTTGTCCTCGATCGTCACCGCGAGCGCGAGTTGGTAGCGTCGCTTTGCCATGGTGACGCTGCGCGCGACTCGCGTGGTGAGCCGGATCTCGCGCGGCGGGAGCACGGTTTGCAGCGCCTGCGCTGCATTGCGCACGACGTTGAGCATCGCCTGCGTGAGCTGCTCCGGATCGGCGTCGAACTCCGGCAGGCTGATGTCGAAGTCCGACGCGATCGCGACGTCCGGGAATTCCGCCTGCACCACGCTCGACACGCGAGCGAGAAGCTCGTGGATGTTGGTGCGGCGATAGCTCGGAAGCCGATGCGGCGTGAGCAGGCGGTTGACCAGCGATTGCAGGCGGTCCGCCTCGCCGATGATCACCTGCGTGTATTCGATCAGCGGCGGCCGGTCCAGCTCGCGCTCGAGAAGCTGTGCGGCGCCGCGGATCCCGCCGAGCGGATTCTTGATTTCGTGCGCGAGGCTGCGGATCAATTCGCGATTTGCCTGCTGTTGCTCGAGCAACCGTTCCTCGCGCGCGATCCTCAGCTGCTGATCGATGTGTCGGAACTCGAGGAGCAGCGTAGCTTCGCTCTCGACTACCGACACCGTGCACGACAAATGCAACTTCTGCTTGCCGTTGACGCTTAGCTCCAGCTCCTGCTCCGTGTACGAAGCTCCGGTCGTTAGCGCCTTGTCGATCGCCTGGAACAGCGCCGGCGCGTCGGGAAAAAGCGTCCGCGCCTCGCATCCGATGAGCTGCCGCCGCGACAATTCGAAGAGATTCTCCGCGGCCGGATTGGCATAACGCACGACACGATCCTCGCCGAGCAGCAGCACCGCGGTCGCGAGCAGCTCGAGTCCGGGATAAGGCCCGACGTCTTCGTCGGTCGGCAGGTGAGGCGG
>DATKJP010000308.1:0-13949 GCA_035543635.1 Casimicrobiaceae bacterium
GGGCAGATCACGGGCGCGATCCTCGATGGGCCGCTCGCGCTCGACAACGCGATCAGCCTGGAGGCGGTGAAGATCAAGAAGATCGACTCGCCGGTCGCCGGTCGCGCCAATGTTTTGGTGGTGCCCGATCTCGAGGCCGGCAACATGCTCGCCAAGAGCTTGTCGTTCCTCGCCACGGCTGCGGCCGCAGGGATCGTTCTGGGAGCCCGAGTACCGATCATCCTCACCAGCCGCGCCGACTCGGTGATGAGCCGTCTCGCGTCCTGCGGCGTGGCGGCACTGGTCGCCGCGATGCGACGCGAAACCGCGCCGAAGACGGTAGCGTGACGTGCCCAACGCGATCGCGGTTCTCAATGCCGGCTCGTCGAGCATCAAGTTCTCGCTGTTCGCGGAAGCCGGGCGCGAGCTCGAGCTGACCGCCCGCGGTCAGGCGGAGGGCATCTACACCGACCCGCGCTTCGTCGCGAAGGACAGCGGCGGTACGGTTCTCGCCGAACAATCCTGGGGCAAGGGCACGCGCCTCGGTCACGACGGAGCGCTCGATCATCTCGTCACCTTCCTGCGCAAGGAACTCGGCCGGCAGACGCTCGTCGGCGTCGGGCACCGCGTCGTGCACGGCGGACTCGAGTATCGGCGTCCGGTTCGAGTCGACGCGAAGGTGCTCGCGGCGCTGGAGAAATACGTTCCGCTCGCGCCGCTGCACCAGCCGCACAACCTCGCGCCGATCCGGACGTTGCTCGAGCGTATTCCGGATCTGCCGCAGATCGCCTGCTTCGACACCGCGTTCCATCGTGCTCAGTCCGAGGTCGCGCAAGCCTTCGCGTTGCCACGCTCGATCACCGAGCGCGGGGTGCGCCGCTACGGATTTCACGGTCTCTCTTACGAATACATCGCGCATGCGCTGCCCTCGCACGACGCGAAAGCGGCGGCCGGCAAGGTCATTGTGCTGCACCTTGGGAACGGCTCGTCCATGTGCGCAATGGACAACGGCCACAGTGTCGCGAGCACGATGGGCTTCACTGCAGTCGACGGCCTGCCGATGGGAACGCGTTGCGGCAACCTCGATCCGGGCGTGATGCTCTATCTGATGGACGAGATGAAGATGGACGCCCGCGCCATCGAGAAGCTCATCTATCAGCAGTCCGGCTTGCTCGGCGTCTCGGGCATCTCCAGCGACATGCGGGCTTTGCTGGCCTCCAGCGACCCCAACGCCAAGGTTGCGATCGACCTCTACGTCTACCGCATCGGCCGCGAAATGGGCTCGCTCGCCGCCGCGCTCGGCGGTCTCGACGCCATCGTGTTCACGGCGGGGATCGGCGAGAACAGCGCCGTGCTGCGCGAGCGCGTCTGCCGAGATGCGTGTTGGCTGGGCGTGGCGCTCGATGCCAATGCGAACGACGCCGGAGGGCCGCGCATCAGCACCGCGGGAAGCAAGGTATCGGCATGGGCCATACCGACCAACGAGGAGCTGATGATCGCGCGGCACACGCAGGCGCTGCTCGCGAGAGTGGGTTCGGGCGCGAAGTCGGCTAGATGAGCGCGCCGCGCAACTCCAGGAGAACAGCATGACCATCGAAATACCGCGTCCCGCGCTCAAAGGAGCGAAGGCGCTCGTCGTCGGCGTCGCGAACCAATATTCGATCGCATACGGCTGCGCAAAGGCGTTTCGCGAGCTTGGCGCCGATCTGGCGATCACCTACGTCAACGAGAAGACGAAGACCTATGTCGAGCCGCTCGCCAGAGAGCTCGGCGCGCCGATCTTCATGCCACTCGACGTCGCCACGCCCGGAATGCTCGAAGCGGTGTTCGACCGGGTCGCAAAGGAATGGGGCCGCCTCGACATTCTTGTTCATTCGATTGCATATGCGCCGAAAGAGGATCTTCAGGGTCCGCTCGTCAATTGCTCCGCCGAAGGCTTTAAGCAGGCGATGGACATCTCCTGCCATTCTTTCGTCCGCATGGCCCGGCTCGCTGCGCCACTCATGACAAACGGGGGGACCATGTTCGCGATGAGCTATTACGGGGCGAACAAGGTCGTGCCAAGCTACAACGTCATGGGTCCGGTGAAAGCAGCGCTCGAAGCGTCCTGCCGCTATCTCGCCTACGAGCTTGGTGACAAGGGAATACGTGTGCACGCGATCTCACCCGGACCGCTGAAGACTCGCGCGGCCTCTGGACTCAAGGATTTCGATCTGCTCTTGAACGAGGCCGCGCAGCGCGCGCCGATCGGCGAGCTGGTCGACATCATGGACGTCGGTTTTACCTGCGCGTATCTCGCCACGCCTTACGCGCGCCGCCTGTCGGGGGAGACACTCTACGTCGACGGCGGGGTGAACATCATGGCTTGACCTTGGAGAGCGCTCATGAAGCTTTGGATGGGCAACATCGCACCCGGCACGAGTGATGATGAGATCAAGGCGCTAATAAAGAAGTACGCGCCCGAGCTGACCTGCACCGGCATCGAGCGCGTGGAAGGGACGGGTTCGCGTCCAGGCGCCATGCTCGAGTTCACCGGAGCCGCCACGGGCGGGATCGACAAGCTCAGCCAGCGCCTGAACGGCATCTACTGGAAGGATCGCTCACTGCTGGTCGAGAAGATCGGCCTCTGAGCCTGTTCTGATCGCGACTCGGTAGTGATCGAGCCGCTTTGGCAAGCGGAGCACAGCCATGAGCGGTCCAGTCCCGGAATGGGTGCTCAACGCGCTGGCCGTTGGCACTGTCTTCACGGTGATGTTCGGCCTCGGGCTTGGTATTTCGGCAGGCGAACTGAGACTGATCTGGCGGCGGCCCGGCCTGATGGCGCGCGGACTCTTCTCGGTGCTCGTCGCGGTCCCCGCCGTCGCATTGCTCGTAACCCGCTTCCTCGATCTGCCGCGGTTCGTCGAGATCGGCCTCGTGCTGATGGCGATTTCGCCCGGCGCTCCGATCGCATTGCGGCGTTCACTCGGCGCAGGCGGGCATCGCGCGTTCGCGCCGAGCCTGCAGATCTGCGTGGCGCTCTTTGCGGTCATCTCCATGCCGCTCTCCATCGCGGCGCTCAACGAGCTCTATGCCGGACGGGCAAGCATTACGCCGTGGAGCGTCGCTAAACAAGTGCTCATTGCACAACTTCTTCCGCTGACGCTCGGCATGACCTTGAGGCGCTTTCGCCGACCAATGGCGGAGCGGATCGAGCCGCGGCTGGCCAGGATCGGTAACCTGCTCATCATCGTTCTCCTCGCCGCTGTTCTGATCGACGTGTGGGAAGTCACGATGGATGCCGGGGTTCGCGTGTGGCCCTCAATCGCGCTGATTACCGTCGGGGCTCTGGCGCTCGGTCACTGGCTCGGAGGTCCGGAGCCAGCGACGCGAACCGCCGTTGCGATCACGAGCGCGCTGCGCAACGCCGGACTGGCGTTGCTGGTCGCCACTCTCAACTCGGCGCCGCCCGCGGTCACGGGCACTGTGCTGGCCTACGTACTAGTCTCGGCACTGCTCGTCGTTCCCTATATCATGTGGCGTAGACGCGCCGTCGCGTAGCGCGGACGGTTTCATCGGCCTAACCACTGGAAGGAACAATCGTCATAATCCGACACATCGAACGACAGGGCTTCTTCGGCAACATGTGCTCGCTGGTTTTGCTCGCCGGCCTTGTGTCCGCGATGCTCGCGCCAGCGTCGCATGCCGCGGCTACCTTGCCACCACCGTACGAAGATCTCGTTCAGGTCAAGTCGAAGAAGCCGGACGCTGTCTATCTGCTGCCGGGCACCGATTTCAGCGGTTACTCGAAGCTCATGATCGATCCGGTCCAGGTCTCGTTCCGAAAGGACTGGGTGAAGTCGACGAATCGCTCGCGTGGCGTGTCGGGTAAGATCGACGAGGATGACGCGCAGCAGATCGCGCAGGCGGCGCGCTCCGGATTCGAGACCATCTTCACCTCTGCGTTCAAGTCGAAGGGCTACGAGGTCGTAACGAATCCGGGCCGCGACGTGCTGCGGCTGTCTCCGGCGATCGTCGATCTTTATATCAACGCGCCACTGCCGTCGTCCGGACCGGGAATAAGCCGCAGCTACACTGTCGAGGCTGGTGGAGCAACGCTTGCGGTCGAAGTTCGCGACTCGACCACCGGCGCTATTCTCGGAGTCGCCATCGATCGCACCGAGACGCGAGGTTCGGGCTACGCCACGATGACAACGAGCTCTTCCAATCGCGCTGAGTTCGAGCAACTCTTCAGACGCTGGGCCGATATATGCGTCAAGGGTTTCGAGCTGTTGAAAACGACTCCAGCTGCGCAGCCCCGTATCAGCAAGACGAAGTGACCACAGGAGAAGGAGATCGCATGGCCAAGCACAACCGAAAGGCGAAGAAGGCGAACGTTCAACGCGCCACGCCCAAGGAGAAGCTGAAGCGGAAGGACTACGACAAGGAGCTCGAGCGGCTGCACGGTGAGCTGGTCAAGCTGCAGCAGTGGGTCGTGCACAAAGGCCTCAAGATCTGCATCGTCTTCGAGGGACGCGACGGCGCCGGCAAGGGCGGCACGATCAAGGCGATCACGGAGCGCGTGAGTCCGCGTGTATTTCGCGTCGTCGCGCTGCCGGCTCCGACCGAGCGCGAGAAATCGCAGATGTACATCCAGCGCTACCTGCCGCACCTGCCGGCCGCCGGCGAAGTCGTGATCTTCGACCGCAGCTGGTACAACCGTGCCGGTGTCGAGCGGGTCATGGGATTCTGCACGGATCAGCAGGTGCACGAATTCCTGACCGCCGTGCCGCTGGTCGAAAAGGCCATGGTCGACTCCGGCATCATCCTGATCAAGTACTGGCTCGAAGTGACCCCTGAAGAGCAGACGCGACGCCTCGAGGGGCGCATCGAGGACAAGCGCAAGATCTGGAAGCTCTCGCCGATGGATCTGAAGTCGTACAGCCGCTGGTACGATTACTCGCGGGCGCGTGACGACATGTTCGCTGCCAGCGACACGGGGTATGCACCGTGGTACGTCGCGAAGTCCGACGACAAGCGGAAAGCGCGCCTCAATATCATCACTCACTTTCTCTCGCACGTTAAGTACAAGGAGGCGCCGCGCGAGAAGGTGAAGCTTCCGAAGCGACAGAAGGACAAGAAGTACCGCGAGCCGGACTATTCGTACAAATTCGTGCCGGAGAAGTTCTGAGGAAGCGTCGATGACCGGGCCGCACGAGATCGTCTGGACCGGGACTCTGAAGAGCGGCGCGGCAGCGACGATGCGCATGCTGCATCCCGACGACCGCGAGAGGATTGCAGCAGCGGTGCGGAAACTCGATCCGGAATCGATCTATACCCGGCTCTTCTCGCACCGGAAGGAGCTCACTGAAGCAGGATTGAACCGCATCATGCATGTCGAGCGCGGATACGAGGTCGTGCTGGTCGTCACCATCGGGACGGAAATGCAGGAAGTCGTGATCGGCTCCGGACGTTATATCGCTTCGCAGCCACCGGGCACTCCGGACCGCACGGCCGAGGTGGCGTTTCTGGTCGCGAAGGAACACCAGGGGCTCGGCATCGCGGGCCGTCTGCTCGCGCAAATGGCGAAGCTCGCCAGAAAGGATGACATCGCCGCGTTCGAAGCCGACGTGCTGTCGGAGAACAAGTCGATGCTCGCAGTCTTCGCCCGTAGCGGTTTGCCGATGAAGAAGCGATACGAGGGTGGCAGCGTGCACGTCACGCTCGCGCTCCACGCGGCGACGTAGACCTCGTGCAGTCCGATCTTCTCTACGAACGTGGCAGACTCCTCGACCCCATCGAGCGTGTCTCCGAGATCATCTTCGGTCTGATCATGGCGGTAACGATCGTCGGCTCGCTGTCCATTGCCACGGCGGGACAAAGCGAGACCCGCACGGTCATGACGGCAGCCCTCGGCTGCAATCTGGCGTGGGGACTCGTCGACGCGGTGATGTATCTCGTGCGCACGCTCACTGAGCGAAGGCGCAATCTGGCGCTCGCGAAACAGGCGGCCGTCGCTAATGTGGAGACCGCGCACCGTTTGATCATGGCGGCGCTGCCCGAGCATGTCGCCGCGGTCACGGGCCCGTCCGAGCTCGAAGCGATGCGGCTCAAGCTGCAAAAGCTACCCATAACCGAGCGCTTCGCACTCGGGCGCGACGACTATCTCGCCGCAGTGGGTATCTTCCTGCTCGTGGTCGGGGCCACCTTCCCTGTGGTCATTCCCTTCCTGACGACGGGTGATCTCGCGCTGGCGATGCGGTGGTCGCGCATCATCACACTCGCCATGCTCTTCGCAGCCGGGCTTGCGCTCGGACGCTACGCTGGCCATGCGCATCCTTTGTGGACCGGATTGCTCATGGCGCTCCTCGGTGCCGTCCTGATCGTAGCCGTGAAGGCGCTTGGCGGATGAAAAGGCTCGGGGCTTGCGGCCTGCTCTTGGCGCTCTTCGCTTTCTTGGCCATGAAAGCAAACGCAAGCGAGCCAGTCGCCGAGGCTGATGCCCAGTGGTCGGGCAACGTCACTGGCTATTACTACGCCATGCGCGACGAGCCCGACTTCGGCGTCGGCGTTGCCTCGCTCAACCGCGGACCGCTCCACCTCGAGGCGCGCTACAACTACGAAGTGCACGATGCAGGATCGGTGTTCGTCGGTTGGAACCTTTCCGGTGGCGAGAGCGTGACGTTCCAGATCACACCGATCATCGGTGCGTTGGTCGGCTCGGCGCGCGGCGTCATCCCTGGCTTCGAGGCGAGCGTCGCCTGGCGCAATCTCGATGCCTACATCGAGGCCGAATACGTTCAAGATACCCACAACGCGAACGACAGCTACTACTACGCGTGGAGCGAGCTGGGTTGGAAGCCGGTCGAGTGGCTGCGCCTCGGCATCGTGGGACAGCGCACGCGCGTCGTTCACACCGATCGCGACTTGCAGCGCGGGCTATTCGCGCAGGTTATGGTTGGCAAGGTGACGCTTAGCGCCTATGCCTTTAATCCCGATTCGGCGAGCCGCTATGCGATCGCCGCTCTGGGCCTGCAATTCTGAAAGCGGGGTGAAACATGTCCGACGTCACAACAGAAACCGCTACGCCGAATCGCGGCTGGCGTGCGTTCTTCCCTCCCGCCCAATGGCTGCGGGAGTATCGGTTGCCATGGCTTCGCTACGACGTCGTGGGCGGCGTGACGCTCGCCGCCTATGCTATTCCCGTTTCGCTCGCGTACGCCACGCTCGCGGGATTGCCGCCGCAATACGGCATCTACTGCTATCTCGTCGCGGGGCCCGCATATGCGCTGTTCGGCTCCTCGCGGCAGCTCGCGATCGGTCCGACCTCGGCAATATCGCTACTGGTAGGCTCGACGCTTGTCGGGATGGCCGAAGGCGACCCGCAGCGTTGGGCGGCGATCGCGGCGCTCACTGCGCTCGTCTTCGCTGGGATGAGCGTGCTGGCGTGGTTGCTGAAGCTCTCCTCGCTCGTGAGCTTTATCAGCGAGACCATTCTCACCGGATTCAAGGCCGGCGCCGCACTCACGATCGCGATGACGCAGCTCCCGAAGCTCTTCGGCGTCAAGGGCGGTGGAGAATCCTTCTTCGAGCGTGCGTGGATATTGGGAGGGCAAATCCCCGATACGAACCTCGCGGTGCTTGCGTTCGGTTTGGCCGCCATCGCGCTGCTCGTGGCCGGAGAAAAGCTTCTTCCAGGGCGTCCAGTCGCTTTGGTGGTCGTCGCGGCGTCGATCGTCGCTTTATCGATGACACCGCTTGCGCAAATGGGATTCAAGCTCGTCGGCGCCTTGCCTCCGGGCCTACCCGAGTTTGCTCTCCCCAGTCTCCGCGTGCGTGACGTCGATGGCGTGATCCCGCTCGCGTTCGCGTGCTTCCTGCTGGCCTATATCGAGGGCGTGTCGGCAGCGCGCGCGCTGGCGCAGCGGCACGGCGACGAGATCGACGCGCGGCAAGAGCTGCTTGCTCTCGGAGCCGCAAACCTCGCCGCGGGGCTTGGACAAGGTTATCCGGTCGCCGGCGGTCTGTCGCAATCCACGGTGAACGACAAGGCCGGAACGAAGACGCCGCTCGCGCTCATTGTCGCGTCGATCACCATCGGCGTCTGCCTGGTGTTCCTGACCGGGCTCCTCGCCAATCTCCCAAACGTGGTGCTCGCGGCCATTGTGCTCGTCGCTGTCAAAGGGCTCATCAACATTCCCGAGCTGCGCCGGATATGGAAGCTGAGCCGCATGGAATTCTGGGTGGCGATGGCCGCGTTCGCGGGCGTGCTGCTGCTCGGGATTCTCAAGGGCGTGCTGCTCGCCGCGCTCATTTCGATGCTGTTCCTGATCCATCGCGTCGCACACCCGCACGTCGCGCGTCTGGGACGCGTCCCCGGAACCGATCGCTTTTCCGACCTCGAGCGCAACCCCGACAACGAGCTCGTTCCCGGCGTGCTCGTTGTGCGCGTGGAATCGAGCATCCTCTACTTCAACGCCACGCAGGTGCGCGACCGCGTTCGCGGCCTCATCGCCTCCGCAGGGGACGCACTGCGCCTGGTCGTCTGGGACCTGTCGTCGTCACCCTATGTCGACATCGCCGGCGCGCGGATGCTCGGCGAAGTGCAGCACGAGCTCATCGAGCACCGCGCGAAGCTGCGGCTCGTCGATGCGCGCTCAGCCGTGCGCGACCTCGTCCGCGCGGAGATCGGAACGAGCGTCGGCGAAGTGACTCGCCGCCTGTCGGTCGCGGATGCGATCCGGGAGGAGGCGCCAAAGGCCTAAGGGCGCCAAGGCGTGCGTCGCGGCGCAATGCACGCCCCGTGGCGGAGTCCTCGTGCTCCGAATCCGTGCTGGCGCCCGAGCCTCGGACGGCTACTGTGCGAGTTCGAGAATGAAGGTCTCGGCCTGGGGCCACGCACCGTAACCGGCCGCGGGATTAAGGTGCCCCACGTTACCGAGATCGACGTAACGGCTACCGCATGCCATTGCAAGAGCAACTGACCGCTCGGCGCGTGCCAAGGGATCGTTGGCGCTGCCAGCCAGAATGCTCGGGAAGGGCAGTCGCGTGAGCGGCGTCGGCAGCCAGCCGTTCTGTCTCAGGACTTCCATGGTGGGATAGCCCGCGGGCAGCGGCGATTCGAAGTCGGGCGGCGTCGCCAACAGCGGACTCTCGCGTTGGTATCGGCCCCAATTCAGCAACGCGCCTTCGCGGCGACGCGCGGATTCACGGCGAGGCCGCTAGCAGGCAGACGCCCCGACATCGGAGCCCCAAAACGTATTCCGCGCCTCGCCGGCCTGGCGTTATCATATTTCGCCTCACAGGAGGGATGAAATGTCGGCCCACCCACTAGCGCGTTTCCTTCTGCTGCTCAGCGGCTTCGTGGCCTCGATGCAGTCGATATCAACCCAGGCTGCCCCGCTGCCGCCTCCCTATCAAGATCTCGTCCAGGTCAGGTCCAAACAACTGGGAGCTGTCTACCTGCTGCCGGGGGCAGATTTTGGTCCCTATACGAAGGTGATGATCGATCCGGTTGAGGTGTCGTTCCGCAAGGGCTGGTTGAAAGACATAAACAACCAGCGTGGCATCGGGAACCAGGTCAGCCAGAGCGACGCCGAGCAGATTGCGCAGGCCGCGCGCTCCGGGTTCGAGAAGATCTTTGCCGACGCTTTCACCCAGAAGGGTTACAACGTCGTGACCAGCCCCGCTCCCGACGTCTTGCGGCTGACCCCGGGTGTGATGAATCTCTACCTCAACGCCCCTGATCCGATGGGCGCACCAGGGGTGAGGTCCTACACAGTCGATGCGGGAGAAGCAACGCTAGCCCTTGTGGTAAGGGATTCCACGACGGGTGCAGTTCTCGGTCTTGCAGTCGACCGCAGAACGACACAGAGCTTCGGAGGCATGGCGACAAGCGTTTCGAACCAGTTCGACTTCGGGAATCTGTTCAGGCATTGGGCGAATATCTGTGTCAAAGGCCTCGATACATTGAAAGCGACGCCCCCGGTACCCGCGCCAACCGGGAAAAAACAGTAATCAGCCCAGGAGATCGGCCGGTTTCCTGCGGCCGCGCGCCTCGCGGCGCGCCTCGCTTCTCTCGAGTGCGGGCTTGAGATACTGCCCGGTATAACTCCCGGAGGCCGCAATCTGATCGGGCGTTCCTTCCGCGATGATGCGTCCGCCTCCGGCGCCACCTTCTGGCCCGAGGTCGATGATCCAGTCTGCCGTCTTGATGACGTCGAGGTTGTGCTCGATCACGATCACCGTGTTGCCGTGGTCACGCAGCCGGTGCAGCACCGTGAGCAGCATCTCGATGTCGTGGAAGTGCAGTCCTGTCGTCGGCTCGTCGAGGATGTAGAGCGTGCGGCCAGTGTCGCGCTTGGAGAGCTCGAGCGCGAGCTTCACGCGCTGCGCCTCGCCGCCGGAGAGCGTCGTCGCCGACTGGCCGAGCGTGATGTACCCGAGCCCGACATCGAGCAGCGTGCGCAGCTTCCGCGCGACCACGGGCACCGGCTCGAAGAAGGCAAAGGCCTGCTCGACGGTGAGCGACAGCACCTCGTGGATGTTCTTGCCCTTGTATTGGACCTCGAGCGTCTCGCGGTTGTAGCGCTCGCCGTGACAGACGTCGCAGGGGACATACACGTCCGGAAGAAAGTGCATTTCGACCTTGATCAGTCCGTCGCCCTGGCACGCCTCGCAGCGTCCGCCCTTGACGTTGAACGAGAAGCGTCCCGGCCCGTACCCGCGCTCGCGCGCCTCCTTCACCTGCGAGAACAATTCGCGGATCGGCGTGAACAGTCCTGTGTAGGTCGCTGGATTCGAGCGCGGTGTTCGCCCGATGGGGCTTTGATCGACGCTGATCACCTTGTCGTAGAACTCAAGCCCGTGGATTTCCTCGAACGGCGCCGGCTCGGCTGCGCTGCCGTAGAGATGCCGCGCCACCGCGTGATAGAGCGTGTCGTTTATGAGCGTCGATTTGCCCGACCCCGATACTCCGGTCACGCACACAAACAATCCGACCGGCAGCTTGAGCGTCACGCCCTTTAGATTGTTGCCGGTCGCGCCGGCGATCGTGAGCACGCGCTTCGGATCCGCGCGATGACGGTGCTCGGGCATCGGGATCTGCCGGTGCCCGACGAGATACTGTCCCGTGAGCGAATGCGCGGCGCGGCAAATGCCTTCGGGTGTTCCCTGCGCGACGATCTGCCCGCCGTGCTCGCCGGCACCCGGCCCCATGTCGACGACGTGATCGGCAGCGAGGATCGCTTCCTGGTCGTGCTCGACCACGATCACGCTATTGCCGAGGTCGCGCAGATGCTTGAGCGTTCCGAGCAGCCGCCCGTTATCGCGCTGGTGTAACCCGATCGACGGCTCGTCGAGCACGTACATCACGCCCGTCAGCCCCGATCCGATCTGCGAAGCGAGGCGGATGCGCTGCGCTTCGCCGCCGGAAAGCGTCTCCGCCGAACGGTCGAGCGCGAGATAGTCGAGCCCGACGTTGTTGAGAAAGGCGAGTCGGCTCACGATCTCCTTGACGATCTTGTCGGCGATCGCCTGCTGCTGTCCCTGCAAGCGCAGCTTGCCGAAGACTGCAGAGGTTTCCTTGAGAGGCCAGTTGCTTACCTCGTAGATGGGACGGCCGTCGACCTTGACGTGCCGGGCTTCACGCTTGAGACGCGTACCCTCGCACTCCGGGCAGGCCTTCGAGTTGAGATACTTCGCCAGCTCCTCGCGCACCATGATCGAATCGGTTTCGCGATAGCGGCGCTCGAGGTTGGGGATGATCCCCTCGAAGGCATGTTCGCGCACCACCGGCCGGCCGCGCTCAGTCAGGTACTGGAAGGCGATCTTCTCCTTGTCGCTGCCGTACAGAATCATTTGCTGCACGCGATCCGGCAGCTCGTTGAATGGCCGCTCGAGATCGAACTCGAAGTGCCGCGCGAGGCTCTGCAGCATCTGGAAGTAGAACTGATTGCGGCGGTCCCAGCCCTTGATCGCACCCGACGCGAGCGAAAGTTCCGGAAATGCGACGACGCGCTTCGGATCGAAAAAGCTGATCGAGCCCAATCCGTCGCAGCGCGGGCAGGCGCCCATGGGGTTGTTGAACGAGAACAACCGCGGCTCCAGCTCCGGCAGCGAGTAGTTGCAGATCGGGCAAGCGAACTTCGCCGAGTACAAGTGTTCCACGCCGCTGTCGATCTCGACTGCGATAGCGCGGCCGTCGCCGTTGCGAAGCGCCGTCTCGAAGGACTCCGCGAGCCGCTGCTTCAGATCCGGCCGCACGCGTAGCCGGTCGATCACGACTTCGACGGTATGCTTGCTGTGCTTGGCGAGCCGCGGAACCGAATCGATCTCATACACCTTGCCGTCAACGCGAACGCGCACGAAGCCTTTCGAGCGCAACTCGAAGAACAGTTCGACCTGCTCGCCCTTGCGGTCGACCACCGCCGGCGCGAGGATCATGAGCTTGGTATCCTTGGGCAGCGTGAGCGCTGCATCGACCATCTGCGACACCGTCATCGCGGCGAGCTTCTGCTCCGGGTGATTCGGACAATAAGGCTCGCCCACCCGGGCGTAGAGAAGGCGCAGATAGTCGTGGATCTCGGTGACAGTGCCGACAGTCGACCGGGGATTGTGCGAAGTCGCCTTCTGCTCGATCGAGATCGCCGGCGACAGACCTTCGATCAGGTCGACGTCCGGCTTCTCCATCAACTGCAGGAACTGGCGCGCGTACGCCGACAGCGATTCGACGTAGCGCCGCTGGCCCTCCGCGTAGAGGGTGTCGAAAGCGAGTGAGCTTTTGCCGGACCCGGAAAGCCCGGTGAGCACGATCAGCCGCTGCCGCGGCAGATCGAGGTTGATGTTCTTGAGGTTGTGGGTTCGTGCGCCGCGGATGCGGATGTATTCCATACCCTGCAGATCGAGAAGGCCAACCTGCTAATATACTCCTTTTCGTACGCTCGTTCTAAGGGCTCCTTCACTCTGCCGCCGGCCCTCGGCCATCCGGACTACTTTTCCGCGGAAGCGCGAGCTTACAATCGGTCGATTGAATCGAGAGGAGAGAATCCCATGGCATCCGTGAACAAAGTGATCCTCGTCGGCAACCTCGGCCGCGACCCCGAGACGCGCTATACCACCGGCGGCGACGCGGTCACCAATATTCGCGTGGCGACGACCGATACATGGAAGGACAAGAACGGCGAGAAGCAGGAGAAGACCGAATGGCACACCGTCGTGTTCTTCGGCCGGCAGGCGGAGATCGCGGGCGAGTACCTCAAGAAGGGACGTCAGGTCTATATCGAGGGCAGGCTGCAGACTCGCAAATGGCAAGACAAGGAAGGTCAGGACCGCTACACGACCGAGATCGTGGCCGACCGCATGCAGATGCTCGGCAGTCGCGAAAGCGGTGGCGCATCGAGCGCCCCAGCTGATTCCGGCGAGCGTGAGCCCGTCGCAGCCGGCGCAGGCGGAGGCGGACGCAAGGCCAGCCCCGCGCCCGCAAAAAAGAACGTCGACGATCTCGACGACGATATTCCGTTCTAGCCGCGGCGCCGCAGCCTACTTCACCGCCGTCCAGCTCGCGTCAGGGTTGTAGGCCTTCATCGCGCCCGCGATCTTGGCTGTGTTCGGGCCGAGATCCTTCTGGTACACCGTTCCGTCGTAATTCACGATGAAGGTCATGATGCCCGAGTTTTCGTACCGTGCCGGATACGCGACGACCGCGAAGCCTCCGATCATGTTTCCCTGCACGATGTAGCTCCGCGCCCCACCCTTCGCATCCTTGCCCTGCGCTGTCAGGATCCGGTAGTAGTAACCGTGATAGGGCACCGGAGTTCCCGCTTTGCCTTTGTAGCCCTGGCTGGCGGCCTGCACGACCAGCGGTCCTAGCGGACTCGGCGGCTCGCCTTCCTTGGTCGGCCAGTAGAGACCGTCCTTCTTGCCCGGGCTGCTTGCAAACTTGCGGGCGTAGTCGCGGATGCCGTTCAGATCGCGGTCCTCGCTCGAGTAAT
>DATKJP010000309.1:0-22835 GCA_035543635.1 Casimicrobiaceae bacterium
GGCTTCGCAGGGGACGCTGCCGGAGCGGCGGTCGGCTCACCCCCCGCGCCACCGATGGCGCTCAAGGCTTGCTGGCACTTGGGCGAAGTTCTAGCGGCGTTCTGCTTGAGGCAATCGAGCGCCGCAGCACCGCCCGTCGGAACGCTGGAGCAGTGTGCCATGTAATCGTTGCGGCAGGCCTGACGGATCGCGTTGGCCTGTGCCTGAGTCGGCTGCTGCGCGGCCACAGCAGCCGCCCATGCCAGAGTGAGCACGATCGTCGCGCGCAAGCCGGCGATCATTTTCGGGCCCAGTGTCGTGACCTTCATGGCTCCTCCTTCTGTCCCTACGACGTATACAGCTCGCGCGCGTTGGCGACGGCCTACCCTTGCACGCGTCGCCAAAGAAACCCTAGAACATGTGCTGCCCGCCGTTGATCGCGATGTTCGCGCCCGTAACGAAGGCGGCTTCGTCGGAAGCCAGATAGGCGACCAGACCGGCGACCTCGTCAGGTTTGCCGAGGCGCCCCATCGGGATCTGCGGAATGATCTTGCTGTCGAGCACCTCCTGCGGGATCGCCATCACCATCTTGGTCCCGATGTACCCCGGCGAGATGGTGTTGACCGTGACGCCTTTCTTGGCGACTTCGAGCGCGAGCGCCTTGGTGAAGCCGTGCATGCCGGCCTTGGCTGCCGAGTAGTTGACCTGGCCGAACGCGCCCTTCTGGCCGTTCACCGAAGAGATGTTGATGATGCGGCCCCAGCCGCGCTCGACCATACCGTCACAGACCTGCTTGGTCATGTTGAAGCAGGAATCGAGGTTGGTCCTGATCACGGCGTCCCAGTTCGCTTTGTCCATCTTTTTGAACGTCGTGTCGCGCGTGATGCCGGCATTGTTCACCAGCACGTCGACGGGCCCGACGTCCTTGGCCACCTGAGCGACACAGTGCATGCACGAGTCCCAGTCCACCACGTCGCACGGATAAGCGTGGAAGGAGAAACCCTGCTTCTTCATCGATGCGAGCCACTCCTGCGCCTTGGTGTTGCCCGGCGAATGCGTGGTGATCACGTCGTAGCTCAGCGCTGCGAGTTTGACGCAGATCGCCTCGCCCAATCCGCCCATTCCGCCCGTGACCAGTGCGACGCGCTTCTTGTTGTCCGCCATTGCTTTCTCCTCAGATGGGTCGAGGCCTGAAACGCAGGCTCTTATCGTTCCACTGCCAGCGCTACGCCCATGCCCCCGCCTATGCAGAGCGACGCGAGACCCTTCTTCGCGCCGCGCCGCGCCATTTCGTGGAGCAAAGTCACCAGCACGCGACATCCCGACGCGCCGATCGGATGCCCGAGCGCGATCGCGCCGCCGTTGACATTGATCTTGCTCGTGTCCCAGCCCATCTCCTTGTTCACCGCACAGGCCTGCGCCGCGAACGCTTCGTTGATCTCCATCAGATCGAGATCAGCCGGCTTCCATCCCGCTTTTTCGAGGCAGCGCTTCGAGGCCGGCACCGGACCCATGCCCATGATCGAAGGATCGACGCCGGACGAGGCAAAGGCCTTGATCGTGGCGAGCGGCTTAAGTCCCAGCTCGCGGGCCTGTCCTGCGCTCATCACCAGCACGGCGGCCGCGCCGTCGTTGATGCCGGAAGCATTGCCCGCGGTCACCGTGCCATCCTTGGCAAACGCGGCTCTGAGCCCGGAGAGCTGCTCCGCGGTCGTTCCATTCTTGATGAATTCGTCGCCGGCGAAAGCGAGCGGCTCGCCCTTGCGCTGCGGAATCTCGACCGGGACGATCTCGTCCTTGAACTTGCCGGCCTTCTGCGCCGCTTCAGCCTTTTGTTGACTCACGGCAGCGAATTCGTCCTGCTGTCCACGCGAGATGCCGTACTGTTTCGCGACGTTCTCTGCAGTGATGCCCATGTGGTACTGGTTGTAAACGTCCCACAGCCCGTCCACAATCATGCTGTCGACGAGCTTGGCGTCGCCCATGCGAAAGCCGTCGCGCGAGCCGAGGAGCACGTGCGGCGCGACGCTCATGTTCTCCTGTCCGCCGGCGATCACGATCTCTGCGTCGCCGCAGTGCACTGCCTGCGCCGCGAGCATCACCGCTTTCAATCCCGAGCCGCAGACCTTGTTGATCGTCATCGCAGGAATCGCAGCCGGCATTCCGGCCTTGATCAGCGCCTGGCGCGCCGGGTTCTGCCCGCTTCCGGCGGTCAGCACTTGTCCAAGTATTACTTCGGAAACCCGATCAGGCTTCAGGTTAGCCCGTGACAGCAGGGCGCGGATCACGGTAGCGCCCAGCTCGGGCGCTGGCGTCTTGGCGAGCGTGCCGCCGAATTTGCCGATCGCCGTGCGCACGGCGCCGGCGATGACGATGTCAGTCATGAGACTTCTCCGTTGCGAATCGAAGCGAACGCGTCCTGCAGCTGCCGGAGCCGTCGGGGGAAGGGTAGAGCGCGATGTTAGCGCATATTGCTGCAGGCGCACAACGCGCTGCACCAAGCTTCAGCCGACCTGTTCGTCGACGTATCGGCCGGGTGCGGGTCCAACGACGCTGTGCTTCGCGCTGCCCTCGCGCTGTGGCGCCCGCCGCGTGCCACCGCCGTGCTCGGCAATCCACGCGTACCAGTGCGGCCACCAGCTCCCGGCGCGTGTCTCGGTGCGCGCGAGCCAGTCGTCGGGGTCGTCGGTGATGAGATCGTTGATCCAGTAGTCGCGCTTCTTGGAATACGGCGGATTGACCACGCCGGCGATGTGGCCCGATGACCCGAGCACGAACGAGACATCCCCTCCGAGAAGCTCGGTAGTTCGGTACGCGGAGCGCCACGGCACAATGTGATCCTCGCGCGAGGCGTACACGTAGGCGGGCACGCCGATGCGCGACAAGTCAACGGGGACGCCGCACATGCGGAGCGCGCCCCGGTCGCGCAAACGGTTGTCGAGATACATGTTGCGAAGATAGTAGGCGTACATTGGTCCGGGCAGATTGGCCGAGTCGCTGTTCCAATAGAGCAGATCGAACGCCGGCGGCGTGCGTCCCTTGAGGTAGTTGCTGACTACGTAGTTCCACACCAGCTCGTTCGGGCGCAGGCTCGCGAATGCATTGGCGAGCTCCGCGCCGTGCACGCGGGCTCCTGCGATCAAAGCAGGCTCTCGCGCGGCGAGATACTCGCGGGAGACGTAGACGCCGATCTCGCCCGGATCGGTGAAGTCCAGCATAGTGGTGAGGAACGTCGCGCTTGCCACGTCGTGCCTGTGCTTCGCGGCGAGCACGGCGAGCGCGCAAGCGAGCAGCGTTCCGCCGACGCAGAAACCGAGCGTGTTCACGGTCTTGCTGCCGGAGATCTGCGCGGCGGCATCGATCGCTCTGAACACTCCGCGGCGAAGATAATCGTCCCATTCGAGGTGACCGAGCTCGGGCGGGATGTTGCGCCAGGAGATCACGAACACCGTGTGACCCTGGGCCACGGCGTGGCGCACGAAGGAATTTTCCGGACGCAGATCGAGGATGTAGTACTTGTTGATGCACGGCGGCACGATCAGCAGCGGCCTGCGGTGCACCTCGCTGGTGGTCGGCGCGTACTGGATAAGCTCGATGAGCGCATTGCGCAACACAACGCTTCCGGGCGTCAGCGCGAGATTGCGCCCGACCGCGAAGGCGGACTCGTCGGTGAGCGCGATTCGTCCGCGCTGCGCGTCGGCGACCAGGTTGGCGAGTCCCTGCGCGAGGCTTTTGCCGCCGGACTCGAGCGCTAGCCTGATCGCCTCGGGATTGGTGGCGAGAAAGTTGGACGGCGCGAGCGCCTCCGCGTACTGTCGCGCAAGAAAGCGCACGCGCTTCTTCGCGTCTGCATCGCCTTCCGCGAGGGCTGCCAGCTCGCTCAAATACTGGGCGTACAACAGATAAGCGTCCCTGAGCCAGGCGAAGTACGGATACTCGCGCCACTCTTTCGCGATGAAGCGCCGGTCGTGCGCTTCTCCAGTGTCCGCGACCGCCGTCTGGCCGTCGGCGCGGGAAAGCGCGCGCTGCCACAGAGCTTCGAGGCGGGCGTTGTACCGCTCGCCAAGGCGTACGGTCGCCGCGGGATCGATCCACGCCTGGCTGGGAAGCGTGAAGGCAAGTGCGGCGTTGCCGGCTTCCACCGGTAGAGTGGACATCGACGAGGCTGCGGCGCCGCTCGCAGTCCACCACTGCGCCCAGTCCCGGCCAGCCTCCTGCCATTGCGCGGCAAGCTGGGACCAGTCGTTCGCCGCAGTACGCATATCCATCGATCGAGTGTAGCGGCTAGCCACAACCGGCACAAACTCGCAGCGCGGGCGTCCCGTCTCGGAGCATTACGCGTCAGGCTTCACGCCAGACGAAGCTCGCCATGCTGCTCGCACCGTGGTCGCGGCGATAGGAATAGAAGCGATCGCGTTCAGTGAAGGTGCAATGCCCGCCGCCATGGATCGACGTCACGCCCTCGCGCGCAAGCCTGCGCCGGGCGAGCGCATAAAGATCAGCGAGCCATTTGCCTGGCCTGAAAGGCGTGAAGCAAGTCGCGGCATCGGGGTCACTGGCGCAATGCGCTTCGAGAACATCGGCGCCGACTTCGAATGCGCGCGGGCCGATCGCCGGCCCCAGCCATGCGAGAACCTCACCGGACTCCACGCGCATCGCTGCCAGCGTGGCTTCGAGCACGCCGGTCGCGAGGCCGCGCCAACCGGCATGCGCGGCGGCGACGACCGAGCCTGCGCGATCGCTTAACAGCACTGGCACGCAATCCGCCGTTAGTACGGCGCAGACCCTGCCCGCGTTGTGCGCTACGACCGCGTCGGCGCGCAACGCGCTCTCGCTGTGCGCGCTGTCGACGTCGCAGACCGCGTTGCCGTGGACTTGCGTAAGCCAGATCGGATCTTCCGGAAGCCAGCGGCGCAACTCGACGTCCATGGCTGCACGGTCTGGCGCGCGGCGCGACAGATCGAATGGCCCCGCGCCACTCCCGTTACGCGTCGTCGAGAACGCGCGCACCGATGGTGGGGCCGGCCAGTCCGGCACTATCCAGTCGAGTCCAGCGGAGGCAAATCTTGCCTCGAGGGAAGCGTTCACCGTTGGGTCATCGCCGGCGCAACGACTCGAGGAGCATCGCGAAATCCGGCGGCAAAGGTGCTTCCCAGCGCATCGGCCTCCACGTCACGGGATGCGTAAGACCCAGCCGCCATGCATGCAGCGCCTGACGGTGAAAAGCGACGCCATGACGCTTTCCATACACGGGATCGCCGACGAGAGCATGCTTGAGCGAGGCGAAATGAACGCGGATCTGATGCGTGCGGCCGGTCTCGAGCCGGCAATCGAGCAGCGTGCAATCGGCGAAGCGCTCGCGCACTTCGTAATGCGTGATCGCGGGCTTTCCCTTCGGCACCACTGCCATCGCCGTGCGCCTGACCGGATGACGTCCAATCGGCGCATCGATGTCGCCGCCGTGCGCGAGCACGCCGTGCACGAGCGCGAGATACTCGCGGCGGACGCTTCGCGCCTGGAGTTGCCCGATGAGATCGCGCTGCGCGGCTTCGCTCTTCGCGACGACCAGTAGCCCGCTGGTGTCCTTGTCGAGGCGATGCACGATGCCGGCGCGCGGCAGGGCTGCAAGCTCCTGCGCGTGGTGCAACAGCGCGTTCGCGAGCGTGCCCTCGCGGTTGCCGGCGCCGGGGTGCACCACGAGGCCGGCGGGCTTGTCGACGACGACGATCGCTTCGTCCTCGTAGACGATTGAGAGCGGCAACGCCTGAGCTTGGAGGGTCGCGTCGTGCACCTCGGGAAGCGGCGCGATCCGCACGCGCTCGGCGCCGAGAAGCCGGTGCTTGCCGGGAAGCTTCGCGCCGTCCACGCTCACGCCCCCGGCATCGATCCATGCCTTGATGCGGCTGCGAGAAAGCTCAGGCAGAAGCTTCACGAGCACCTGATCGAGCCGCAAGCCGGCGAGCTCGGTCGGCACGACGAGCTCGCGCGGCGATTGCGCCGCGGATGGCGCGGTATAATTTGCGCCCGTCATCGGAGTTGCCGGAATGCTCGGAGTGAGGTCGCCCTGGATTCGATGTTTCATCGCGATGCTGCTCGCATCGGGAATCGCGGCATGCGATCTCTTGCCAGACGTTAAGGAGGAGACCGCAGACTGGAGCGCCGACAAGCTGTACCAGGAGGCGCACACGATGCTGGCCACAGGAAATTATACCCGGGCGATCAAGCTCTACGACACGCTCGAGGGCCGCTTCCCCTACGGACGCTACGCGCAGCAAGCGATCCTAGAAGGCGCCTACGCCAATTACCGCACCGGTGAAACCGCGACCGCCGTAGCGGCCTGCGACCGCTTTATCCGCACCTATCCCAATCACCCGAACGTCGACTACGCCTATTACCTGAAGGGCGTGGTCAACTTCCGCGAGGACCAGGGCGTGCTCGGGTATGTCGTCGAGCAGGATCTGTCCGAGCGCGATCCGAAGATGACGCGCGAATCGTTCAACGCCTTCCGCGAGCTGGTAACGCGCTTTCCCGACAGCAAATACGCACCGGACTCCGCGCAGCGCATGCGCTATCTAGTCAATGCGCTCTCCGCCTACGAAGTCCACGTCGCGGACTATTACTACCGTCGCGGAGCTTACGTCGCCGCGGTGAACCGTGCGCAAGCATCGCTCACCAACTATCCTCAGACCCCCGCCAACGAAGCCGCGCTAGTGACGCTGATCCGCAGCTATGACAAGCTCGGCCTGCCGCAACTTCGCGACGACGCGCAGCGCGTGCTCGCGAGCAGCTTCCCGAACTCTTCGGTTCCACGCGACACGCCGTGGTGGAAGTTCTGGCAGAGTGACGAGGTGCTGCAGCTTCTCGAGCACAACACGGTTCCGAAATCGGTAGCCGAATAGACTGCGCCGCCGGGCGCTTGCTTTTCTTACGCGCGTGGCGCGCGCGACATCTCGTCAAAGAACGCCACCACCTCTGAGAGCTCGCGCGTGCGTCGCATCGGCGGCAGCGCCTGCCAGATGCGCCGGCCGTAAGGCTTGTCGGCGAGCCGTGGGTCGCAGATCATCAGTACACCGCGATCGCTCTCCGATCGGATCAGCCTACCGGCGCCCTGCTTGAGGCTGATCGCCGCCTGCGGCAACTGGTAGTCAAGGAAAGGGTTGCCGCCCCGCCGAGCGATGTGCTCGAGGCGCGCCGCGAAGAGCGGGTCGTCCGGCGGTGCGAATGGAAGCTTGTCGATCACGACCACCGACAGCGCTTCGCCCTGCACGTCCACCCCTTCCCAGAAGCTCTGGCTGCCGAGCAGCACCGCGTTGCCCAATCTGCGGAATCGCGCCAGCAGCTCGCTGCGGGATCCCTCTCCCTGGACAAGCAACGGATAGTCCAGGCCCTCTCGTCCAAGCGCCGCAGCCAGCGCTTCGCGCGCACGTGCGAGAGCGCGCAGCGTAGTGAAGAGCAGGAAGGCACGGCCGCGGCTCGCCTTGAGCACGGGCAGCGCCGCCGCGACGACCGCGTCCGTGTGCTCGAAGCTGTTTGGCTCCGGCAGTCCCTGCGGAAGGTAGAGCAGCGCCTGCTTGTCGTAATCGAAGGGGCTGTCCCAGCAGCCGGTCGCCGCGTCGCTCAAGCCGAGCTCGCGCTGGTAGAGCGAAAAGTCTCCTCCCACCGCGAGTGTGGCCGAAGTCAGTATCCAGGACCGTGCGCTACCCGCTACATGGCGCGAGAAGATCTCGGCGACCGAGAGTGGCGACGCGTGTAGCTGCCAACTCCCCGGCGTTACTTCGAGCCAGCGAATCCACGGCGTCGCGCCTTCGGAGGCTGCGCTGTCGCTGCGCCAACGCGCCAGGCCTGCGCCGGCATCGGCCGCGCGCTGTGCGCATTGCGCCAGCTCATCGCTGCGCTCCGCCTGGCGCGCAAGCTCGGTCTGCAGCGCGGCGAGCGAGCCGGCAAGCGTATCGAGCGCCTCGACGAAGACGCGATTCTTCAGCGCTTCGGTCTGCGGCCATTTGCCCACGGCTTCACCTGCCGCGAGTCGAAGCTCGCGCAGCGCCTGTGCCAGGCGCTGGGCCGCCGCGGGCAGCGGCGCGTAGTCGCGGGCCGCTTTGAGGCCCTCGACCTCGGCGTCGCGAGCGAGCTCCATCAACTGGCCCGCGGTCAGCTCCTCGCCAAAGAAGAGCGTCGCGGTTTCGGGAAGCTGATGGGCCTCGTCGAGAATCACGGTGTTGCACGAGGGTAGCAATTCGCTCAGGCCTTCATCGCGCAGAACGACGTCGGCGAAGAAGAGATGGTGATTCACGACCACCACGTCGGCGGCGAGTGCTTCGCGGCGCGCATTCATCACGAAGCAGTCGTCATAGTGCGCGCATTCACCGCCGAGACAGTTGTCGCGCGTTGAAGTCACCTGTGCCCAGACACTCGCGGTCTCCGGAACGTCGGCGAGCTCCGCCTTGTCCCCGCTCGTCGTGCTGCGCGCAAAGGACTCGATGCGCTTCAAGTATCGGACGTCGGCGCGCGACGCGAGCGTGCCCTCGGCGCTCGTCCGCTCGAGATGATGGAGGCAGACGTAGTTCGCGCGGCCCTTGAGCAGAGCGATGCTGAGCGGGAGCTTGAGCGCGCCGCGCACCAGCGGCAGGTCGCGCTGGAAGAGCTGATCCTGCAGCGTCTTCGTTCCGGTGGAGATGATCACCTTGCCGCCGGAGAGGAGCGCCGGCACGAGGTAGGCGAAGGTCTTGCCGGTGCCGGTACCGGCCTCGGCAAGCAGCTGACCGCCTTCCTTCATCGCGCGCGCGATCGCTTCCGCCATCTCGAGTTGCCCGTTCCGGAAACGGTACGCGGGCAGTTCGCGCGCAAGCGGGCCCTCCGGACCGAAGATTCGCTGAAGATCGGCGGTCATCGCTGCGGGTCCGGGCCGCGGCGTACTCGCCTGCCGCAATGGGCCGCGGTCACGGCGAGAGTGCTCTCACTTGCTCGTTTTTTTCTTCTGCTTGGAAGCGGCGGCTTTCGCCGGCGGCTTTGCCGCCGCCTCGACGGAAGAGCGGATCTTCGCCGTCTGCTCGCTGAAATCGCGATAGGGCAGGACGACACGCTGCTTGTACGCGTCGTCGCTTTCCCCCGCCGTGGGGATCAGCTTGGCGAGACTGTCGAGCCAGGTGTCGTAAAGCTTGCGCAATCCCTGCACTGTATCCTTGCTGTTGGCGCTTTCGCGCAAGGCCGCCTGATAGGGGCGCGTAATCAACAGCCGGTGCTTGTCGACGCAGTACTCGGTCTTCGCGCCGTTGACGCCCTCCTGCGCGCCGGTCATCCCGAACTCGATGATCTCGATACTCTTGATCTGCCGGCACATCGTGTAGGTCTGGGGAACGGCTTCGAGGAAACAGTCGAGGCCGCTGTCCTGCGTATGCGTGGGGCAGATGTACGGGTCGACCTTGTCGAGGGCGAGCAC
This sequence comes from Casimicrobiaceae bacterium, assembly GCA_035543635.1. GTDB lineage: Bacteria > Pseudomonadota > Gammaproteobacteria > Burkholderiales > Casimicrobiaceae > PALSA-1003. Next base: position 9,416 of record DATKJP010000309.1, read on the forward strand.
CGGCTCGGCGAAGAGTGCCGCGGCAGCAAGCAAAACAAGAGCAGAAACGTGACGGCGCATGCGGCCGCCATCGTACCGTGACGGTGGACCGGCCTCAATAGACCGATTGGACTATATCGTCACGCCGCCGGAGACTTCGATCACGGCGCCGTTGATGTAGCTCGCTTCGTCGGAGGCGAGCCAGGCGTAGGTGTTGGCGATCTCTTCGGGACGACCCAGACGGCCCATCGGCACTTTTTCCTCGATCGATTTCAGGACCTTCTCTGGGATCGAGGCGAGGATCGGCGTCTCGATGAAGCCCGGACAGATCGCGTTGGCGCGAATCCCCTTGCCGCCAAGCTCGCGGGCCCAGGTCTTCACCATGCCGATCACGCCGAACTTGGTCGCGGCGTAATTCGTCTGTCCGAAATTTCCATAGAGGCCGACGATCGAGGATGCGTTGAGGATGCAGCCCGAATTCTGCTGCAACATGATGTCGACCACCGCCTTGGTGCAGTTGTAGACGCCTTTGAGGTTCACGTCGATGACCCGCTCGAACTGCTCGTCGGTCATCTTTGCGAAACGGGCATCCTGGACGATGCCCGCGTTATTGACCAGCGTGTCGATGCGCCGCCAGGCGGCCATCACCCCTTCGACCATCCGGGCGATGCTCTCCTTGTCCGTGACGTCGACCTGGAATCCGAGGGCTTCGCCGCCGTCGGCGCGAATCTCCGCCAGCGTTTCCGCCACCGCCGTCATGTTGATGTCGCAGACCGCGACCTTGGCAGCTTCGTGCGCGAACTTGATCGCGGTCGCCCTGCCTATGCCCTGACCGCCTCCGGTAATGATCGAAACCTTGCCGTACAGGCGCTTCGAACCATTTCCGTTTAGTCCCATGCCGTCCCTCTCTGGCCCCGCCTCGTTGGCTTCAGGGTCTTGTTGCCCTGTTGCACCGCAGCGGACTCTACCGGTTTTGATTGCGATGCACAATGTTGCACGGTAATGAAATCGGAAGATTGATGACACAGTGTTGCTTTTTCGCTAATCCCTTGTGGATCAATTGGTTGCAAGAGCAGATCCGGTGCATGGCAACAATGGGCTCGCGCGGCTGGGACCACGCGACTTGAAGCGCTGCGATACGCCATGGGTTGGGGATGAGCAAGCGATCACTAACGCATAAGCGAGCGACCACTACGCCATGATCAGGACGCGATCAGTTCTGGCTGCCAGTGCTCGAGAATGAGCTGCAGAGATGAGAGCCCTTGATAAATGTTTCGATCGGGCCGGTAGACGGCACGTAGCGTCGCGGGGAGGGGCCCGCCTGTTCGGAAGGCTATCGCGTCGACGCGACGCCCCGACCGCGTGAGAACGGCACGCACGTGCTCGCCGCCGACCATGCGCTGATCGGACACCACGAATTCGCCGTCGAAGAGTGGCGCGGGGAAACCCTGGCCCCAGACCTGTTCCCGCAACCGATCCGCGAGCCCGAGCGTCAGCTCATCCGGCCCCAGCTCGCCGTCGGTTTCCAGCGCGCGCGAAAGCGCGCTTGGCGGCAACCATTCGCGAGCCACCCGCTCGAACTCCGCCGCCACCCGGGGAAGCGCATCTTCCACGACGCTGAGCCCTGCGGCATGCGCGTGTCCGCCAAAGCGAAGGATCGCGCCGGACGTCCGCTTGGCGACCAGGTCGATCGCATCACGGAGATGAAAGCCCGGAATGCCTCGCCCCGAGCCGCGGAGCTCACCGTTCTCCGATCGCGCAAACACGAGCGCCGGGCGGTGAAAGCGGTCCTTCAGCCGCGAGGCGATGATGCCGACCACGCCGGGATGCCATTCGGCTCGATACAAGCAGAGCGTGTAGCCGTCTGCAATGGTCGCGTCGGCGATGCTCGCAAGCGCTTCGCCCTGCATCTTCGCTTCGACTTCCCGCCGTTCCTGGTTCAAGCGGTCGAGCTCCGTCGCGCAGCGAAGCGCGAGAGATTTATCCTCCGCGATGAGACACGCTATGCCGACCGACATGTCGGCGAGGCGTCCCGCGGCGTTGAGCCGCGGTGCGACGATGAATCCGAGATCGTAGGTCGTCGCTTGCGCAGCATCGCAGCGCGCGACCTCGAACAGTGCCTGAATGCCGGCGCAGGCACGCCCGGCGCGAATGCGCCGCAACCCTTGCGCCACGAGAATGCGATTCGTCTGGTCGAGCTTGACGACGTCGGCCACCGTGCCGAGCGCGACGAGATCGAGCAGCGCAGCGAGATTCGGCCCCGCGCCGTCGGCGAAGCGTTTGCGCTCGCGCAGGAGCGCCCGCACCGCAGTCAGCACGTAGAACATGACGCCGACGCCGGCGACGTGCTTGCACGGGAAGCCGCAGCCTTCCTGGTTCGGATTCACGATCAGCGCCGGCGAAGGCAGCAGCGGTCCCGGCAGATGATGGTCCGTGATCAGCACGTCAATGCCGCGCGCGTGCGCGGCTGCCACACCGTCGACGCTGCCCATGCCGTTATCGACCGTGACGATCAAATGCGGCGAGCGAGTAGCGGCCAGCGCGACGATCTCGGGCGTGAGGCCGTAGCCGAACTCGAAGCGGTTGGGGACGAGATAGTCGACCTTCGCGCCCATTGCGACGAGGCCGCGCATGCCGACCGCGCAGGCGGTTGCGCCGTCCGCGTCGTAATCGGCGATGATCAGCACGCGCTCGCCGCGCTCGATCGAATCGGCGAGCCGTTGCGCGGCGGGTTCGATGCCCTTGAACGAACGCCACGACGGCAGGAGCGCCAGATCAACGTCCAGCTCGGCGACCGCAAGCACGCTGCGCGCGGCGTAGATGCGCGCAAGCACCGGCGTCACCCCCGCAGCGATGAGCGCCGATGCGGCAGCGGGGACTGGACGGCGCACGATCTGCATGGCGCATTGTAATCGGCGCCGCTTGTGGCACACTCGCGCTGCCGCGCCCGCGGCTTCCGAATCTTTCCGGCTGAGAGGCCGTTGGCTCCGTACGAAATTCTGGTAGGTCTGCGTTATACGCGCGCGCGCCGCGGCGCCGGTCGCAACGGCTTCGTTTCGTTCATCGCCGCCGTATCGATGCTCGGAATCGCGCTCGGCGTGGCCGCGTTGATCGTCGTGCTCTCGGTGATGAACGGATTTCAACAGGAGCTGCGCACGCGCATCCTCGCCGTCGCCTCGCACATCGAGATCCGCGGGATCGACGGCACGATCGTCGACTGGCAGGTCGTGGCGCGCGCGGTCCGCGCTAATCCGAGCGTGAAAGCCGAGGCGCCCTATGTGCTTGGGCAGGCGATGCTCTCGGAGGGCAGCGTCAACCGCGGCGCCATCGTCCGCGGCGTCGATCCCACGCTCGAGAACACGGTCGCCGATTTCGCCGCGCATATGCGGGTCGGCTCGCTCGCCGATCTCAAGCCAGGAGAGTTCGGCATCGTGCTCGGCGCCGAGCTCGCGCGCGCGCTCGGTGCGCGCCTCGGAGATAGTGTGGTCGTCATCACGCCGCAGGGAACGGTCACACCAGCCGGAACTCTGCCACGCGTGAAGAGCTTCCGCGTGGTCGGAGTGTTCGAAGTCGGCATGTTCGAGTTCGACAGCGGGCTCGCGCTGATCCACATCGCCGACGCGCAGAAGCTCTACCGCCTTGGCGACGCGGTGAGCGGAGTGCGCCTGAAGCTTGACGATCTCTTCGCTGCGCCGCGGGTCGCGCGTGAGCTTGCGGCGACGCTTCCCGTCGACGCCGAAGTGCGCGACTGGACGCTCAACCACGCCAACTTCTTTCGCGCTGTAGCGATCGAGAAGCGCATGATGTTCCTGATCCTGACGCTCATCGTCGCGGTCGCCGCCTTCAACATCGTCTCCGCGCAGGTCATGGTGGTGACCGACAAGCAGGCCGATATCGCGATCCTGCGCACTCAGGGCGCCTCTCCGGCGTCGATTCTCTCGATCTTCATCATCCAGGGCGCGCTGGTCGGGACGCTGGGAACGCTGATCGGCGTGGCGGGTGGCCTCGCGCTCGCATTCAACATCGAGACGGTGGTGCCGTTTGTCGAGCGCCTGCTCGGCGTGCAGTTCCTCGACAAGACGGTCTACTACATCAGCGAGCTGCCGTCGCAGGTGCAGCAGGGCGACGTCGTGTTCGTGGCGGCGATCGCCTTCGTTCTCACGCTGCTCGCTACGCTCTATCCGAGCTGGCGCGCGGCGCGAATCAACCCGGCGGAGGCTTTGCGCTATGAGTGAGCGCGCGCCGGTGCTGGAATGCGCGGGGCTCAAGAAAACCTATCGCACGGGGCCGCTCGAAGTGCCGGTGCTGCTTGGCGTCGATCTCGCGGTCGCTCCGGGCGAGCGCGTCGCCGTAGTCGGCGCGTCGGGCTCCGGCAAGAGCACGCTGCTGCACCTTCTCGGCGGCCTCGACACGCCTACTGGAGGCGAGGTGCGCGTGCAGGGTAAGCCTTTCGCGCGGCTCTCGGAGAAAACACGCGGCCAGGTGCGCAATCATGCGCTCGGCTTCATCTACCAGTTTCACCACTTGCTCCCGGAGTTCAGTGCGCTGGAGAACGTGGCGATGCCGCTCTACATCCGGCGCGAGTCGCACGCCGTCGCGGAAGAACGCGCCGCCGCGATGCTCGAGCGCGTCGGCCTCGCGCCGCGAAAGGAGCATCGGCCGGGAGAGCTTTCCGGCGGCGAGCGGCAGCGCGTCGCGCTCGCCCGCGCGCTGGTGACATCGCCGGCCTGCGTGCTCGCGGATGAGCCCACCGGCAATCTCGATCGGCACACCGCACATCAGGTGTTCGAGCTGATGCTGGAGTTGAATCGCGACGTGGGAACGAGCCTCGTTATCGTCACGCACGATCCCGATCTTGCGGCCGGGCTCGACCGCACGCTGCATCTGATCGACGGCGTGCTGCGATAACTAAGTCTCGAGCGGCGGCTCGTCCATCAGCGCGATCTGCTCGCGCAATTCCAGAATGCGATCCTGCCAGTAGCGCTGCGTGTTGAACCACGGGAACGCCGCGGGGAAAGCAGGGTCGTCCCAGCGCCGCGCGATCCAGGCGGAGTAATGGATCAGGCGCAGCGTGCGCAGCGCTTCGACGAGATGAAGCTCGCGCCGGTCGAATTCGACGAACTCTTCGTAGCCAGCGAGAAGGTCGTGGAGCTGGCGCGACATCTCGGCGCGCTCGCCCGACAGCAACATCCAAAGATCCTGCGCCGCGGCCCCGGTGCGGCTGTCGTCGAAGTCGACGAAGTGCGGTCCCGCGAGCGCGCCGTCCTCGATCCACAGGATGTTGCCGGCGTGGCAGTCGCCGTGCAGGCGCAACCTGCGCACTTCGCCGGCACGCCCGAAGCAGACTCGCACACCAGCCAGCGCCTGATCGACGACGCTGCGGTAGGCGTCGGCGAGATCTTCGGGAATGAAGCCATGCGCGAGCAGCCAGTCGCGCGGCTCCTCGCCGAAACTCCCGATGTCGAGTGCAGGTCGCGCGGCAAAGCCGTGCGCTGCGCCCACGGCGTGAATGCGCCCAAGATAGCGGCCGAGCCACTCCCGGGTGTCGCCGCGGTCCAGCTCCGGTGCCCGTCCTCCACAGAGCGGATAAACAGCGAAGCGATAACCAGCAAACGAAGGCAATGTCGCCTGCCGCGCAAAGACCATCGGCGCCACGACGGGAATCTCGTGCTCGGCCAGCTCGTGCACGAAGGCATGCTCTTCGAGAATCTGCGGGTCCGACCAGCGCCCCGGGCGATAGAACTTGACCACGCAGGGTGCGGCGTCCTCCAGGCTCGCGCGGTACACGCGATTCTCGTAGCTGTTGAGCGCGAGCATGCGTCCGTCGCCGCGAAGGCCGACGCTGGCGAGCGCGTCGAGGACGATCTCCGGCGTAAGTCCGGAGTAGGGCGCCGACTTGCCGTTGGCGGCTAGTACTCGACTGGAATTGGATCGAGGCTTCGCCACAAGTACCAGGTCGCGACCGAGCGCCACGGCCGCCAGGCTTCCGCATGCGCGATCATCGCGCGGCGCGTGAACGGCCTTCCGTTGCGGTAGTGCATCGCCATCGCGCGCTGCAAGCCGAGATCGTCGATCGGGAGCACGTCGGGACGAAGCTCGTGGAAGATGAGGAACATCTCGGCCGTCCAGCGTCCGATGCCCTTGACGTCGACGAGCGCAGCGATCAGCGCTTCGTCGTCGAGCTTCTTCCAGTCTTTGGGGTCGAGCCGACCCGAGGCAAAGTGCGCTGCGAGGTCGGTAAGGTACTCCGCTTTGCGCTGCGACAGGCCGCATTGGCGCAAGACCGACGAAGCGAGCGCGGCGACGTTGACCGAGGGCAGCCGCGGGAACGCGCGCCCCGGCGCAGCTCCGGAGGCAGCGACGAAGCGCTTCCAGATCGCGTCGGCGGCCGCGACCGATATCTGCTGGCCGACGATCGCGCGCGCAAGCGTCGTGAAGGGATCGCTGCGCCGCTTCAGATGAATGCCGGGATATTTGCGGATGAGACGCCTCAGCACTCGATCGCTGCGCGCAAGCGCGCGTGCCGCGTCATCCCAATAGGCCGGTTTCATCGGGGAAATGGTACATTACGCGCCGTTTCCGTTCCGAGTCCGTGCTCATGCTGGGTCTCCGAAGATTCGCCGCCGTCGCAGCAGCGGGACTTTGCTGTTGCATTTCTCTCGCCTCTCCCGAGTTCGCGAGCGCGGCCGATCCGAACAAGGTTTTGCGCGTGGCCTTCGAGGCCTCCGAAACCGGATTCGACCCGGTGAAGGCAACGGATGAGTATTCGAACGAAGTCGTCCAGCAGACGATGGAGTCGCTGCTGACCTACGACTATCTCGCTCGGCCGGTCAAGCTCGTGCCGCGGACCGCGGAATCACTGCCTGAAGTGACCGATGGCGGCAAGACCTATCTGTTTCGCGTGCGCAAGGGCATCTACTTTCATCCCGATCCCGCGTTCAAAGGCAAGCGGCGCGAGCTGACCGCGGCCGATTACGCCTACCCGATCAAGCGCCTGATGGATCCGGCGAACCGCTCGCCGTGGCGCTTCCTGATCGAGGGCAAGATCGTGGGACTCGACGAGCTCTCCAAGAGAGCGGAGAAGGGCGGCCGCTTCGACTACGACGCGCCGGTCGCAGGGCTGGAACTGCCGGACCGCTACACGCTGCGCGTGAAGCTCAAAGAAACCGATTACAACTTCGCCTACATCATGGCGATGCCGGCGACCTCGGCCGCCGCACGCGAAGTCATCGAAGCCTATCCCACCGACACCAATGCGCATCCGATCGGAACCGGGCCATACATCCTGAAAGAATGGCTGCGCAAGGCGAAGATCGTGCTCGAGGCGAACCCCGACTATCGCGAGGTCATCTGGGATTTCAAGGGCTCGGACGATCCGCGCGACAAGGCCGCGGTCGCCGCTATGAAAGGCAAGCGGATTCCTCAGATCGGTCGCGTGGAGATTTCGATAATCGAAGAAGACCAGTCGCGCTGGCTCGCGTTTCAGAACAAGCAGATCGACTGGATCTCCCGCTTTGGCACCTTCGCGCCCATCGCCATTCCCGAAAACAAGCTCGCCAAGAACCTCGGGGATCAGGGGATCGAGTGGGACCGCAGCACCGAGACGGAGATCACCTACTACGCCTTCAACATGCAGGACCCGGTTGTCGGAGGCATGAGCCTGCCGAAGATTGCGCTGCGGCGGGCGATGCTGATGGCCTACGACATCGACGAAGAAATACGCGTGATCAGGAAAAACCAGGCGATCAAGGTAGAAAGCCCGATCCCTCCCGGCGTGGTGGGGCACGATCCGAGATACCGTGGCATCATCCGCTACGACCCCGTTCTGGCCAACCAGCTGCTCGACTACTTCGGTTACAAGAGGGGCGCGGGAGGCTACCGCAACAATCCCGACGGCTCGCGGCTCGTGATCACGCTAACGTCCGAGCCGCAGGCGATCAGCCGCGAGTACGACGAGCTGTGGAAGAAGAACCTCGACGCGATCGGGCTCCGCTTCGAGTCGCGCAAGGGCCCGTTCTCGGACAACCTCAAAGCTGCTGAAGCCTGCCAGCTGGCGATGTGGGGAGCGGCCTGGCACTCGGACTACCCCGACGGCGAGAACTTCATGCAGCTGCTCTATGGGCCGAACACGCACCAGAGCAACAACGCCTGCTACCAGTCGGCGGCGTTCGACAAGATGTACGACCAGATCAAGGTCATGCCGGATTCGCCCGAGCGCACGCATATCTTCGACATGATGTCGAGGCAGATGGAAGTCGACAGCGTGTGGAGGCTGGGCGTGACGCGCTACCGCAACGTGCTTGTGTATCCGTGGGTCAAAGGCTACCGCTACCACCCGATCATGGCCGATTCGGTATATCAGTACCTGGACATCGACCCATCGGCGCGCCGTCCGTGATCTCTTCCGGCGCGTTGTGATCCGCTCTGCGACTGCTGCTTCATTCGCAGCGACCTGCATCGCTTGCACGGGATTTGTTGCGGCGCTCGCGATCTCGCCGGCGCGCGCTGCTGATCCTGACAAGGTGCTGCATCTCGAGTTCTACGTCGCCGAGACCGGCTTCGATCCGGCCAAAGTGCAGGATTACTACTCGTTCGTCGTCAACGAGGGAATCTTTGATTCACTGCTTACATACGATTACCTCGCACGGCCGGCCAAGCTCGTGCCTCGCGCCGCCGAAGCGCTGCCGGTCATCAGCGATGAGGCACGGACGTACGTCTTCAAGATCAAGAAGGGCATCTACTTCGCCGACGACCCAGCATTCAAGGGACGCAAGCGCGAGCTGACCGCCGAGGATTACGTCTATTCGCTGAAGCGCTTCAAGGATCCTACGATTCATGCGCCGTACGAGAGCTTCATCGACGGAATCGTCGGACTCGAAGCCTTGAAGAAAGCCGCCGAGAAGACCGGGAAGTTCGACTATGACCGCCGAGTCGAAGGCCTGCAGGCTCTAGATCGCTATACCCTGCAGATCAAGCTCAAGGAAACTGATTACACCTTCCCCTATGTGATGGCGCTTGCAAACTTCGCCGCGGTGGCGCGCGAAGTCATCGAAGCCTACGGGGAGGACAGCAACGCGCATCCCGTGGGCACCGGGCCGTACAAGCTCAGGGAGTGGGTGCGTTCGAACAAGATCGTACTCGAAGCCAACCCGGACTTCCGCGGCTTAGTGTGGACCTTCGAGCCAGGCGACGATCCGCTCGACAAAGCGATCGTCGCGGTGATGAAGGGCAAGACGATGCCACAGATCGGACGCGTCGAGATCAGCGTCATCGAGGAGCAGCAGGCAGCCTGGCTCGCATTCCAGAACGGCGAGCTCGACGTCCTGCACCTGCGAGAGCAGTTCGCGCCGGTCGCCATTCCGGGTGACAAGGTGAACCCGCAACTCGCCGCCGCGGGCGTCTGGTTGAACCGCATCACGGACCCGGACCTTGACTACACCTACTTCAACATGACCGACCCCGACTTCGGGGGGTTCACCAAGGAGAAGATCGCGCTCCGTCGGGCGATCTTCATGTCTTTCGACAATGCGGAATTTCTGCACGTGATCCGCAAGGGACAGGCGATCGAAGCCCGGTATCCGATCCCGCCAGGCGTCGTCGGTCATGATCGAGCGTACCGGACGAGCATTCCGTACGATCCGTTGCTCGCCAACAAGCTGCTCGACTACTTCGGCTTCAAGCGCGGCGAGGACGGGTGGCGGACGTGGCCGGACGGCCGTCCGCTGGTCTGGCGTTATTCCTCAACACCTACTTCACGCGACCGCGAAATCGACGAGTTGTGGCAGAAATCGATCGAGCGCATCGGCATCCGCATCCAGGTCGACAAGAACAAGTTCCCCGAAGAGCTGAAGCAGGAGCGCGCCTGCCAGCTTCTTTCCCGCACGGCGTCGTGGATAGCGGACTATCCGGATGGAGACGACTTCATGCAGCTCCTCTACGGCCCGAACAGCCACCAGAACAACAACGCCTGCTTCCAGCTCCCCGCCTGGGACCGCATTTACGAGAAGACGCGCGCGCTACCGCCGGAATCGCCGGAGCGCAATCAGCTCTACCGGCAGCTCTGGCGCATGGCCGAGGTCAACGGCGTGTGGAAGCTCCACGACACGCGCTACCGCAACATGCTCGTCCAGCCGCAGGTGGTCGGCTACAAGAAGCACCCGATACTGCTCGCCGAGTACATGTATTACGATCTCGACAACAGCCGGCGGCGAAAATGAGGAGGAGGCGATGACCGCCTACATCATCCGACGAATCTGGCAGATGATCCCGACCATGCTCGGGGTGATCGTCCTGGTGTTCGTCCTGTTCAACTGGGTGGGCGGCGATCCCGCCTACGTGCTCGCGGGAAAGATCTCCAGCGCCGAGCAGATCGCCAACATAAGACGGCAGCTCGGTGTCGATCAGCCGTACTACGTGCAGCTTTGGATCTTCATCAAGCAGGTGCTGACCGCCGACTTCGGCGCGAGTTGGAGCACCAACGAGCCGGTGTCGCATATCCTCGCCACACGGCTCGGCCCATCGCTCACGCTGCTCGTTCCGTGGCTCATCCTCTCGACCCTGATCTCGATCGGACTCGCGCTTGCGGTTGCGTACGTGCGCGCCTCGCTCACCGACCGCATGGTGATGATCACCTGCACCGTCGGCCTGTCGATCTCGATCCTCGTCTACATCATCGTGTTCCAGTACGTCTTCGCGTACAAGCTCGGCTGGTTCCCGGTGCAGGGATGGGGCGACAGCTTCTGGACCAACCTCGTGGTGTATGCATCGCTGCCGATCATCATCCTGCTGGTGGTGAGCATTGCGCCGGACCTGCGGCTCTATCGCACTTTCGTGCTCGACGAGGTCAACCAGGATTACGTGCGGACTGCGCGCGCGAAGGGTGTTTCGGAAAACCGGATCATGTGGGTTCACGTGCTGCGCAACGCCTCGATCCCGATCATCACGCAAGTCATGGCGACGGTCCCCGGGCTGTTGATCGGCGCGTTCCTGCTCGAGCGCTTCTTCTCGATCCCGGGGATCGGGCGCGAGGTCATCCTCGCGGTGGAGCGCAGCGACTTTCCGGTCATCAAGGCCATCACCGTGTACGTAGCCGCGGCAACGATGATCTTCAACCTGCTGGCCGACCTCACGTACAAGGCGGTCGACCCCCGCGTTCAACTCAAATAGGAGACGGCCATGCCAAGAGACATTCCGCATACCGTCTCGCCGGGCGTGTGGACGCTGGCTTGGAGGCGCCTGTGGAGGGACCGTGTGGCAATGGTCTCGCTCGCGATCGTCGCACTTTTCCTGGTGCAGATGATTCTCTCCGGCACGGGGCTCGTCGCCAAGGACTGGGCGAAGGAGGTCGGTGTCAACTACGCGCCGCCGAGCTTTCAGGGCCCCGATACCGAGACGGCCGGACCGGTTGCGAGTGAAGGAGGTCCGTCCGCAGGCGAGACCGCCTCGAACGAGCCGACCGAGCTGCCGGTCGAGGATCCGCTCGCCGATGCGCTCGCCGCGATCCGCGGCGAAACGAAAAAAACAGCTGCTCCGCAGGCTGCGGGCGAGGAGGGCAAGAGCGTCGATCCTCTCGCTGAAGTCATGGCCGAGATCCGCGGCAAGGGCACGAAGGCGGAAGCCACGGAAGCGAAAGCTCGCACGCTTCCTCTCGGCGGCGACAAGTGGGGACGCGACGTGCTGAAGAAGACGATCAAAGGCTCGGAGACCTCGATCTTCGTCGGGCTCGCGGCGTCTGTGGTGGCAGTCTTCCTGGGCACCTTGTTCGGTGCGCTGGCTGGTTACTACGGCGGATGGCTCGACGATTTCTTCAACTGGTTCTACAGCGTTTTTACCGCGATTCCCTATCTACTCCTCATCCTCGCCGTGGCCGCCGTGCTGCAGCAGAAAGGCACGATGACGATCGTGCTCATCCTCGGCTTGACCGGCTGGACCGGCGTGTTTCGTCTCATTCGCGGCGAGTACCTGAAGCACAAAGGGCGCGAATATGTGCAGGCGGCGGACGCCATCGGCGCGTCCAACGCGCGGCGCATGTTCGTCCATATCTTCCCCAACGTGAGCCATGTCGTTCTGGTGCAGCTTTCGATCCTCACCGTGGCGTTCATCAAGTCCGAGGTGATCCTGTCGTTCCTCGGTTTCGGCGTGCCGGTCGACGTGGTGTCGTGGGGCTCGATGCTGAACGAGGCGCAGAACGAGCTGATTCTGGGCAAGTGGTGGCAGCTCGTCGCCGCCGGAACCGCGATGGCTGTGCTGGTCACGGCCTTCAGCCTGTTCACCGATGCACTGCGCGACGCGCTCGATCCGAAGCTCAAATGAGGCGCGAAACCGCAGATTTCGCGCTTTGCGCGGAATGACGACAAGCACCATGGAAACCCTGCTCTCTGTTCGCAACCTCCGGGTCAACTTCCGCCTCGACAAGGAAACAATGTTCGAGGCGGTCAAGGCCATCAGCTTCGACATTCCCAAGAACGCGACGGTGGCGCTGGTCGGCGAATCCGGCAGCGGCAAGTCGGTGACTTCGCTTTCGATCCTCGGGCTGCTCCCGAAGGAGAATTCGCATGTTCTCGAGGGCAGCGAGATCGTCTACGACGGACACAATCTGGTCGGCCTCGACCAGTCGGATCTGAGAAAGCTGCGCGGCGCCGACATCTCGATGATCTTCCAGGAGCCGATGACGTCGCTCAATCCGGTGTTCACGGTCGGCTTCCAGCTTTCCGAGGTGCTGCGCCTGCACATGGGCATGTCGCCGGGCGCCGCCCACAAGCGCGCGATCGCCCTGCTCGAGGAGGTTGGCATTCCGGATCCGAAATTCAAGATCAATGCCTATCCGTCGCAGATGTCCGGCGGACAACAGCAGCGCGTCATGATCGCGATGGCGATCGCCTGTGAGCCGAAGCTCTTGATAGCCGACGAGCCGACCACCGCGCTCGATGTGACGATCCAGAAGCAGATCCTCGACCTCATCGCCGAGCTGCAGCGGCGCCATCAGATGTCGGTGTTATTCATCACGCACGACCTCGCGGTGGTGGGCGAGATCGCGGACTACGTCGTGGTGATGCGCAACGGCGTGATCCGCGAGCAGGGGCCCGCGAAGCAGGTGTTCGAGAACCCGCAGGATGCATACACCAAGGCGCTACTGCAGTGCCGGCCTCGGCTCGATCGGCGCCCGGTGCGGCTGCCGGTAATCGAGGACTTCATGGATGGCGGCGCGCACGCGATGAATCTCAACGAGCGCAAACGCGGCATCGCCGCGTCCGACCCGATCATTCTGGACGTTCGTCACCTCGGCAAGGACTTCTACTCGCGCGAAGGCTTGTTCGGCCGGCGCAAGTTCGAGGCTGTGAAGAACGTCTCGTTCAAGCTGCCGAAGGGCAAGACCATGGGACTCGTCGGCGAATCAGGTTCCGGCAAGACCACGGTCGGATTGACGTTGATGCGTCTACAC
>DATKJP010000310.1:0-18599 GCA_035543635.1 Casimicrobiaceae bacterium
GAGTGTGACGATCGCGGCGAGAGCTGCCGTGCGGCGCCCCCGGCGTGGCGGCGGTGCCTCTGCGTGTGCCGGAGCGATCGCGAGTACATTGCGCTGCGTGGCCGATGCGATGCTCGGGGCGATGACCGTGACGGCGGTGACGCGTCCGGAGCGAGCGACGCGCGCCGGTGTGACCAGCGGAGTGATCGGTACGACCCGCGTCACCGGCGTGAGCGGCGACGAGGACGGCGACACGCTCGTTTCGCGCGCGAGCGTCCAACCGCGCTCGAGCGAGAGTTGCAACTCTTCTTCGCGCAGCCTCTTGCCGGTGAGCTCGAGCAGCGTCCGATGAGGCCGCTCGACCGGATCGGCCGGCAGCTCCGCGTCGTGCGCTTCGCGGATGGCGAGAATCAGCGCTTTCGCTGCGTCGAAGCGCTCCGAATTCCATCCCGCGGCCGGCTCGGCCTGCCCCGTGGCGCCGTCGTCGGGCAGATAGCGCTTGAGCATGGCGGCAAGGCTGTACATGTCGCAGCGCCAGTCGAGCTCGCGCGTGGCCTGCAGCTCGCCGTCGCGTCCCGCTTCGAGCGCGGCGAGCAGCCGAGGCGACTGGTAGTCGTACTCTTTCTGCCACCCGATGGGGAGTGGCGTGTCGAGCTGTTCGCGCGAGACGAGCGCGAAAGCGAAGTCGATCAGCGCGAGCTGCGAAAACACCGGGCGCAGCCACAGCTCGTGAGAATCGGGATCGAAGCTCGCCGGCGCGTACGGAATGCAGACGTTGTCGCCCTTGACGTCGAGGTGCACGAGCTCGAGCAAATGAATCTCGTTGAGCGCACGCAGACAGTGGTGCGCGAGGGCCCACCAGTGCGCGCAATCCTCGAACACGTGGCGAGAGACGCGCCCGTCACGCGACATCGGCAGCAGCGTGGCCCACTGATCGACGGTGACGCCTGCGTCGTAGGTCTGCACGAGCTGCATCCCGCCGACGCGCCCGCGATCGAACTGGACGACGTCCGGAACGCACGCGATGCCGTGCCCGATCAGGCGCGCGAGAATGCGCCATTCGCGCTCGGTCCACTGGCCGAAGTCGCCTTCTTGCGTGTTGAGGAAGCGCTTGGTGTAGCGGCGGCGCTCGCCGCGCGCCACCCCCTCGCGGAACACCTCGACGTGCTCCCCGGTCACCATCTTCAGGCGACCTCGCCCGAATACTCGCTCGATCTGCTCGGCGTTCATTGCAGCACCATGAGGGTGATCACGAGCGCGGCGAGCAGCAGCAGGCTTGACGCGAGCCATGCCAGACGCCCCCGCCGAGCCTCCCGCTGCACGACGAGCACGGTGGCGTCGTCTCTGCTGCCCCGTGCGCGGGCCAGCGCGACGAGCCTGCTGCAGCGGCGCACGAGCGGCGCGGGTTGATGCAACACGCGGCTCAGGTCCTGAGGCTCGATGTGCTTGTGCACCCCGTCGCTCACCAGTACCAGCATCTCACCGCTGCGCAGCGCCACTTCATCAACGTTCGGCGCGGAGACCGCGCCGTTGCCTACCATGCGTGCCGGATCGTCGCGCGATCCTCCCGGTGGTGGTGCCTCCTCGAGATGGCGATAAGTATCGTCGACGGTGAGAAGCTCAGCGGAGGCATTGGCTCCAGCCCCGAGCCGATAAACGCGGCAGTCGCCGACCCACGCGACGAGCCAGCGTGAGAGCGTCATGCCGCTGCCCGCTGCGAGCGCGACCGTCGCCGCACCCGAGGCATTGGTGTGATTGGCGATGCTGCGTCCAACCTCGCGGTCGGCGACGAGCAGCGCATTGCGTATCGTTCCCGAATCGATCCGCCGGCCGTCGAGCGCTTCGTGCAGCTGAGAAACCAGCTCGCGGCTCGCGCGAGCCGCCATGGCGCCGCCGCCTACGCCGTCGGCGACGACGAATACCGGCGCGGAGCCGTCGAGCTCGCTGAAGCAATCCTCGTTGACGTTGCGCCGCTTGCCGCGCGCGCTGGCCGCAGCGGTTTCGAGGCGGACCCACGGCAGGGTGCGCACCGAGTGCCCGCTCGTGCTCGAGCGGCCGCGCGGCGTCGCCGCGCAAACCGAAGAGGCGGGCTCGTGCGGCGTCGGCTCGTCGCCTACGCGTGGCGCGACAGCGTCAGGTGGCATTGCGGCTCGTTCCCAATCGTCTTGCCCAATGTAATCGCGTCTCCGGCCCGCCAGCGCAGGCGTGCGCCGGGAGGATACGACTTCCCCTTGCAGCTGACGCCGTTGTTGCCGTGAACGACAAGGGTGACGCCTTCCTCGTCGATCTCGGTGATGTCGGCGTGATGTCCCGAGACGCCTTCGTGCGCCCAGTCGATCACGAGCGACTGGGTGCGCGAGCGGCCGACCGAGAACGGAAGGCCTTCGCCCGAGAGCTCGACGGTATGCACCCCCGAGGCGGTGCGCGCGGCGATGACGAATCCCTCGCGCGGGCGCGCCTTGATGATCGGAGTCGAGGGCGTCGTGAGCGCGCTCGCGCCGGGAGCGATCGGCGTCGCGACGATGGAGGCTTCGCGGCCGGCGTCGAACACGACGCGCGGATAATCTGCGGGCGGGCCTTCCGCATGCGCGGAAAGGACGATGCGCGCGCCGTCGCTCACTTCGACGACCGACGCCCCGCCCGCATTGCTCGAATCGCTGCGTCCCAGCACGCTTGCTCCACGCTCGACGCGAACGCCGTTGGTCGACCCGGCGTCGGTGACCCACCACGCGCCGTGGTCGAGCCATACCTCGCAATGGCGGCGGCTCGCGTAGACGGCATTCACTACGATGTCGCAACCCTCGCCCTTGCCGATCGCATAGCGGCGCCCGGGAACCACTGCCCGCAGCACGACGTGGCGCGCGCCGTCCGCGTCCTCGATCGCGATCTCGACATTGCGTCCTGAGAGCGGAGTGTGCGGCGTGCCCGCGCCGAGAACTTCGCCAGGTGCATGCTCCGACCAGCGGCCGATCAAGCTCACTTCGAACGGGCGCAGATTGGGCGCGGGCTTGGAGCTCTTCAACTCCGCCAGCAACTCGCTGTAGCTGTCGTCAGCCTCCGCATCTTCTTCTTCACGCTCGGCGTTGAGGCCGGCAAATTGCGTGAGATCGATCGCGCTCGCATTCGGCAGCGCGCCGATCACTTCCTTCTCGAGGTAATGCTTGATCTGCTCCGGCTTGAATTCGCGCGTGAAGCGGCGCAGCAACTCCTCGCCTTCCCCCGCTGTCGTCGCACGTACGTCGATCGAGGTGAGGAGATAACGGTCGTGCTCGGCGATGGCGAGATGCAGGCGAAGATGACTCACGACGAAAGTCTCCAGCTCCTCGCGAATGGCGTTGACCAGCGTTGCGTAAGGCCCGAGGTGGGGCACCTGTGGCGCTGGTGCGGGGACATGCCCGTTGGTGCGCCGCGCGTCCCGTCGCGTCACCGCCGGCGGATCCATGCGTGAGCGCAGCACGGGACTCCGCGGCAGATCGGGGCGGGTGGCGATTCCGTTCATCTTGTGCAGCAGCCAGTTCTTGAGCGACATGGTTCTAGCTCCGGTAAGCGATCCACAACGTAGCGAGCGGCCCTTCCGTCTTGCGATGGCGCACGCGAGGCGCCGCAGGCAGCCCGTAACGCGAGCCAACGGCGTCCAGAAAGCGGTCCCACGCCGGCTGAATCGCGTCGCCTGCCTCGACTCGCGCGCGCAGGGCAGGAAGCGACAGCTCGACCATAACGGCCAGGCGCGACACTTCGCCGACCTGCACCAGCGCGCGCCGCAGCGTGTCTTCCATGTCGAAGAGACAAGTGGCGAAGGTCCCGTCGAAGGTCCACACCAATGGCGCCTCAGCCTCGCGCTGCCCGGCGTGCGCGCTTCGATTCGACCGATCGCGAGCCAGCGCCCGGCTCATCGGCTGTCTCCCGCAATGTAGCCGGCATTCCGTCCCGCGATCTGCATGGCGATCTCGGCGGCAGGATTCGGACCGTGATCGCCGGCGCCGTGTATGCGTCCGGTGTCCTTGATCCAGTTGCGCTCGGTGAGCACGCCGATCACTTTTGTCCAGCGTGGATCGTTGCGGTCGGTGCGATACGCGGCGACGTACCACTTGTACGGCCGCAACGGTCCGCACGCTGCGATCTCGCTCTTCGACCTGGCCGCGCCCTTGCCGCACAGCCGCCACAGCTCGTCGAGCGAGCGGTCGTCGTTCGGGAAGGTCGGCGTGCCGGTCTTGCCCGCGATCCAGTCCATGTCCTTGCACGTCTTCGCGTCGAATACCTGTTCGCAGGCCAGCCGCGAAGTGCCCGCGCGATGGCCGTAGGAGAGTCCGCTCAGGATCACTTCCGCCGCGTCGTGCGAGAGGCGGCTGGGCTGCGCCTCGGCGAGACCGAAGCGGCTCACCGCGGACTCGAGCGTAGTCGAACCTTCACCGGCCACGCCGCGCAATCCGGCGACCAGATGCGGCTCGCGCAACTCGCTCTGACCGTTGGCTGCCGCCGCGAGCGAAGCCATCATGCCCGCCACGCCAAGCGCGCTCGCGCGCGCGTGGCCCTGTCCCCACCCCTCGGCGACGACATCGACCACGACGCCGCCACCGCATTTTTCCCATTTCTCGTCCGCGCAGCTGCGCACCTTGGCCGGGTCGAGCACAACCGCGGGACGAAGGTGAAACGGCGCTTCCATCTTTCCACCGAGCGGCTCGGAGAGAAGGCGCCCATAGGGAACGATGGTCGCGAGCGGCGTCACGCGCCCGGATTCCGCGCCGGCGTCCACCGCCCGACCGAAGAGAAGATCGCGCTTGCCGCAATCCTCGCGCGGGGACACGCAGCCGTCATTCCAGCCGAATCCCGCCGCCATCGCCTGCACTCGCCACGGACGCGTGCAATGCGCGAAGGAGGTGTCGGCGCAGAACATTCGGTCGAGAAAGCGCGCCGAGTTCGAGCGCATGAGCTGCCCGCGCATGCTGTCGAGCGATGGCGTGCCTGGGGTGCGCATTGCCGCGCGCTCGGCGGCGAGCCAGCGCGCGCCGACCTCTGGATCGGTGAGGAAGGCCTCCGCCATGATCGGCTTGATCACCGAGCCGGGCATCGCATCGAAGAAGACGGCTGTATTCAGCAGCGCGTCGGGACGATAACGCGGCACGTAGGGCAGACGCTTGTCGCAGGACTTGCTGCGTCCCGGGCCGTCGTATTCCTGCCGCGTGCAGGGTGAGAGGGCGCCTGCGAGCGCCTCGATGCGTCCGCTCTCGACGTCGATCACCGCCACCGCCGCCATGCGCACCATCGCGCGCTCGAGCAACTTGTTGCCGAGCGGATGTCCGGAGTCCTCGTTGCGCGTCATGCCGAGCGCGCGGCAGACATCCTGCCGCCCGGTGTAGCAGGCGGCGGTCTTCTGCGCGAGCTCCTGCAGCGAGGGATCGATCGTGATGTCGACGGAGAAGCCGACGTCGATCGGCGTTCCGTGCCAGTCGATGCGATTTGGCCCGTAGCGGTAGCCGGTCGGCGTATCGTCGGGCGTCGCACCCGCGTCCGTGTAGAGCCGGTACAACGCGCCCGACGGACGCCGCAGCGTGGCGAGCGATTGCAGCATGACGTCGAGCGAAGGCGGCACCTTCCAGCGCGGATCGTCGACGGGAAGCTCTGGGGTCGCTTCGCCGATGATCCCGGTGGGCGGAGTCGGATCGCCCTCACGTTCTGCCACTTCAAAGAGCTCCGGCCGCGTGCACAAGGACTCTTCGATCGTGCGCGTGCTGCTCACGAAATACGCCGGTATCGAAACATCGCCTGAGGCTGTGGAGTTGCCGAAGTAGATGCAACCGGGCACACCCTGCCAGGGGTTGGCGCGCGCGACCTGCCGCGCGGAAACCTCCATGAACTGATCGGATCGCCAACGCGACACGACGCGATTCACTTCGGTGCCGCGCCAGGAGAGCGCGGCGAGCATGCGTCCGTCGCCGCGCGCAAGCGTGGCCGCCGCCGTGGCGATGTCGGAGCACTGCACGGTGAACCTGTGTCCCGGGTAATCGGGTGCTTCGATGGGCAGCTGCATCGTCGTTGCGACGGCGTCGAACCAGCGCAGCGAATCGAAGCCCACCGCCTCGCTCACGCGCCGCTTATCACCGGTCGAGAAACTTGCGAGCGCGGCGTCGAGATCGGAGAGCTGCGCCGAGAGCCGCTGCGCGGGCGAGGGTGCCGCAGCGCTCTCCGGCGCGAGCGCGCGGCGAACGCGATCGATGATGCCGCCGCGGCCGTCCCAGGCGCTGCGGCATTGCGGGATGCGATCGAGGAGCAGAATCGCGGTAGGCGGCCCGACCGTGACCGTGTCGCGGCGCACGATGGCGCGCTCGAAGGTCTTGAGCGCGGCGACCTGACGTACGCTGATGTGACGATCGCCGGCGCGCGCGGACGGCAGCGTCGGGTCGAGCGGACGAATCACATCGACCAGCAGCAGCACGAAGAGCAGCACCGGCACGATCGCCATGCTCGCCACGATGGCGAAATCGAGCAAGCTCGGCGCACGCCGCTCAGCCACGATCGCCCCGCGGCGGCACGTTGACGTTGATCACCAGCCCGAGCATCGCCATGTTGACCACGAGCGAGGTCATGCCGAAGCTCACGAAGGGGAAGGTCACCCCGGTGAGCGGCAGTACGGCGAGATTGCCCGCGACGGTCACCGCGAGCTGGCAGAGCGCGAGCACGACCCAGGCTACGCCGATCCAGGAGATGAGCGCTTGATCGTCGTTGACTACGTGCTCGGATGCGGTGACGAGCCGCGGCTCGCCGCGCGTCACGCGGCCGTGATGGCGAATGAGCCGGTGCAGCCAGATCGCGCCGCCGATGACCACGATCCAGGCCATCGCCCAGCCGAAAGCGCCGACCAGAGCAGTGAGCGTGTAGTCGCTTTGAATCTGGGCGGGCACTCCGGCGCAGCTGAGCGCGCCGGAATTTCCGCACCAAGGCACCGAACCGATACCGAAGCCGTCCGGCGGGGCGGCGCGCTGGAACCAGGTCACCAGTGCAAGCTGATCGTTGGCCGAGGCGAGCGGCGCCGCGAGATTCTCGAGGCGCCCGGCGGTGATCTCGTGCAGCGAGCCAAGCTGGAAGAGGGCGATCGTGGTGCCGACGATCCACGAGACGAAGAGCGCCATCGCCAAGGCGAAAGCCGCGCGATACGCGCCGTTGCGCTCCCGCCACCACATCGCGATCGACGCGGCGACGAAGGCGCCGGCACCGTAGCAGGCAATGAGCAGCGGCCCCAGGTAACGCGCAACGATCTGGATCCCGATTACCACCAGCACCACGCACAGGAGCGGCCAGACGTAACGAAGGAGCGAGACGAGCGAGCCGCCGCTGTGCGCCAGGCGCTGTGCCAGTGGACCGCCGCGCAGAAAGAAGAACCATGCAACGCCGACGATGAGACAGAGCCGAGCCATCTCCGAGCTGATCTGCTGCCGGTTCGCAAGCACCCCCACAGCGGCAACCGCGCCGGCGACGAGCATGACGGTGACGGCGGTCATGGGCAGCGGGCCGAGGCTGCGACGGAGGTAGCTCATCAGCGCGTCGACCATCGACAGCGTCCAGCCCAGCACACGCCCGATGCCCGGACGCAGGAAGGCGATCATGGTGAGCACCAGCATCCCCAGCCACAGATGTCCTTGGTGATAGAGCGCCAGGTAGCGGTTGCTGAAATTGCCATTGGCCGACAGATCGAGGAGCAGCAGCCAGCCGAGGCCGGTCGCTGCGACCAGGCCCGGATAGCCGATGCGCGAGGCGAGAGTCTGCGGGACCGAAGGCATCCGCTTCTGCAGCCACACCGACGCAACCAGCGTGACGATGGCTGCACCGAGCAGCGCGAGCACGAATGGCGCGGGCGCCGCAGTGATGGAGGCCGACACGCGTCCCGGCTCGAAGCCGGCGGCAAACGGCCATGGCACGCGACCGATCCACGCGGCGGCGGCCCAGAACGAAAAGGCGAGCGCGACTCCGGTCAGCGCGGATCCCGGCCGCCGGGCGAGCTTGACGAGCACGAGTCCGGCGAACATCCACGCCGCCCACTGCCATCCGGCGGTGTGCAAGAGATCGCGCATCGCCTCGTTCTTGTCGGCGCGCATGCGCGCCTGGCGTGCATCGGCGACGAGCGACGACGCGCGCGAGAGCGCCTCTGTCAGAGGAAAGGCGCCGCATGTGGAGCCGGCGCTGCGCTTCGAGGCTGGCAGCAAGGCGGCGTCGGCGAGCGCCGGTGTCGCACCTTGGCCGTCGAGCGCCGCACCGAGCAACAGTAGGGCGTTTGCCTGTGCGGTCTCGCCACGCTCGGCGGGACCCGCCATCGCGGACTTAACGGATTCGAACGCGCAGGCGAGCGGCAGCGGCGCGGCATCGTCGCCCCCGGCAAGCGCGTAGCGTGCCGCGTACGGCTCGACCTCCGCATCGATCGCCTCGATCTCATTACCGAGCGAGAGCAGGTCGCCCAACCCTTCGCGCTGCTGCAGGCGAAGCTCGCCGCGCCGTTTTTCCGCTTCGGCGAGCGGGCGACGGAAGGCACGCGCGGTCTCGGCATACGCGTTCACCAGCGAGAGCGGAATCCCGGTCGTCGGCGCGGGCTCGCTGCGCAGCTCGGAGCGGCGGCAGAGCCGATCGCGAACCATCGGTTCGGCGAGCGCCCCATGACTCGCGCACAATGCCGGGAGGACGCGCTCGGGCAAGCCGCCTACGGAGATGGCGGCGTCGGCGAAACGTCCGCCGCGGCCGGCATCATCGGCGGCAAGGCGGGCAAACTGGGGAAAGAGCGCGGCGATCGCCGCAATGGCGAGGACCGTTTCGATCAGCGAGGGCCAGTTGATCGCCGCCGCGGGGCGGTCTTCGACACTAAAACTCGCCGCTACTGCCACGTGCGTCTCCTCGCGCCCGTGGGCGAGGAGTGGCATGCTTTACGTCCCACAACCGCGTGCCGCCGCACCTGTCCTGGCTCCAAGGCAAAGCGAAAAACGATAGTCTTGTTACAGTTGCAGCGCGCTGTTGTTACACACTGTTACAGCGCCCCACTGAAACGTTATTCGCGCCCCTGCAGCCGGTCGAAAACCGTAACAACAGGGCTGCGCATTGTCAAGGCAAGACGGTCTGCTAGATTACGACGACAAACGGAAAGACGAGGGCTCCGTTGACATCCACCGTGGTCCTGACCGGCGCCTCGGGCAATCTTGGCCGCGCGGTCGCCGACGCTTTCGCGGAACGCGGCGCGAACCTGGTGCTGATCGCCTCGCGGCGCGAGAGCCTGGCTGCGGCATTCGGCGGCGAGGACGCGAAGCGGCTGTTCGCTCCGGCCGATCTCCGTGACAAAGCGCAAGTCGACGCAGCGGTGCGCGCCGCCGTCGAGCGCTTCGGGCGCATCGACGTGCTGGCCAATATCGCCGGAGGCTTCCGCATGGGAACGCCGGTTCACGAGACGCCGGACGCCGATTGGGATTTTCTCCTCGACATCAACCTGCGCTCGCTGCTCAACATGGTGCGCGCGGCCGTGCCGCAGATGATCGCCGCCGGCGGAGGTCGCATCATTAACGTCGGGGCGCATGCCGCGCTGAAGGGCGTGGCCCGCATGGGCGCGTATTGCGCCAGCAAGAGCGCGGTCATCCGCGTCACCGAGGCGATGGCCGCGGAGCTGCGCGAGAAGAACATCAACGTCAATTGCGTGCTGCCGACGATCATCGACACGCCCGAGAACCGCGCGGCGATGCCCGATGCCGATCCCGGACGCTGGGTGGCGCCCGCCGATCTCGCCAAGGTGTTCCTGTTCCTGGCCTCCGACGACGCCCGCGCGATTCATGGCGCATCGTTGTCGGTGACGTCGCTCAGTTGACTCGCTCGCCAGCAAAGAGAGGCGAACCGGAGTTTCTCCATGACCCGTTTCAAACGCTTTCGCCACGACCCTGACGGGACGCGGCTGCCGATCAAGCTCGATGCGACGACCAACGGCGAGTTCGCGCCGATTCCGCTGGGACCGATGCATGTTCTTGCGCGCCGGCTCGCGTTCGAAGCCGCGACCAAGAACGCGCGGCGGCTCGCGCTGTCACGGCGCGCATTCCTCGTCTCGGCCTGCGGGGCGGCGACGACGCTCCTCGCCATGAACGCCGCTTACGCGGCGAGCGGACGCCGGGGCGGCTACTTCGATCTACACGAAGAGACTGGGCTCGACCTCGACCTTGCGCGCTTGACACTCGATCGCCAGGAATTCATCTTCGACGTGCAGGGGCATTTCGTGAATCCGACCGGCGCCTGGACGCGAGCGCTGCCGTCGAGTGCGCAGCCGCTGCGCTTCGCGACCGACCGCGCGAGCTGCAGCTCGCAATCCGCGCCCGGCCTCGCCTCGCTGAGCTGCCTGGGCTGGGAGTCATTCATCAAGGATGTCTTTCTCGACTCGGATACCGACCTGGTCGTCCTTTCCTTCGTGCCTTCGACGCGCAAAGGCGAGCCGCTCACGATCGAGGAGGCTGCGGCCACTGCCGCGATCGTCGAGCGGATGGAGGGCAGCCATCGAATGCTGCTGCACGGGCGCGTCAACCCGAACCAGGAAGGCGACCTCGAAGGCATGGACGAGCTCGCCGCCCGTTATCCCGTCGCGGCCTGGAAGACCTACACGCAGTGGGGGCCCGACGGCAAGGGCTTCTTCCTGGACGACGACGCCGGGCTCGCGATGATCGAGAAGGCGCGCAAGCTCGGCATTCGCACCATCGCCGTGCACAAGGGCCTTCCGTTCGGGCCGCAGTCCTACGAGCACTCGACCTGCATCGACATCGGCCGCGTGGCGAAGCGCTTTCCCGACGTGAAGTTCCTCGTCTACCACTCCGGCTTCGTGCCTGAGAAAGCCGAAGGGCCCTACGATCCGGCCCGCACCGATGGCATCGACGCGCTGGTTACGAGCCTGCGCAAGAACAATATCAAGCCGGGTGCGAACGTCTACGCCGAGCTGGGCTCGACCTGGCGCTTTCTGATGCGCGACCCGGACCAGACCGCGCACGCGCTCGGCAAGCTATTGAAATACGTCGGCGAGGACAACGTGCTCTGGGGCACCGACTCGATCTGGTACGGTTCGCCGCAGGACCAGATCCAGGCCTTCCGCAGCTTCCAGATTTCGGGCGAGCTGGCAGCCAAACACGGGTACCCAGGGATCACCGCCGCGCGCCGCGCCAAGGTGTTCGGACGCAACGCCTTGAAGGTGTACAAGATTTCGGAAGACGTCCTGAAGAAACACCTCGCCACCGACAAGCTCTCCCGTGAGCGGGTCGCTTACGCCGAGCACGCCGATCCGAGCTTTCTCACCTACGGCCCGAAAACGCGGCGCGAATTCCTCAATCTGAAGGCGCGCGGGGGTTAGCAAAAAACGTGCGTGACGCCAACGACGCGAAGGCCGTTTGTCGGCGCGCCAATTTTTCCGTTTACGCGTTGAGCGAGCGGGCGTACCATCCAATTGCGAGTCGCTGCCCGGCAGGAGTGGCTTGGCGGAGGAAGTTGTAGAGGAGCTTACTATGTGCTACGAATTCAGCGAATGGACCCGGAAGCTGCGCGCAGCTGATCAGGCGCGCAAGGAGCAGCAGCAACGCGAGCAGGTGACAAAGCAGCCGGAACGCACGCCTGAGGCGCCGGCGACACCGGAACCAAGCGTGAAGGAGCGCGAAAGAGTTCCCGCGTAGCACTGTCCCCGGTCAAATCGAAGCAAACGGAAGCCCCGCGCCCGCGGGGCTTTCGCTTTATCGCAACGCGCGGCGCCTTGTCGTACCGGCCCGCGCCCCGTCGCGTGATCGTCGACTCGCGGCTGCGTCCGCTGCTATGTTGCCCGGCTGATCGCATGCCAGACGCATCGATCGCTCCGCGACGGCGGCGCCGCGTTCGCCGACGCGAAGGTTCGAGGCCAACGCGGCTCGGGAGGAATCACTCATGAACTTCTTCAAGATACTGGTCGCGGCTTCGCTCTGCGCTTTTTGTCTTACATCCGTCCCGTGCTGGGCGGTCGATCGACCCTATACGATGGGCTCCGTATGGACGGTCACGCTCGTCCGCGTGAAGTATGGGATGGACCAGCAGTACCTGACCGATCTCTCCGGCGCCTTCAAGCGGAGCCTGGACGAGGCGCGCAAGCAGAACCTGATCCTGTCCTACAAGGTGCTCGACGGCGTGTCCTCGAACGGTAACGATTGGAATCTGATGATTCTTACCGAGCAGAAGAATTGGTCGCTGTTCGATACGCCGCCGGAGACGTTCGACGCCATCGCCGAGAAGATGGTCGGTCCCGAGAAGCAGCAGCTCGAGCTGTTGGTCAAGCGCAGCGACATCCGCGAGATCGTCGGGATCAAGAACCTGCAGGAAGTCATTTTCAAGTAATCGCGGCCGGGAACCGTTGCCAACCTTCGCCGGCCCAAGCTGACGCGGTACGCGTTGATGCGACCGGCTCATTAAGGAGTGAAGCGATGGCAAACCCGTTTGTGCACGTCGAGTTGCATACCAAGGACGTCGCCAAGGCGAAGCAGTTCTACGGTCAGCTGTTCGGCTGGAAGTTGCAGGACATGCCGATGCCGGAAGGCGGCGGTTACACGATGATCAGCGTGGGAGAAGGGACAGGCGGCGGAATGATGAACGATTCCGACCCCAAGGCCCCGCCGTACTGGCTCGCCTACGTCGGAGTGGACGACATCAAGTCTGCGACGGAGAAGGCGAAGGAGCTCGGCGCCACCG
Source organism: Casimicrobiaceae bacterium (assembly GCA_035543635.1). Taxonomy (GTDB): domain Bacteria; phylum Pseudomonadota; class Gammaproteobacteria; order Burkholderiales; family Casimicrobiaceae; genus PALSA-1003. The sequence continues at coordinate 12,682 of DATKJP010000310.1, forward strand.
TCGTGCAGGACGTGATGCAGGTCGGAGAATACGGCTGGATGAGCGTGATCCGCGATCCTACCGGCGCGCATCTCGCGCTGTGGAAGTCGAACGGGAAGAACTGAGCAGCAACGACTGACGACGCGCCACCGCCCGTAAGCGGTGGCGCGTGCGATTTCACCCTCGGGCGCGGAAGGCGTCCTCGAGCAGGCGCGGCTCGATGCCGCCGGCGGCGGGATCGCCGTTGGCGTAGCGGTAAAGCGCGGCGGAGTAGATGCCGTGCAGGGTTGCCTGCGCGAGCCCGAGCAGGCTCACCACGAGCGCCGAGACGACGATGAGCAGCACGCCGGCCGCGGTGTCGTGCGCCGCAAATGCCACGACCACGAAGGATCCGCCGACGAGCACGGTGAAGAAGATGAGCGCGCCGAACACGAGGCCGATGCCGGCGCTGCCGATGATGTCCTCGCCCCAGGCCTTCTTGATCAGCTCGACGCTGCGCTCGATCGCTTCGATGGGACCGACGTCCTCCGCCGCGAGCACCGGCGCCACGAGCGCGGTGGCCACGCTCCATGCGAGCCCGATCAGCCCGACGACGATCCGGCCGATGATGCCGACGCGCTCGGCGATCACGCGCAGGATCAGCCCGACCGTCGCTGCGATCAGCGCGTAGGCGACGATCACCGCGAGTTGCGACCACGCGCGCCGCAGGCCGTCGCCGATGCTCGCTTCCTGGCCGTCGAAGCGATCGAGCGCGACTTCGATCAGCGCGGTGTTGAAGAAGATCACGATCGAATACTGCAGCCAGTAGAAGGCAAAGAGCGCCACGTAGGTCAGCGCCGGCATCGCACGCGCGCCGTGCTTCGACCAGAGTGCGAAGCTGGGGAACAGCGGAAACGCGAAGCTGCCGATGACCAGCAGCATCGCGATCGAAGAGAGCAGCGGAAAGACGAGCAGGCTCTTGTCCTCCAAGAGCAGGCTCATGCATTCGACTGCGAGGTCCCAGCTTCTCTGGAATCGATCGAACAAGGCTCGCCTCCCCCGAGTCGAGCGATTGAAAACGCCACCTAGGCTACGGCAACTCGCGGCGGCGACGCAACAGTAGCCGACCGGCCGTTCTCGGCCGCCAAGCCGAAATGGCGCGCGTAGCGCGCCTCGAGACGTTCGAGAGAGAGCAGGACGAGCAGGTCCGCGGTGTTGAACTCCGGATCCCATGCCGGCTCGCCGCAGACCCACGCCCCGAGGCGGAGGTAGCCCTTGAGCAGCGCCGGAATGCGCGCAGGCGCGCATCCAGCGGCGACGTGCACGACCGGAGTGTACGGCATCACGCGATATTGGACCGGAGCGAGGTGATGCGAAGAGACGGCCGCGTAAACGGCAAGCGCGTTAGCGCCGCCGTCTTCCATGCCGATGCTCGCGCAGCCGAAAAGATGACGTACCCCTTGTGCGCGTATGAAACCGGCGATGCCCGACCAGAGGAGCATGATCGCGGCGCCGCTGCGGTAATCGCGATGGATGCACGCGCGCCCCAGCTCGGCGAGCCCTGCGCGCAATGACTCGAGCGGCGTCAAATCGAATTCGGCGCCGGCAATGAAGCTCCCTAATCGTGCAGCACGCTCGGGCGTGAGCAGCCGATAGGTACCGATCACCTCGCCGGTCGCGCAATCGCGAACGATCAGATGCTCGCAGAAGGGATCGAAACGGTCGCGCTCCACGCTGGATCGCCGGGCTCCGATGCGCGCGCCCATCTCTTCGATGAACACGCGATGTCGCAGCCGCTGCGCCGCGCGCACATCATCGCGCGAACGCGCGAGCGAAACGGTGAGATGCGGCCGACCGGATACAAGTCTTTCGCGTACGGCAGCCGCAGGAATCGGCAGGCTCATTTATTGTTCTCCCTTGCGAGAGTTTATTGGCCGTGATCGTGATAGTAGCCGCGATATCCGTATCCGTTGCTGTAATAGCCGTTTCGATAGCCGTCGTGATAATAGCCGTCGTGCACGACGACGCAGCCGCTCAACAGCAGACCGAGAAGCACATAGACAAGTTTACGCTTCATGTTTGCATCCATGTGACATCGACACGCTGGTTGGACATCGTGCGATTTCACTTGGTGCGCGAGCGCACCCGCCGCTTGTAGTCCCTGCGACTACATCCGAAGTAGGAAATGCTTACGCGGCGCAAGCGGCCGGTAAGCTTGATCGCCCGAGGGCGTACTTCTAGCGGATTGGTTTCAGCGGAGCGACGGTCGCGCCTTCGATGGCGTTGCGTTCGAGCGCGCTCGCGACGAAGCCCGAGGACTTCATCTCTTCGACGAACGCGGTGAGATAACGAGCGCCTTCGGGTCTGCCCTTGGGCGTTGCCATCGCCTGCTCGATGACCATGAAGCGGCCTTCGAGCATGTGCCAGCCCGGCAGGCGCTTCGCGTCGGACTCGAGCTGCTGCTTCACGCCCGCCATGACGTCGATTCGATTCGCCGCGATCAGATCCGCAACGGCTTGCGAAGTCGATGCGCGAACGATCTCAGCCTGCTTCAGTTCGCGCGTGAGGAAAAGATCGTAGGCGCTGCCGGCACCCACGCCGACGCGCACGCCGCGGCGGTCGACCTCCGCGTTGCTGCGGATCGACGAGCTCGCCGGCACCATGTACGCGCCTTCGATCAGGACATAGGCTGCGGTGAAGTCCATGTCCGCGGCGCGCACGGGATCGATGGCGATGAAGCCGACGTCGACGCGCTTCGACTTGAGCGCCTCGACGGATAAGGCCGCAGTATTCACGACGGACGTCTCGAGCGGCACGCCCAATCGCTTCGCCAGCTCGCGCGCGAGATCGACCGACACTCCGCCCGGCTCGCCGCCAGCGGAGCCTGTCTTCGCGAGCACGGGATTGCCGGTGTTGATCACCGCCCGCAGTTTCCCGGTCGGTGCAAGCTGAGCGACAGCTTCGCTTGGTGGCTTCGTTGTCATGGGAGTGGTCGAGCAAGCTGCGAGGATCGCCGTGAAAGCGACGGCGAGCGTGTTGCGGGTCATGGCTGCCTCGATTGTTAGCGACACATTAGCTTGCACCCGAATGGAAGTCGAGCAGCAAAAAAACAAACGGGGCCCGCGAGGGCCCCGTTGTTGAAACAATGAAACGAACGGCTACTGCCGTCAGTGCGGATTGGCGTGACCCGGCACGCTCGGCTTCGGATGCGGCTTCGGCTTCGTCGTGGATATCGCGGACTGCGCGTCACCCGGTGAGACGCCGGCGATCAGGCTGTCGACAAGGCTCGGGTTGATCGGCGACCCGAATCCGGTCGTCGCATCCCAGCCCGGTCCCGCCATGAAACCAGCGATGTCGACTTCATTGCCGCCGGAGTCGAACTCGACCGCCGAGTTGTTACCCTGGGTGATGTCGTGGAACGACGCCTGGGCCTTCTTCGATACCTTGCCGATGTTGTAGATCGCCTTGCTGAGAAAGCCCAATCGTCCGCCGGCCTTCTGGTTTGCGATCGCGAGCATCGCCGACCATTGCGGAGAGCCGCAGCTTGTGCCTCCGAAGGTATAGAAGCCGGGGATTACGCCGGGAATGTTCAGATAAGTCAGCACGCCGTGAAGGATGGCTGCGTTGTACGCGACGTCGGGTACGCCGCGTTGCTTTCCGCCCGGAAGAGTGCTCTGCTGCCATGACGGCACGTCGAACAGCACGCTGAACCCGCCGCCGGTCGCCTCGGTGGCGCCGAAGAAGGCTTGAAAGTCGCCCGTAGGTCCTTCGTTCCAGACGATCTCACTCAGCCACGTTCCAGGGACCGGGTGCGCGGCGGGATCGCAGCCCAGTACGGGCAAGCAATAATCGGCTGCTCGAAGCTCTGTCCCACCGACTGCGACTGCCAGAGGATCGCTCGCCGGCGAAGAGGCAGCCTGCGTCCATGAGTTCCCATCGCAGGTCTGCTGCGATGCGCCTTGATCACCGGAAGATGCGAACAGCGTGATTCCCTTTTGCGCGGCTGCTACGAACAGGTCATGGTATGCGGCGAGAATAGCCGGATCGACGCAGCTCTCGTTTTCGCCGAAGCTCATCGAAACGACATCGCCGAGGCTATTGGTTATCGCATACGACACGGCGCTCAGGATGTCGGCATCGTTGTTGGTCTTGGCGAGCACCAGAAAGATGTTGGCTCCTGGAGCGATGTTGTGCGCCCATTCCACGTCGAGGCTGATTTCCTCGGCCCAGCCGGTCATGTTCGGATCGCCAGGAACGAAGGGTGTGAGACCGTCCGGCGCGATTTGAGTCAGATTGGTCGGCGGAAGCCCGTAGAACGTGTTGTAGTGATCGATCTGGCTGACCAGGTTCGGATTCTGAAAGGCGTCGACAATGACTATCGTATGGCCCGTGCCGTCAAAACCTTGGCTGATTAGCGTGTCGATGCCATAAGCATGGCGCATCTGGTATGGGTCATAGCACTGCCTGCCTGGGATGGATGACAACCCGACTTGACAGGTAAAAAGGCCATACTGCGGCGTCGACTGACCCGACAGGGTTGCCTGTGGCCCGCGGACTAGGAACGGCGACACGCTGTGATGCGACCCAGCGGCGAGCGTTTGTGATGCTGCGGCAAAGAGTGCAACTAAACAGAAACAAGCATATGAGATGAAGCGGATGATCGGTTTGATCATTTCGTGCTCCCAGAGAAATGCATTGGCAAACGCCGGCGTTGCGGATCGCGCTAACGCTCGACGACACTGCGACTGATTGGCCCCTAAACTGGTGAACCGCTCGCTCCTTGTGGTTTAAAGCCTACCTGGCGGTAGCCCCCGAACCCGTTCGCTCTGGAGCGTGAGTCGAACGAGCGAGAGCGTAATACCGGCGAAATCGCCCGGTCAAGATTTTTTTGAGACGGTAGCTGCGGCCGATGGCTCCTGCGCGGCAATGCAGGAGGCCTTGTTGCAACGCGGGATGTTCAGCGGCTTTGCGGGCTCTTGTAAGATCTACAAAAACGCTCAATGCACTGACGTCCTCAAGCGAAGGAAGCAGAAGGGCCGAGCAGCGAGAAGCTGCTCGGCCCCCTTGCGTCAGAGACTATTGAGCCTTCACCTGCTGGAAGAACACATCCTCCTGCGGATGGGTTTGGCCCGATATCGGATCGAGCACGTTGACCGGCTCAGTCACCATGTTGCGCGTGTCACCCCACCCAGCGTAAACGGTTCCATTAGCCGTCGTCACGCTTTGATACTCTCCCAACGCGTAACAAACCGCGATCTGGCGATCGTAGTTCGTGGCTCTAAAGTCCGGAGCATTCGACAGCGGAATGTTCGTCGGCGGGAGATTCGCCGACGTGCTGGTCACGCGGACGTTGCGGTTTGACGGGAAGCTGCCGCCGCCGTCGTGCGAATTCGCCATGTCGAGATCGACCGTACCGTTGCTGTGCTGCGTGTAGTAGGTGATGTGGACGTCGTTCGGATCGTTGTCGATCGCAAGCGCCGGAAGGACATGAGCTATGTCTCCAGCCGATGGGTTGACCTGGATAGGTGCTGACCAGGTCTGGCCACGGTCATTCGAACGCATGAACATGACATTCGACAATGGCGATGCGCCGAAGGACGGGATCGTCGCGTTGCTCCACGCGAGGAACAGGACGCCGTTGCGTGCGGCAAGTGCCGGTTGCAGGGTCATCCGGGAGGCGTTGATGTAACGGGGAATGCCAAATGCGCCCGGTCCGGCATTCGCCGTGCCGTGAATCGTCAGTCTGAAGTTGCCTCCTCCACACTCGGTGAACTCACCCGGCTGCGTAACCGGCATGACGGTCGGGTCCGGCGCACCCGGCACATTGAACGTTGCGAACCGGAAAGTCGCTCCGCCGTCGTCGGAGATCATCATCTGGATGAAGTCCTGGTCCGAGTTGCTGAAGTGCAGGAACGGAACGTAAAGGCTTCCAGTGATCGGATCGACGACCGGGTTGGTAA
>DATKJP010000311.1:0-2751 GCA_035543635.1 Casimicrobiaceae bacterium
GGTCGAGGCGGGCGGCAAGCCGCTGTGGGACTGGAAGCCCGCGGCGAAGGACGAGGCGATGATCGCGAAGGTCGCATCTCTCGCCGAGGGCCCGCTCCGCGACGCGTATCAGCTGCGCTCGAAGCAGGCGCGCCAGCAGAAGCTCCGCGATATCTATGCGAACGTCGCCGCCGAGTGCATCGGCGCCGATGCGCCGGCGGGCTACGCGAACGAGGTGAACAACGAAGTTTTCGCGCTCGAGTCGAAGATCGTCCGCAACCAGATTCTCTCGGGCGATCCGCGAATCGACGGCCGCGACACACGAACGGTTCGCCCGATCAGCATTCGCACCGGGGTTCTGCCGCGCACGCACGGCTCGGCGCTCTTCACCCGCGGCGAGACGCAGGCGATCGTCGTCGCGACCCTCGGCACCGCGCGCGACGAGCAGCGGATCGACGCGCTGATGGGCGAGTACACCGACCGTTTCATGCTCCACTACAACATGCCGCCCTACGCGACCGGGGAGACCGGCCGCATGGGATCGCCGAAGCGCCGCGAGATCGGCCACGGGCGTCTGGCGAAGCGCGCGCTGGTGGCGATGCTGCCCAGCCCGGAGGAATTCGCGTACTCGATGCGCGTGGTCTCGGAGATCACCGAGTCGAACGGCTCCTCATCGATGGCCTCGGTGTGCGGCGGCAGCCTCGCGCTCATGGACGCGGGCGTGCCGATGAAGGCGCACGTCGCGGGCATCGCGATGGGCCTCATCAAGGATGGCAAGCGTTTCGCGGTGCTCACCGACATCCTCGGCGACGAGGACCACCTCGGCGACATGGATTTCAAGGTCGCGGGGACCGAGCGCGGAATCACCGCGCTGCAGATGGACATCAAGATCGAGGGCATCACCAAGGAGATCATGCAGGTCGCGCTCGCGCAGGCGCGCGAGGGCCGCATGCACATCCTCGGCATCATGAAGCAGGCGCTCGAGGGCTCACGCTCCGAGATCTCGAGCTTCGCGCCACGTATCATCAAGATCAAGATCAACCCCGAGAAGATCCGCGACGTCATCGGCAAGGGCGGCGTCGTCATCCGCGCGCTCCAGGAAGAGACCGGAACCACGATCGAGATCACCGACGACGGCACGGTGTCGATCGCCTGCGTCTCGGCAGAAGGCGGGCAGGCGGCGAAGAAGCGCATCGAGGACATCACCGCCGACGTCGAGGTCGGCCGCGTCTACGACGGCACGGTGCTCAAGCTCCTGGACTTCGGAGCGATCGTCCAGCTGCTGCCGGGCAAGGACGGCCTGCTGCACATCTCGCAGATCGCCAACGAGCGCGTGAACACCGTGTCCGACTATCTCAAGGAAGGCCAGCAGGTGAAGGTCAAGGTGCTGGAGGCCGACGAGAAGGGCCGCGTGCGCCTCTCGATGAAAGCCGTGAAGGAAGCCGCCGCGGCGGCACAGCACTGAACGCGGGTTCCGGGGCGGGCTAGCGCCCGCTCTGCCTCTCGCGCTGCTCGTCGAGCGTCTTGCAGTCGATGCAGAGTGTGGCCGTAGGACGCGCTTCCAGCCTCTTCAGCCCGATCTCCACGCCGCACTTCTCGCAGTAGCCGTAGTCGTCCTTGTCGATGCGCAGGAGCGTTTCGTCGATCTTGCGGATCAGCTTGCGCTCCCGGTCGCGGTTCCGCAGCTCCAGCGATATGTCGGATTCCTGGGTGGCGCGGTCGTTCGGATCGGCGAACACCGTCGCGTCCTCCTGCATCGCCTGGACGGTCCGGTCGATGTCCTGGGACATCTCGCCCTTCAGCGCCTCGAGCACTTTCCTGAAGTGCGCGCGCTGAGTGGCGCTCATGTACTCCTCGCCTTTCTTGGCGTGATAAGGCGCGAAATGCTTGGACAGAAGTTCCAAAACGACGACTCCGTGTTGCGCTCCCGAGAAATCATTTGACACCGGAAAGCCCAAAGCCGCAAGCGGTTTTCGCTCCGTTCGCGGATGCCGCGCGGCGTTGCCCTCGTCGGCGGGCGGGCGTAAGATGCGACACCCGCGGGGTGTAGCGCAGCCTGGTAGCGCGCTTGCTTTGGGAGCAAGATGTCGGGAGTTCAAATCTCCCCACCCCGACCAGTTTCTTTGCGGCCTTCAGAGGCAGAAGGCGGCACGAAGCAAAACGTGCCCGTAGCTCAACCTGGATAGAGCACCAGCCTTCTAAGCTGGGGGTTGTGGGTTCGAGTCCCGCCGGGCGCGCCAGATTCGTCTCGGGTTGGTCCCAACTATCAAGCTTTCCCGACAGACCGTCGCGGCCGATGTCCGCAAGATAGCCGTGTACGCGTCGACCCGAGGAGGGCACTATGAAGGCGCTACACGACGGCACGCAGAATCTGCAGGCCGAATGCATCGCGAGGGATCTCGCAGCCCGCGTGGCGGTAATTTTTGGGGAATACCCGATGCTGTGCGGGTTCTCCGTGCAAAAGCGCTCCACGCTGACAAAGGAGCGCGCCCTCGCCGTGCTCCAGGGCGAGCTGTGCCTGGCAGACGTTACGCTCCTATCCGGCTTCTACGCGACCCAGGAATTCTGCGAGGCGCTCGTGTTTACGCTGCTCGATCTCCTCGAAGAGCACGAGGAAGCGCCCGCTTTCCTCGCCGGCCGTACGTTCGCCCGCGCGCTGCACTGAAGCATTCCGAAGGGAGACACCCGTGAACTTCGCAGTGCTCTTCGTGTTTGAAGAAGTCATCGCGGACGTCAAGATTCGGCCCGCGGTCGACGAGATCGAATGCGGGA
>DATKJP010000312.1:0-12971 GCA_035543635.1 Casimicrobiaceae bacterium
CCTCTCCTATGCGGCGGCATGGCGCATCGGCATCGCCCAGAAGGGAAGCGGCGAGGTCGAAGTGGAGAGCATCCTGCCTCCCGGCATCCCGACGGTGGCGATCGCGCAACCGCTGCCCCCGGTAGCCACCGTGACCGGGCCGCCCGCCACACCCGTGGTTCAGGAGACGGGCGGCTACGTCGTGCAGCTCGGTGCCTTCGCCAACAACGCCAATGCGCAGGCCTTCGTCGGCCACCTGACGAACCAAATCGCCGGCCTGAGCGTCGAAGCGAAGGTACACGAGGCCGACGGGCTGTTTCGCGTCGTTGTCGGACCGTATCCGACGCTTAGCGAGGCGAGGCGGACCAGCGAGCGCCTTCGCGTGGCGCTCGGCCTCGACAATCTGGTAAGAGCGCAATGAAGGAGCGCGAAGCGCCCTAGCAGAATCCGCCAGCGGGAAAGCCCAAGCGATGAATCTTCGTCCACGCGCCGTGCGCGCGCTCTTAAGCCTGCTGCTGCTCGCCTGCGTGCTGGCTGCCTCGGCCGCGCGCGCGCAGCTCACCATCGAAATCATCGGCGGCGGCGGGACGACGATTCCGATCGCCGTCGTGCCGTTCGCGGGCGAGGCGAACTATCCGTATCCGCTTACCTCGATCGTGGGCGCCGATCTCGCGCGCAGCGGGCTGTTCAAATTGATCGACTCTGAAGGAATCAATCCGCGACCGACGCGCGCGGAAGACGTTCGCTTTGGCGACTGGACCGGGCGGGGCGCGGACGCGGTCACCGTCGGTAGCGTTACGCCGCGCTCGGACGGGAGGGTCGAGGTGCGCTTCTTCCTCCTCGACACCGTGAAGCAAACGCAACTCGCCGGTTTCTCCTACGTGGTGACGCCTGCGCAATTTCGCATCACCGCGCACCAGATCGCCGACATCATTTACGAAAAGTTGACAGGTGATGTAGGCGTTTTCAGCACACGCATCGCCTACATCGCCAAGCAGGGCACCCGCTACGAGCTGATGGTCGCCGATTCCGACGGCTACAACCCGCAGACGATCGTCACCTCGACCGAGCCGATGCTCACGCCGAAATGGTCGCCGGACGGCAGCCGCATCGCCTACGTCTCGCTCGAGAACAAGAAGCCGATCATCTACGTGCAGTCGCTCGCAACCGGCCAGCGCCAGGTGCTCGCCAACTTCCGTGGCAGCAACAGCGCGCCGTCGTGGGCGCCCGACGGGAACCGTCTTGCCGTGACGCTCTCGCGCGACGGCCTCTCGCAGATCTATCTAATCAATGCCGACGGCAGCGGCGTCACTCGGCTGATGAACTCTCCGGGCATCGACACCGAGGCGAACTTTGCCCCTGATGGCAAGTCCATCCTTTTTACATCGGATCGTGGCGGGAGCCCGCAGATTTACCGGCTGACGCTGGGAAGCGGCGCGGTAGAGCGAATGACCTTCGATGGCAGCTACAACGTGTCGCCGCGGCATCTGCCTGACGGCAAGGGTTTCATCTTCGTGCGCCGCGACGGCGGCCGTTTCAATCTGGCGATCTCGGATTTCGCGACTCGCCAGGTGCAGGTGTTGACGCAAGGTGCCGACGACGAATCACCGTCGGTGGCACCGAACGGAAAGCTGATCCTTTACGCGTCAGAGAATGGGGGCCGTGGTATATTGGCCGCAGTCTCCAGCGACGGCCGCGTGAAGCAGCGACTCACCGCCGCAGCGAGCGATGTGCGCGAGCCCGCATGGGGTCCGCTTACCAAATAACATCGAACATCGGAGAGACACAATGAACGAACCAAGATCCAGTAGTTCCACCTTGATGCTTTGCACGACCGCCGCATTGCTCGTGCTGCTCGGCGGTTGCCAGACCACCCCGAAGACCGAAACCGGCGTGCCGGTCGAGGAGCGCACGCCTTCGACCAGCAGCACGACCACGACGGGCTCGAGCGCGGGCGGCGTGTCCGGCAGCGCCACCGCCAGTACGACGAATCCGCTCAAGGATCCGCGCAGCATCCTCTCGAAGCGCAGCGTCTATTTCGACTTTGATCGCTATGAGGTCAAGGACGAGTTCAAGCCGCTGGTCGAAGCGCACGCGAAATATCTGAGCGGCAACAAGAGCGCCCGCATGACCGTGCAGGGCAACTGCGACGAGCGCGGCAGCCGCGAGTACAACATCGCGCTGGGTCAGCGCCGCGCCGACCAGGTGAAGCGCATGATGGCGCTCTACGGCGCTACCGACGGCCAGGTCGAAACGGTGAGCTTCGGCAAGGAAAAGCCGCGGAACCCGGGCCACGATGAAGGCGCCTGGGCCGAGAATCGCCGCGACGACATGGTTTACGCGGGCGAGTAGCAGGCTCGCGAAGTAACGAGAGGGGGAGATGACGCGCGGGCGCAGAGAGAAGGCGCGAGCGCCCGTGGTACTGCTTGCGCTGTTTGCCTTGGCTTTCGCCAGCGCTCCGGCGCGGGGCGCGCTCTTCGACGACGACGAGGCGCGCAAGCGCATCGATCTCGTGCGCCAGCGCGTCGATCAAATCGAGCAGCGGCTGAGCTCGCTGGAATCGACGCTCAAGAGTCAGGGCCTGGTCGACCTTCTGCACGACGTCGAGCAGCTCAAGGCCGACGTCGCCACGTTGCGCGGGCAGCAGGAAGTGCTCACCTACGAGCTCGAGCAGGCGCAGAAGCGAAGCCGCGACCTGTACCTCGATCTCGATGGGCGGCTGCGCAAGCTCGAAGCGGCGGCGGGTGGCGCAGCAGCGGCGCCATCTTCCGATGCTGGAGCTGGTGGGCCGGGCGCGGCAAACCTGCCGGGACAGCCGGCACGCTCACCGGGCGGAGCAGCCGATCTCGCAGGAGAGCAGCGTGCCTATGACGCTGCGCTCGATCAATTCAAGAGCGGAGGCTACGCCGGTGCCGTGGCGAGCTTCCAGTCGTTCGTGCGCAGCTATCCGCGAAGTCCGCTCGCGCCTTCGGCGATGTACTGGCAGGGCAACGCGCAGTACGCGCAGCGCGATTTCCGCGGCGCGATCACCACGCAACGGCAGCTCCTGTCGACCTACCCCGACAGCCAGAAGGTCCCCGACGCGCTCCTCAACATCGCCAGCTGCCAGGGGGAACTGGGCGAGAACGCCGCCGCAAGGCGCACGCTCGAGGACCTCGTCTCCCGCTTCCCCAGCTCGGAAGCCGCCGGGAAGGCAAAGCAGCGGCTTGGCCGCTAAAGCTTCCTTCGCGCGGCGGCTCGTCGCGTGGCAGAAGGCCTTCGGCCGGCGCGATCTGCCGTGGCAAGGCACGCGCGATCCCTATCGCATCTGGCTCTCCGAGATCATGCTGCAGCAGACGCAAGTCGGGACCGTGATCCCGTACTACCAGCGTTTCCTCGCCGCGTTTCCCGATGTCGCGAGCCTCGCTGCGGCGCCGATCGAGCGCGTGCTCGAATTGTGGAGCGGGCTCGGGTACTACCGACGCGCTCATCTCGCGCACCACGCGGCTCGCATCGTCGTCGCGCAGCACGGCGGGCATTTTCCGAGCGATGCCGAGGCGCTCTCCGCGCTGCCCGGCATCGGACGCTCGACGGCCGCCGCGATCGCAGCCTTCGCGAACGGAGCGCGCAACGCTATCCTCGACGGCAACGTGAAGCGCGTGCTGGCGCGGCATGGGGGCATCACCGGCTTCCCGGGCGACGCAAGAGTGCAGCGCCGGCTGTGGCGGTGCGCCGAAGCCTTGCTTCCACGGAGCGACGTCGCGACCTACACGCAAGCGCTGATGGACCTCGGCGCGACGGTTTGCCTCGTGCGCAGGCCGCGCTGCGAATCCTGTCCGGTCGCGCGCGATTGCATCGCTCGGCGCGAAGGTCGCATCGCCGAGCTGCCCGGCTCACGTTCGAAGAAAACGCTCCCGCGCCGTGAGGTCACCGTGTTACTCGTCGAGCGCAAGGGCGAGGTGCTGCTCAAGCGGCGCCCCATGACCGGCGTCTGGTCGGGTCTGTGGAGCTTGCCCGAGATCGAGACCGGAGGGAATCTCGTTGCGCACTGCCGGGCGCAATTCGGCGTGAACGTCATTCCGCAGACGCCGTTGCCGGCGATCGAGCACGCCTTCACGCACTTCCACTTGACCCTGCATCCGCTGCCTTGCGCCGTGCGCGAGGAGGCGGCACGCACCCAGGAGCCGGGAGTGGTGTGGATGCCGCTCGATGACATTGCCGGCGCGGCGCTGCCCGCACCGATCAAGAAACTGCTTCGCTCGCGCGCTACTTCGCGCTTGCTGGCGCAGCAGGGCTGAGTGCTCGCAAGTCCGCCGGCAGCAGCGAGTCCGCGCGCTCGCCGTAGGCGCTGCGGAACGCGACGATCTCCTTCGTCGCCTCCTCGATCCGACCCTCGCTTCGCAACTGTCGGATCAGCTTGATCCAGTCCTCGACGCTGCGAGGCGCGGTCTTCGCTCTCGGCGCCGCCTCGAGCGCGTCTTTGGCCAGGGCGCTCTGCGGCTCTTCACGCTTCTGCTCAAGTAGTGCGCCTCCAGCCACGCCGGGTGCGGCCGCGGCCGGCGCAGCGGCCGGAGGAGGCGCTGCATGCTCGCCTTCTTCGGCCCGCGCTCGGTTGTTTGCTTGTGCCCTGACGACGGCATCGCGCTGCGCGTCCATCTCAGGTTTCGCAGCGGGAGATGGTTCGCTGCGGCGCGCCGGTTCGGCGGGTGGCGATGCCGGAACGGCGATATTGCCAGCCGAGTCCTGCTCCACCGCGCGCGCGGGCTTGTCAGCGACGTCTAGTTGTCGCCGGGCTTTGAGCTCGTTCTGCATTGAGCCGGCGAGCTGAGCGCGTTCATCGACTGCGGCTTCCTTCTTCGCGGCGATAGGCGGCGGTTTCTGGGCAAATGCGTTCGATACCTGGCTGGACGAATCCGGCCGTGCGCGCGACGATGCGGGTGGACCGCTGGCTGAATCAGGTGCCGCGGGCGCAGACGAAGGAAGCGGCGCCGAAGCAGAATTCTGCTGCGCGACCTTCGGCAGTTCGGACACGAGCGTCGGCGTGACCTGCTCGGGCGGAGTGAGCTGCAACAAGCCGACCGCGATCACCGCCACCGTCGCCGCGGCCGCGAACGGGTACCACCAATGCTTGTCGCGCTTCCGGCGCGGACCGGACTCCACCGCACGCCGAGCCGCAGCGCGAATGGCATCGTCGAGGTGAGCCGGCGGCTCATCGCGACTGGCGGCACGCCAAGCGGCGTCGATGCGCGGATCGCGCTCGATCTCGCTCATCGGGCTTCCTTGCGCCCGCCGTGCAAGGCATCGGTTGGGTCTCGGCCCGCTGCGATTCGCGCGCGGTCGCGCTCTTCGAGCCTCGCTTCGCGCCGCGCGCTCATCGCAAACCCTCGCGCAAATCGTCATCGAGCTCGTCAAGCTCCGCACGCAGCTTCGAGAGCGCGTAGCGGAGCCGGCTCTTCACGGTTTCTGCTCCGACTCCGGTCAAGGCCGCGATCTCGGCCAGCGACATCCCGGCCTCCTGCTGCAGCAGAAACGCTTCGCGCTGCGCGGGGGGAAGCGCGGCCAGCGCGGCTCGCAGGCGCTCGCCCAGCTCGCGATTCTCGGCCCGTGGCTCGGGCTCGCTCGCTCGCGCTGCCGGGAGTGCCATCACCGCGTCCTCGTGCGCTTCGTCGTCGGAGGAGACGAGCGTCAAATGGCCGCTGGCGCGGAAGTGGTCGATCATCCGGTTGTGCGCGAGGCGATAGAGCCAAGTGGTGAACTTCGCAGTCGGTGCGTAGCTCGCGCGAGCGCGGATGAGATTCATCCATACGTCCTGGAACAACTCGTCCGCGACGCCGGATTGCCGGCACTGACGCGCCAGGTAGCGATACACGCCGCCCTTGTGTCGCGCGTAGAGCATATCGAACGCCGCCGCATCGCCCGCGGCGTAGGCGAGCATGAGCTCCTCGTCGCTTTGTGCTGGAGCGGACATGGCCCGCCCAGTATGCGAGGCGGGCCATGGAGTGGCAAGCGCGGGCTATCGCGGATCAGGCACGAAGCGGCCACGATCGGGAAACGGATCGGGGCGGAAGCGCGCGACGGGCGGAACGGCGACCGGAACGCCTTGCGCCAGGAGGTTCTCGTAGGAATCGTAGTAGATCGCGATCGTCTCGGATGGCGCCTCGCTCGCGCGCTCGAATTGCGTGTAGCTCGCGTATGAGGTCTCGCTGCGACCGTGTCCGGTGCCGAGCCGCTCCGGCGGCGATTGCGCGAGCGACTCGGTCGCAGCATCACGCGCGGCACCCGCGGCGCCAGGGGCCGGAGCTGAGCGAGGCTCCGCCACGGCGTCCTTGCGCTGCAGCTGATCGAGTGCAATCGGCCGCACGCGCTCGCGAAATAGCGCCACGCCGATGACCCCGACGTTCTCGAGGCGTCCAGTGCGCGCCGCGTACGAGTCGGGGAGCGCGGTGAAATAGAAGGCGGCGGTACGCGACATGCTCTTGCGCCAGCCGGCGATGTCGGCGGTCTCGCCCGGCGCCAAAACGTAGCCCGATTGCGAGGGCGAGGCGCTGTCGCCACTGATCACGTTGACGCCGTCCACGCTCATCACCGCGAGCACTCGCCCGCCGCTCGGGTTGCGCACGCGGATCGCGTATTCGTTGCCCGGCTTGCCGACGACGTAGCGCCGTCCCTGGTGCCAATATGTCGGCAGCACGCGCCCTTCGCTGCGATCGAGAATCTCGACCGTCGCCGGTGCAACCGGGGTGACGACGTGTGCGCCAGCGGCTCCAATCAGCGTCAATCCGGCAGCGCCGATCATGATGCGCGCCGACCATTTCCCTCGAACATGCATCTCTCTTTCTCCTTTGCCGCAAAGAGATGCGGCCTTCAGGCTGTTAACGCTGCAGCGGTTCCCGCGGGGTTAAGTGCGATAATCCGCGCCTCGAAAATGCCCGATACCGCTAACCTTCCTGCGCTCGTGGCCTGGTGCGGCTTTGTGCTCGCCGTCGTGTTCGGCGCCGTGGCGAGCCGAGTGAACTTCTGCACCATGGGCGCGGTGACCGACGTGGTCACCATGGGCGACTGGCGGAGGATGCGCATGTGGCTCCTCGCCATCGCGGTGGCGATCGCCGGCGCGACCTGGCTCGAGGCGACAGGGCTCGTCGATCTCGGCAAGTCGATCTACACCGCGCCGAAGATCGCTTGGGCCTCGCATCTCGTCGGAGGCTTTCTCTTCGGCTTCGGCATGACGCTCGCGTCCGGATGCGGCAGTCGGCTGTTGCTGCGTTTCGGCGCCGGAAATCTGAAATCGCTGGTCGTTCTCCTCGTGCTCGCGGTGTCGGCCTACATGACGCTCAAGGGACTTTTCGCGGTGTGGCGCGTGGCCACACTCGATGCGCTGCGTCTGGACGTCGGCGCGATCGGCGCCGCGCACTCCGATCTCGGCGACGTGCTGAGCGCGGTTTCGGGCGGAGCCTCGATCAAGATCGCGCTTTCACTTGCGATCGCCGTGGCGATAGCGGCGTTCGCGTTCGCCAGCCGTGAGTTCCGCTCGAGTCGCGCGATGATCGGCGGCGCGCTCGTCATCGGCGCCGTCATCGTCGCCGGCTGGTACGTCACCGGGCACCTCGCTCATCTCGCCGAAGATCCGCGCACATTGGAAGAGGTCTATATCGGCACCAACTCGGGCAGGCCGGAGTCGTACAGCTTCGTCGCGCCGGTCGGGTACACTCTGGAATTGCTGCTTCTGTGGAGCGATCAGTCACGAATCGTTACATTTGGGATCGCGGGCGTTCTGGGGATGATCGTGGGCGCGGCCGGCGTTGCACTGGCCACACGGAGCTTCCGTTGGGAAGGATTCGCCTCGATCGAAGATCTCGTCAACCATATCGTCGGTGGCGTGTTAATGGGATTTGGTGGGGTGACCGCGTTGGGCTGCACAATCGGGCAGGGGCTCACGGGACTCTCCACGCTGGCGCTGGGCTCGCTGATCGCCTTCGCCTCCATCATCGCCGGATGCGTGGCGGCATTGAAATATCAGTACTGGAGAGCGGATTGAGCATTGACGCGGTAAACTTGGGCGGCTGACGAGACTCCGACATGATCGTCTACGACCTGGTCTGCAAGCATCGCCATGGCTTCGAGGGCTGGTTCAGCTCGAACGAGGACTTCCAGCGGCAGCGCGAGGCCAAGCTGATCCGCTGCCCGCTGTGCGACGATGCGGCGATCGCGCGCCGGCCTTCGGCGCAGGTGCGCGTAGGTCGCGCCGCACAGCCGAAAGAGGACAAAGACATAAAGAAGGTCGATGCACAGTCGCAGAAACCCGCCGAGGTCGCCTTGGGCGGCGACGCTGATGTGCTCAAGATGATGCGGCGGCTCGTCGCCGACACCGAGAACGTCGGCCGCGCCTTCGCCGAGGAAGCGCGCAAGATCCATTACGAAGAAGCGCCCAAGCGCGGCATTCGCGGCCAGGCGACTCCCGACGAGGCCGAAGACTTGCGGGAAGAGGGCATCGACTTCATGTCGCTGCCGCCATTCCTGACGCGCGACTTGCATTGACGCGCGCGAGGCTCGCCACGGGCTCGCCTCGCTTGCTATAATTCGCGGCCTTCGGCGGGCCGTTAGCTCAGGTGGTAGAGCAGCGGACTTTTAATCCGTTGGTCACTGGTTCGAGTCCAGTACGGCCTACCAGTTTCCAGCGATGTGTCCCTGCGAAGACGTAGCCGCACCGCCTCGACTGCCCGTGCACTCCGCCCCTCCCGAATCGATGATCACGCGCCGCGTCTTTTGCGCCCTGCTCATTTGCCTGAGCGCGATGCTTCTAGGCAGCTGCAACTCGGGCGAAGGTGTGGGCGCCGCCGCGCACACGCCTCGGCTCCGGGTAATCAACCTGATCCCGAACTCGACGACCATGCAGCTTACAGTCGGTGGCTCGGTCGCCGCTTCCGGGTTGCCATATCAGGGCATCACCGAATACATGGACATCGCCGCGGCCCCGGCCACCGGCTCGACCACGCTCGAGTTCAAGGTCAGCGTGGACGGCGGAGCCACCACGCTGATCGACACGTTCAACACTATCAGCGTCGGCCTGGATTACACGTTCATCGCCTCCGGGCCGGTGGAAGCGGCGCACTCCTCGGTGTTCCTGGACACGGTGACTCTCATCCCGGATGGCGGTACGTTCGAGCTTCGTGTCGTCAACGTCGCGACGTCGACCAACTCGGTCGACATCTATCTCACTCCGCCCGGCACCGACCTTTCGGCCACCGCGCCGACGATATCGGGCGCAGCTTCCGGGATCATCACGCCGTTCACCCTAGTCAACACCTCGACCTACGAGCTGCGGATCACGCCGAACGCTACCAAAGACGTGATCTTCGACGTGCCCATCGTCAACTTCCCCGACAAGGGCATCGCTCAGCTGGTCGTGTACGGCACGTTCAGCTCGCAGCTTGTCGACGCTGCGGTGCTCAACATCGACAGCACGGGCACCGGGCAGAATTACGACAACACTCTGGCCGCATTCAAGTTCGTGAACGCATCGTCGGTCGGCGCGCCGCTCAACGTGTTCGTGGACGGCGTTCTCACGCTGGCGAATATTCCCTTCGCCGGAGTATCGAGCTATCAGAAAGTCAGTGCAGGCCAGCACAGCATCTCGGTGCAATCCTCGGCAACGCCCGGCTCGATTCTGCTCTCGCTGGTTACGAGCCTGGGCAGCGCGAGCGACTCGTCGATCGTGGTCAGTGGCGCGGCCGGGACGCTGCAAGGACTCGTGCTCTCCGACAACAACCTGCCTGCCGGCTTCCTGCGCGCGAAAGTCCGCTTCATTAACGCGTCCCCCGATCTTGCCGCGATGGATGTGTACGTGAACTTCGCCAAGACTTTTTCGGGCGTCGCGTCGAACTCAGGATCGCCATACACCGAGCTCGTCGCGGATGCGCTCGGAAGCACGACCTACCAGTTCGACTTTAATCTCGCCGGGACGTCCACGAAAGTGCTGACCATACCGGCCGTGCCTCTCATTACCGGCAAGACCTACAGCGTTTACGTAGTCGGCCCGGCGGCAGCACTGCAAGGTGTGGTAGCCGCCGATGACTGATCCAACTCACGTTGCTGGCGCTTCGGCGCAGCACGTATAATCCGCCGCTCCCCGGGGAGAGGTGTTTGGAGACAACGATGAACTTACGGTCAGCCCTCGCCATCTTCCACTGCCTGCTCGCATTGACGCTCGCTGCTTGCGGACATAGCGGAAACGGCGGCGGTAACACCAATCTGCGCGTCGTGAACGCGATCCCCGACGTGCCGTCGGTCAGCGTGACCGTCGGCACGCCCGGCGGAACAAACCCGCAGACCGTGGTCTCGAATCTGCCATTTCAGGGTCTCACGCAGTACATCGGCGTGCAGAGTGGCAACCAGGAATTCAAGGTCAGCGCGAACGGCGGCGCATCGAACGCGATCGCCACGATTCTCGGGATATCCAGCGGCGCGAACTACACCTACGTCCTTTACAACCCGGTTGCCTCGGCGACTGGCCTGCTCATCAGCGATAGCAGCTTTGCGACCCCCGCCTCCGGCACCTTTGGCTTCCGGGTGATCAATGCAGCAACAGGCGTTGGCCTGGTCGACGTGTACCTGACGCCACCCGGGACGGACATCAACAGCACCTCTCCCACGGTCAGCAGCGTCGCACCCGGTGGCGTGAGCCCCGTGCTCTCGCCCAACGCAGCGACGCTGGAGCTGCGCGTGACGGCCGCGGGCACGAAGCAGATCATCTTCGACACCGCGGCCCAGAATTTCGCCAACGGAAGCAACTACCAGATCGTCGTCTACACCGTGGGCAGCGGCACGCTGGTCAACGTCGCGTTCCTCAACGTGGACACGAACGGCACCGGGCAAACCGAAGGCAACCTTCTCGCGAACTTCAAGGTGCTCAATGCCTCGCAGGTCGCCTCGCCGCTCAATGTCGCGGTCGACGGGAATCTGACGCTCTCCAACGTGCCGTTTGCCGCGGCGTCGAATTACGTCACGATCGCCGACGGCAATCACACTTTCACCGTGCAGGCCACCGCGACGCCCGGGTCGAACTTACTCACGCTGCAGACGAACCTCGCGGCAGCGACCGATACGTCGATCGTCCTCAACGGATCTGCGGGAGCGCTGGTGGGGACCGTGCTCACCGACAACAACCTGCAGCCTCCTGCCGGTCGCGCGCACATCCGCTTCGTGAACAGCTCGCCCAATCAGGGGCCGCTCGACGTCTACGTCAACTTCAGCAAGCAGGTGTCCGGCCTCGGGACCAACGCCGCGTCGGCGTACGTCGAGGTGACCGCGGATACCACGCTTGGCACCGCCTTCGAATTCGACTTCAACGTCGCGGGCACGACGACACCAGTATTGAAGATGGCGAATACGACGATCATCGGCGGACACACCTACAGCATCTACGTGATCGGCCTGTCGACGGGGCTGCAGGGCGTCGTCGTGAAGGACCACTGAGCGTATAATCTGCACCTGCCGCCGGGGCGCCTCGCGCCACGGCGGCGATCGTAGAAAAAACGAGAATCCGTCCCGGGTCGTTAGCTCAGCTGGTAGAGCAGCGGACTCTTAATCCGTTGGTCGAAGGTTCGATCCCTTCACGGCCCACCATTCCCCAGCAAGACAGCGCGAGACTTCCGGCAGCGAGCCGGACTAGAATGTCGCCACGCATCGCGGGCAGAGATGCGTTCCATTGCTCGCCTTCGTCCTAGGAGACTCTTCATGAGCAATCGTCTTTCGCGATCGCACTTCCTGACCGCCGTAATCTCGGCGCTCGCCGTCGCAGCGACCTTCGGTTCGGCTGTCGCGCTCGCGCAAGGCCAGAAGGTGCTGAAGTTCATTCCGCAGGCCGACCTGCGGATTCTCGACCCGATCACGACCACGGCGTACATCACCCGCAACCACGGGTACATGATCTACGACACCCTGTTCGCTACCGACGCCAAGTTTCAGGTGCAGCCGCAGATGGTAGACAAGTACGAGCTGAGCAAGGACGGGCTCACGTACACGTTCACGCTGCGCGACGGGCTCAAGTTCCACGATGGTCAGCCGGTGCGGTCGGCCGACTGCATCGCTTCGCTCGAGCGCTGGGCGAAGCGCGACGCGCTGGGGCAGAAGCTCGCGGAGGCGACGGAATCCTGGAAGGCCGTCAACGATAAGACCTTCACGCTGAAGCTCAAGCGCCCGTTCACCCTCACTCTCGAAGCGCTGGCGAAGCCGTCGTCGAACGTTCCCTTCATCATGCCGGAGCGCATCGCCAAGACCGATGCGTCGACCAATATCACCGAGCCCGTCGGCTCCGGCCCGTACAAGTTCGTGAAGGAAGAGTGGGTTCCGGGAAGCAAGGTCGTCTACGTCAAGAACAACGACTACGTGCCGCGCAAGGAGCCGCCGTCGTGGGCGGCGGGCGGGAAGGTGGTGAAGGTCGACCGCGTCGAATGGATCTACATTCCCGACGCCGCGACCGCCGCGGCGGCGCTCAACGCCGGTGAGGTCGACTGGTGGGAGCAGCTTCCGCCCGATCTCATTCCCGTGCTGCAGAAGAACAAGGACATCAAGGTCGAAAACATCGATCCGCTGGGGTCGATGGGCATGATCCGCTTCAACTTCATGTATCCGCCGTTCAACAATCCAAAGATGCGCCAGGCGCTGCTCTATGCGGTCGACCAGAACGACTACGTGCTCGGCATCGCCGGCGACCCGAAGAACGGGCGCACTTGCTACTCGTACTTCACCTGCGGCACGCCGCTGTCGAGCGAAACAGGCGCCGAACCGATGAAGGGCAAGCGCGATCTCGAGAAAGCGAAGCTGCTCATCAAGGAATCGGGCTACAAGGGCGAGAAGGTGGTCATCATCGACGCGACGGATCAGCCGATCGTGCATTCGCAGTCGCTACTCACGGCGGATTTGCTGAAGAAGCTCGGCGTCAACGTCGAGGTGCAAGCGGGAGACTGGGGTACGCTGATCACGCGCCGCACGTCGAAGGAACCGATCGAAAAGGG
>DATKJP010000313.1:0-8754 GCA_035543635.1 Casimicrobiaceae bacterium
GTCGGGACTTCGTGTCCACCAAGTCGGTTCGCAAGCTGCAGATCGAAGGTGCGAACGTCGCAGTCGACCTGCAGCTTGGTTACCCCGCCAAGAGCCAGCACGAAACGTTGAGGAAGCTCGTGCAGGCTGCGCTCACCTCGCTTCCTGGCGTCGGCAAAGTGAACGTGACGATTGGACACAAGATCGCCTCGCACGCCGTCCAGCGCGGCGTTAAGCTCGTCCCGGGCGTGAAGAACATCATCGCGGTCGCGAGCGGGAAGGGCGGCGTAGGCAAGTCGACCGTCGCCGTGAACCTCGCGCTCGGCCTCGCCGCCGAAGGTGCGCAGGTCGGCGTGCTCGACGCCGATATCTACGGACCCTCGCAGCCGATGATGCTGGGCATCACCGGCCGGCCCGAATCGAAGGACGGCAAGACGCTCGAGCCGATGGAAGCCTGGGGAGTGCAGGCGATGTCGATCGGATTTCTTATCGACACGGACACGCCCATGGTTTGGCGCGGACCGATGGTGACGCAGGCGCTCGAGCAGCTGCTGAAGGACACCAACTGGCGCGACATCGACTATCTGATCGTCGACATGCCGCCCGGCACCGGTGACATCCAGCTGACGCTCGCGCAAAAAGTGCCCGTGACCGGTGCCGTGATCGTCACCACACCGCAGGACATCGCGCTGATCGATGCACGCAAGGGTCTCAAGATGTTCGAGAAGGTCGGCGTGCCGATCGTCGGCGTAGTCGAGAACATGGCGATCCATGTCTGCTCGAACTGTGGCCACGCCGAGGCGATCTTTGGCGAGGGCGGCGCGCAGCGCATGAGCAAGGACTACAACATTCCGTTTCTCGGCGGATTGCCGCTCGACATCAAGATCCGCGAGCAAGCTGACTCGGGGCGCCCTACGGTCGTCGCCGATCCCGACGGGCCCACCGCGGCGATCTACAAGGAGATCGCGCGCAAGACTGCGGTATTCGTCGCGCAGAAGGCCGAGGACTTCTCGGCGAAGTTTCCGAATATCGTGATCCAGAATACCTGAAATGACGGCGGACGACTCGAGCGGAGCGCCCGTGTTCGTGCTGGCCGGAGGCGCCCGGGTCGGGAGCACGCTGCTGCAGCGACTCCTGATCTCGACCGGCGAAATCATGATCTGGGGCGAGCATGGCGGCTTGCTCCTCGCCGGCTTGCAACGCATGGTGAACGGGATGGCCAAGTGGATCGAACGCGAGGGCAGGCAACATTGGGAGGTGTTCAGGAAAGAAGGGTGGAACAACTGGATCCCGAACGTCACCCCGCCGCTCGAAGCATTCGTGGCCGGTGCACGAGCGGCCTTGCTTCGCTCGCTTGCAGTGCCGGCAACGCAGCTCGGATACCCGCGCTGGGGATTCAAGGAGATCCGCTACACGGGAGCCGCGGTCGCGTTGCTCAAGAAAATGTTTCCCGACGCGATCATCATTGTCCTCGTCCGGCATCCGGAGGCGACGCTGCGTTCGATCAAGACGATGGGGTTCTACCTGAGAGACTACGGAGGCAATCCCGACGTGTTCCTTAACCGCTGGGCCCTTGCGTCTTCGTCACTCGCTCGCTGCTGCGCGCCGAGTTCTTCGGTGCAGCTTTGGCGATACGAAGACATCGTTGCCAGCCCCGAAGCGGCCATCTCCAGGCTCGCGGCACAGGTTGGAGTAGATCCAGAGCGGTTCGATCGCAGGGCCATCGAGACCACCATCAAAGGAGTAGCGATACATGCGGGGGCGCCGGACGCTTACGCCGGGTCCCATGCCGGCGGAGGATCCGGTCTTCCCGTAAGGCTCGATGATCTTGACCGTGCCGCCCTGGCCGCGCCCGAGGTGAAGCGTGTTGCCGCGGAGCTGGGATACGCGCAATGACCATCAAATCCGACCACTGGATCCGCCGCATGGCGGCCGAGCACCGGATGATCGAGCCGTTCGAGCCGAGGCAGATCCGCGAGGCCAACGGTCACAAGATCGTCTCCTACGGAACGTCGAGCTACGGCTACGACATCCGCTGCTCGAACGAATTCAAGCTGTTCACCAATCTCAACACCACCATCGTCGATCCGAAGAACTTCGACGACAAGTCATTCGTCGACTTCAAGGGCGACTCCTGCATCATCCCGCCGAATTCCTTCGCACTCGCGCGCACGGTCGAATACTTCCGCATCCCGCGCAGCGTGCTCACGATCACCCTCGGAAAATCAACCTACGCGCGCTGCGGGATCATCGTGAACGTGACGCCGCTCGAGCCGGAATGGGAAGGATTCGTGACGCTCGAGTTCTCGAACACGACGCCGCTCCCGGCGAAGATCTACGCCAACGAAGGCGTCGCGCAAGTGATCTTCTTCGAGGCGGACGAAGTGTGCCAGACCTCGTACAAGGATCGCGGCGGGAAGTACCAGGGCCAGAAGGGCGTCACGCTTCCGAAAATCTAGGACGAGGGTCAAGGCTGGCCTCCACGGTAAAGTAACCTGACCCTCATGCAAAGCTCCAAGCCCGCGTCGGTCGCGATCATCGCGCTGAGCCAGGTCGCCGCGTTGTCTCTTTGGTTTTCCGCTTCCGCAGTCGTTCCTTCGCTCGTGGCCGAGTTCGGATTGTCGAACTTCGTGCAAGCGGCGTTCACCGGCGCGGTACAGGTCGGTTTCGTGATCGGTTGCCTCGTGAGCGCGCTCCTTGGGCTTGCCGATCGCATCGATCCGCGCCGCTTCTTTGCGGCTTCGGCCGCGATCGGCGCCGGCGCGAACGCTTTGCTCCTCGTCGTCGACCCAGGTTCGAATGGTGCGTTGTTGCTACGCGTCGCCACCGGTGTGTGCATGGCAGGCGTATACCCCGTCGGCATGAAACTGGCGTCGACCTGGGCAAAGGGCGACATGGGCCTGATGGTGGGACTTCTCGTCGGCGCGCTGACGCTGGGCTCGGCCTCACCGCATCTGTTCAACGCCTTCGGCGGCGTCAACTGGCGCATCACGCTTGCGACCGCCAGCGTGTCGGCTCTCGCGGCCGCGATCCTGATCGGGTTCAGCGGGCTGGGCCCCAATCGCGCGCCAGCCCCGCGCTTCGATCCGCATTACGTGCTGACCGCCTGGCGCGAGTTGCCGCTTCGCCTCGCGAACTTCGGCTATCTCGGACACATGTGGGAGCTTTACGCGATGTGGGCGTGGATCGGCGTTTTCCTGAGCGCAAGCTTTGCGTTGAGCCTTCCTCCGGAGACCGCTCCGACGGCTGCGAAGCTCGCCGCCTTTGCCACGGTCGGCTCCGGGGCGATCGGTTGCATCGGCGCCGGGTATCTCGCGGACCGGCTGGGCCGCACGACGATCACCATCGTTGCAATGGCGATCAGCGGAAGCTGCGCCGCGAGCGTCGGCCTGCTCTACGGCGGCGCGCCGTGGGCGCTGGTCACGCTCTGCGTCGTCTGGGGGGTGAGCATCGTCGCCGACTCGGCGCAATTCTCGGCTTCGATCGCGGAGCTATCCGATCCCGCCCGGGTCGGGACGATGCTCACCGCGCAAACCGCGCTTGGCTTCACGCTGACCCTGGTGACCATTCATCTGCTGCCGCACTGGGTCGACGCGGTCGGATGGCGTTACGCCTTCGTGCCCCTATCGATCGGCCCGGCGCTCGGCGTCTGGGCCATGGCGCGCCTGCGCGCGCATCCCGCCTCGGTACGCCTTGCCGGAGGACAGCGCTGATACAAAAGAGACAAAAAAGTCGAATATTCACGTGGCAGATGGCTCAACGCCGGCGTAAGATTTCCCGCTCGCCGGCGTTGCAGCGCGTGCCGGCATTCTCCCCCCGAACATCTCTAGGAGGCCCACCGTGGCATATCATCTCGAAGGAAGGCTGCTGGAAGTCTGCAACTGCCGCGTGCTGTGCCCCTGCTGGATCGGCGAGGACCCGGATTTCGGCACCTGCGACACCATCGTCGCGTGGCGCTTCGACAAGGGCAACGTGAACGGCGTCGACGTCTCGGGACGCACCATCGCCGTGATCGCGCACGTTCCAGGCAATATCCTGCAGGGCAACTGGAGGGCGGCTGTCTATCTCGACGATAGGGTCTCGCCGCAGCAGGAAGAAGCGATTCTCTCAGTCTATACGGGCAAGCAGGGCGGCCCGGTGGGCGATCTCGTCAAGCTGATCGGCGAAGTCGTCTCGGTGGACAAGGTGCCGATCACCTTCGACGTGCAGGGCGGGAAGGGCACGCTCAAAGTCGGCAACGCGGGCTACGCCGAGCTGGAGCCCTATACCGGCGCCACCGGCGGCAAGACCGTGCTCTCGGACACAATCTTCTCGACCGTTCCGGGCGCGCCGGTGTTCGTCGGCAAGAGCCCGCGCTACCGATCGAAGAACGAGAAGCTCGGCATCAATCTCGACATCAGCGGCCACAACGCCCTGCAGAGCACGTTTGTCTTCGACGCCTGAGGTATTTGCACCGCGTGTCGATCGGCGCTTTTTCATCCTGGCGCTGATCGGCGCGCTCGCTGCGATCGCGTGGGTGGCGATCGCTCTGTGGAGCGCAAGCCCCTACGCTCGCTACCTCGACCACGGTCGGTGGCTCGAGCCGGTATGGCTCGACGAGCTGTGCCGCGCCATTCCACAGGGCGAGCTCGTCCTGCCAGCCGTTTCCTATGCCGGCGCGTGGCTCCTGATGATCGTGGCGATGATGCTGCCGACTACACTGCCGCTGCTCGGTGTCTTCTCGCGCATCACCAGCGGGCGCGCGGACAGCGGCAGACTGGTCGCCCTCGTTGTGGTCGGCTATGTCATCGCGTGGGGCGCGTTCGGCCTCGTCGCGCACGCGGCCGACGCGGGTCTTCACACGGCGGTAGCCGGGTCGAGCTGGCTCACCGCGCACGGCTGGGTCGTGGGCGCGGTTGTGCTGGCCGGCGCCGGCGCGTTTCAGTTCAGCTCGCTGAAGTACCGCTGCCTCGAGCGCTGCCGGACGCCGTTCGGCTTCGTCAACTCCCGCTGGCGCGGTGTCGTGCCGGCGCGCGAGGCGTTGCGTATCGGCATCGACCACGGGCTCTTCTGCGTCGCCTGCTGCTGGGCGCTGATGCTGGTGATGTTCGTGGTCGGGATGGGCAACCTCGGTTGGATGCTGGTCCTGGCCGCGCTAATGGCGGCCGAGAAGAATCTCACTGTGGGACGCTGGCTGGCGGCGCCGGCGGGGTTCGCGCTCCTCGCGTGGGCCGGCGTGACGGTTCTCGCCAATGTCGCCTAAGCCTCGCGGGCAGCCTTCCTGTCTCGTCCACGCAACCTTTGGGGCACTATGTGACGCCGTCGGCGTCAAATTTGTCTCCAGAGCTTGCCAAACGGGCGCACAATACGCCGCTTGAACGGGGCGCGGAGGCGCTCCTTCGCTGAGAAAGGGGGCGCTGTCGCCCCCTTCGCCATTTGAAAATTTATGAAATTCCGTTTTCCTGTCGTCATCATCGACGAGGATTTCCGCTCCGAGAATGCGTCGGGGCTGGGCATACGCGCGCTCGCCGGCGCCATCGAGAAGGAAGGCCTCGAGGTGCTCGGCGTCACCAGCTACTACGATCTCTCGCAATACGCGCAGCAACAGTCCCGCGCTTCCGCCTTCATCCTGTCGATCGATGACGAGGAGTTCGGCTCGGGAACGGCCGAGGAGACCGAAAAGGCGCTGAAGAGCCTGCGCGCCTTCGTCGAGGAAATCCGCTTCAAGAACGCGGACATCCCGATCTATCTCTACGGCGAGACGCGAACCTCACGCCACATCCCCAACGATATCCTGCGCGAGCTGCACGGCTTCATCCATACCTTCGAGGACACGCCGGAGTTCGTCGCGCGTCACATCGTGCGCGAGGCGAAGAGCTACCTCGACTCGCTCGCGCCGCCGTTCTTCCGGGCGCTGGTCGAGTACGCGCAGGACGGCTCGTATTCCTGGCACTGCCCCGGACACTCGGGAGGCGTCGCGTTCCTCAAGAGCCCCGTCGGTCAGATGTTCCACCAGTTCTTCGGCGAGAACATGTTGCGCGCCGACGTGTGCAACTCGGTCGACGAGCTGGGGCAGCTGCTCGATCACTCGGGCCCGGTCGCCAAGTCGGAGCGCAACGCGGCGCGCATCTTCAACGCCGATCACTGCTTCTTCGTCACCAACGGCACTTCGACCTCGAACAAGATGGTGTGGCACGCAAATGTCGCGCCCGGCGATATCGTGGTGGTCGATCGCAACTGCCACGTTTCGATCCTGCACGCGCTCACGATGACCGGCGCGATTCCGGTGTTTCTCACGCCGACGCGCAATCATTTGGGCATCATCGGCCCAATCCCGCTCGACGAATTCCGGCCAGAGCGCATAAAGAAACGCATCGAGGCGAACCCGTTCGCACATGCAGCGAACAGCAAGAAGCCGCGCATCCTCACCATCACTCAGAGCACTTACGATGGCGTGGTCTATAACGTCGAGATGCTCAAACAGACCCTGAACGGCTCGATCGACACGCTGCACTTCGACGAGGCCTGGCTGCCGCACGCCGCCTTCCACGACTTCTACAAGGACATGCACGCGATCGGCAAGGACCGGCCGCGCAGCAAGGACGCGCTGATCTTCGCTACGCACTCGACGCACAAGCTGCTCGCCGGGCTGTCGCAGGCCTCGCAGATCCTCGTTCAGGAGAGCGAGTCACGCAAGCTCGACCGCCATATCTTCAACGAAGCCTACCTGATGCACACCTCGACCTCGCCGCAGTACGCGATCATCGCCTCCTGCGACGTGGCCGCCGGAATGATGGAGCCCCCAGGCGGAACCGCGCTGGTCGAGGAGTCGATCGTCGAGGCGCTCGATTTCCGGCGCGCGATGCGCAAGGTCGACGACGAGTGGGGCAAGGACTGGTGGTTCAAGGTGTGGGGACCGGAGAAGCTCGCCGAAGAGGGCATCGGCAAGCGCGACGACTGGATGCTGCGCGCCAACGAGAAATGGCACGGTTTCGGCAATCTCGCGCCGGGCTTCAACATGCTCGATCCGATCAAAGCGACCGTGATCACGCCGGGGCTCGACGTCTCGGGCAAGTTCGCGAAAACGGGCATTCCCGCTTCGATCGTCACCAAATATCTCGCCGAGCACGGCGTCATCGTGGAGAAGACCGGGCTCTACTCGTTCTTCATCATGTTCACGATCGGCATCACCAAGGGCCGCTGGAACACGCTGGTAACCGCGCTGCAACAGTTCAAGGACGACTACGACAAGAACCAGCCACTGTGGAAGATCCTGCCGGAGTTCTGCGCGCAGCAGCCTTCATACGAGCGGGTGGGGTTGCGCGACTTGTGTCGGCAGATCCACGAAACCTACAAGGCGAACGACGTTGCGCGCGTGACGACCGAGATGTACCTCTCGGACATGCAGCCGGCGATGAAGCCTTCGGAAGCGTTCGCATGCATGGCGCATCGGGACATCGATCGAGTCGAGATCGATCAGCTCGAAGGTCGCGTGACCAGCGTCCTGCTGACGCCCTATCCGCCCGGGATTCCGCTCCTCATTCCCGGAGAGCGCTTCAACCGCACGATCGTGCAGTTCCTGCAGTTCGCCCGCAGCTTCAATCAGCAGTTCCCCGGTTTCGAAACCGACATCCACGGGCTCATCGAAGAGAGCGACGGCGGCAAGCTGCGCTACTTCATGGACTGCGTGCGGGCGCGCCGCGGCGGTGCGCTGCGCTCTGTCGCCTAGGCTATTTCTGCTCGTCGCGCCGCGAGCCATCGGGCAGCGTCTCCTGGCACTCGATGAAGATGCGCGCAGTGCAGCGTCGGCAGATTTCCGTGTCGAGCCGGCTGTAGATTCCGCTGATCGCGGCGTCCTTGTTCGGAAAGACATTGTTGCGTCCGACGCGCTCGATGAAGCCGCCGCTTTCGAGCAGCTGCGTTACCTGCGGCTTGAGGTTGCAAAGAAAGAGCGTGCCTCCGTGCTCGCGCTGGCGCTTGGCTTCGTCGGCGAGCAGCTCGCCTCCGGCGACGTCGATGAAGTTGACGCCGCTGCCGATGAGCAGCGCGTTGCGCCGATCGGGCCGCTCGTTGCGCGTCGCCTCCAGCTCGTCGTGGACGTGATCGACGGCGCCGAAGAAGAGCGACCCCTCGATGCGCTCGAGCGCGAGCTGCGGACATTCGACGAGTCCACGCTCCGCGACCGGCGCGAATCGCCGCAGCGGCGAAGCTGGGTCCGGAGCCACGGCGCGAACAGCCGGATGCGTCGTGCGGTTGAGGTACATCAGCAGCGAGCACAACACGCCGACCAGGATCGCGAATTCGAGCTGCAGCAATAGGGTCGAGAGAAAGGTGACCACGAGTACGAACAACTCGCCGCGCCCGCTCTTCGCGATCTCGCGCACCCGGCCGAAGTCGATCAACCCCCAGGCGATGATGAACAGCAGCGCCGCCATCGTCGCGAGCGGGAGATAAGCGCCCAGCGGAGCGACGAAGAGGAGCACCACGAGCAGGCACGCGGCGGAAAAAACGGCGGCAAGCGGCGTCTTCGCGCCCGCTTCGAAATTTGCACCACTGCGATTGAACGAGCCCGAAGTCGGATAACTCGACGTGAACGCACCAACGACATTGGCGAGGCCCTGGCCGATGAATTCCTGATTGCCGTCGAGCCGCTGGCCGGACTTCGCGGCCACCGCGCGTGCGCTGGAGGTGGCTTCGGTCAATCCGATCACGGTCAAGGCGAGCGCGATCGGCGCCAGAGTGCGCCAGGTGCCGGCCGAGAAATCGGGGAGCGAGAGACCGGGAATCGCCGAAGGC
>DATKJP010000314.1:0-14588 GCA_035543635.1 Casimicrobiaceae bacterium
GCGGCTGCTGGCCGCACGCTTCGATCTGCTCTTCCGCGATCAGGCTAATTTCCGTGCCGATCTGGGCGCAGCCGAGGCGTGGCTGAAGAAGTATTTCGACACGCGCGTTCAGTCGGTGCAGCAGATGGTGACGCTGCTGTCGGAAGTGAAGAAGACGGAGATGGGCGCCGAGCTGCCGGGACTCGCGGCGAGCCTAGACGCCGTGCGCGTGCTGCAGCTCGCGCGCGAAAAGAAATTGCGCTGACGGGCGGCGGCCGTGCGCATTCTGTTCTGGTTCCTGCTGCTCGCGGTCATCGCGGTGGTCGCCGCGCTTGCCGCGAAGCTCACGCACGGCTACGCGCTGCTCGTGGCCCCGCCTTATCGGATCGAGCTGTCGCTCAACCTGCTGGTCGTCCTCGTGCTCGGCGGGTTCTTTCTGCTTTACCTGCTGTCCCAGCTCGTGCTGCGAACGGTCGAAGTTCCCGAGCGGGTTCGTGCCTGGCGGGCGCAGCAGAAGCGCGAGAGCGCGCGCGCCAAGCAGGACGCCGCCATCGTGGCGCTCCTCGAGGGACGCTACGGCAAGGCGCAGCAGGTCGCGCAGGAAGCGTTAGCGCTGCCTTACTCCTCCGGGCTCGCGGCGCTCATCGCGGCGCGCGCCGCGATCGACGTACGACAGTTCGACAAGGCGGAAGGCTTCCTCTCGCGCGGCGAAGCGCAGGCGACAAGCCTGGCCGTGCCGCGTCTTACGCTCTCGGCCGAGATCGCGCTGGAGCAGGGTCAGCCTCAGGAGGCGTTGCGCCTGCTGCAGTCGCTCAAGGCGGAGGCAGGTATGCACACGGCGGCGCTGCGGCTCGAGCTGCGCGCCTTGCAGTCGGCGCGCCGCTATGCCGACATTCCTCCTCTCGTCGAGCAGCTGGTGAAGCGCAAGGTGTTCGACGACGCGCAGGGCGAGCAGGTGCGCATCGCAGCGCAGCGGGAGCAACTGCGCGCTCTTTCGCACGACGCCTCCGGACTGCGCGACACCTGGAGTCGGCTTCCCGATGCGACGCGCACGCAGCCGAAGATCGCCCGCGCCGCAGCGCTAAGCTTTCTGCAACTGGGCGGGGATCGCGAAGCGGCGGAGATCGTCGCCAACGCGCTCGAACGAGAGTGGGACTCGGATCTGGTCGAGCTCTACGGGCAATGCCGCTTGTCGGACACGCTGAAGCAGCTCGAGCAGGCCGAGCGCTGGCTCTCGGGTCACAGCCAGGACGCCGTCCTGCTGCGCGTGCTGGGCGTGCTCTGCCAGCGGCAGCAGCTATGGGGCAAGGCGCAGACTTACTTCGAAGCCAGCCTGGCGCTCGACAACCACTGGCGCACGCAGCTCGCGCTCGGAGAGATGCTGGGCCGGCTCGCCCGCGGCGAAGAAGCCAACGCGCATTTCGCCGCGGCGCTCAAGCTTGCTACCGAGGAGCTGCGGCGGGGCGGGGCGCCTTGAGATCGAAGACAACGATCTCGCGATCGCGATAAATCGGTGCTCCAAGCGTTCGCTCGATGAGCGGAAGGCAGGCCGAGACGTCGGGCCACTCTACTTGGGCGCCTGGCGGGGTTGTCCGGGGCGTGAGGTGCATGACGAGGTAATCGGCGCCGTAGGTCTTGCCGGCAAGCACGCTCGACAGGTGTGCGAACCAGCGGAGGCGCAGCCCATTCAGCGTCGCCGGGTATTCGCCGTAGTCGCGTACGCCACACACCGGCGTAACGAGCCCGATCATCACCTTCTGGCGATGAATCTCCTGGTACCAGGGTAGCGGATTGAAGTGCGATTCGAGACTCCAGGGAGCCTCGATCAGGGTGACGGAGTCCGGCGGCTTGCGCGCGAGCGTCCTGTAGAACTCGGGCACCCGATCGAGCTGCGCGCGGGTTACGTACGGGTTGTGCGTGGGATCGTAGTCGTACTGGAAGCGCAGATGCCCCATGAACTGGTTCGGATAGTAGAAGTAACCGGGCATCGGTCCCAGCCACCCGAGGAGCGCGGCGAGCAGCCCGGCAAGCGCGGCGCGTAGCGGAGGCATCGGAAGCCGACCGAGACACGCTCCGACGCCCTCGGCAACGAAGAGCAGCATGAACGGCAGGGCCGGCAGCGCATAGCGCGCGAGCACCAGCGGATGGCTGATCAGGACCGGGCCGATGCTCGCGATCGCCACTACGCCGCCAAGCATCACCACGCCGAAATAGAGAGTAAGCGCGCGGTCGCGAGACCATGCGCGCATCGCGCCATATGCGCCGAGAAGGACCAGCACGACGAGCGCTGCCGGCTGCGCGACGCCGAAGAGAAGCAGCAACGTGCGATAGATGCTGTCGAGCGTCACGAAGTCGGCGGCAGCCTTGGATGTCAGCGTTGTCCAGTCGCGCAAGAGCGGCGGGGCGAGCGCTGCTGCGAGCGGGGCGAGCGTCGCAGCGCCAAGCAAGAGAAGCCGGCGCAATGACTGCCATGCCTGGCGCAAATCGCCGCGCCCGGTCGCGAGTGCGCTCACACCGTAGTAGGCGAAGGGCAGCAGTGTGAACGCCAGCGTCGTCGAGTGAAGATAGCCGGCGAGAAAAGCCGACGCGACGTAGGTCGTGCCCCAGCCCGCTGATCCTCGGCCGCCCTCCCGCCAGCGCCGGAAAGCGATGATGGCGACCAAGGTAAAAAGACTCGTCAGCGCATAAGGCCGCGCGGTCCGGCTGTGATAGACGAGGAGCGGCGAGATCGCGAGCAGCGCCATCCAGATCGCTCGCACGGAAGGCGAAGTTTCCCGCCGGAGAAGTAGCGGCGCGACGACGACGAGCGCGATTCCCGCGGCGAGCACCGGCACGTGCATCACCCATTCGGTAAGCCCGCCGTGCAGAAGCAGGAAACGGTAATAGAGGGTGAGCGGAATGCTGTGATCGGAGTAGCCGAAGCTCGTTGCGATGCCCTCGAAGTCCGAGCTGAGAAGCTTGTTGAGCGCGTGCCACTCGTCGTCGAGGATCACCTGGATGCCGAGCTGATACCAGCGCATGAACACAGCGGCGAGCATCGCGGCGGCTGCCAGCGTCTGCCACGCAAGCTCCTCGCCGCGGAAGGCGCGGTCGGCTCGTAGCTCCGAATTCATTCGACCGCAACAGCGATCATTGGGCCACGACGTCGGCGCGCGTTTTCCGCAGGCGCAGATCGGCTTGCGCGGAGAAGATGCGCGGACGCGCAAGCCCCCACCGCCACAGGCGGTACTGCAGGCTGGTCCACAGCACGCCGAAGCCGTAGACGATCGAGCTCCCGAAGCTGATCTCGCTCGCGTCGGCGAAGTAGCGCGTGGGACAGGAAATTTCGCCGATGGAGAGACCGAAGGCGAGCGCCTGCACCAGCATCTGGTTGTCGAAAACGAAGCCCTCGGCGTTCGCGGCAAGCGGCAGCGTCTCGAGAACCCGCCGCGAGAACGCGCGATAGCCGGTATGAAACTCGGACAGCTTCGCCCCGACGATCAGATTCTGCAGCGCGGTCAGCACGCGATTCGCGACGTACTTGTAGCGCGGCATCCCGCCGGCGAGCGCAGTGTTGCCGAGGATGCGAGAGCCGATCACGACGTCGTACACGCCGGAAGCGACCATCGCGGCCATCGCCGTGATCAGACGCGGCTCGTACTGATAGTCCGGGTGCAACATGACGACGATATCGGCGTCCTCCGCGAGCGCCTCGGCGTAGCAGGTCTTCTGATTTGCTCCGTAGCCGCGATTTTCCGGATGACGATGGGTGACGATACCCAGGCGCTTCGCGACCGCGAGGGTAGCGTCGTCGCTGGCATCGTCGACGAGCAGCACGAGGTCGACGACGTCGTGCGGAATCGCCGCGTAGCAATCGGCGAGCGTCTTTTCGGCGTGATATGCCGGCATGACGACGACAATTTTCTGGCCGTGCAGCATGTGCGATTCGACGCTGTCGCGCGGATGATACACGGGAGTCGCGCCGATCCGCGCTTGCCGTGCCGCCGGTTCCCGTGTTCAATCTCGCACGGCGCGACTCCGGCGACAAGAAATGCTCTTCAACAGCTACGAATACCTGCTCTATTTCCTCCCGCTTTCGCTCATCGGCTTCTTCGCGCTCGGGAGTCGCCCCGCCTGGTCCGTGGCTTGGCTGACTGTCGCGTCACTCTTCTTCTACGCGTGGTGGGACCCGCGCTACCTGCCGCTGATCCTGGCGAGCATCGCGTTCAACTTCGCGATCGGCCGCGTGCTGCGCGGCCAGCCGGTGCGCGCGAAGCTGGTGCTCGGCTGCGGCGTCGCGGGCAACCTCGCGCTGCTGGGCATGTTCAAGTACGCCGACTTCGCGCTGTCGAACCTGGGCGCACTCCTGGACAAGCCGCTGCCGCTGCCGCATCTCGTGCTGCCCCTGGGCATCAGCTTCTTCACCTTCACCCAGATCGCCTACCTCGTCGATGTCTATCGCGCGAAGGCGCGCGAGCCCAGCCCCGTCAACTACGCGCTGTTCGTGAGTTTCTTCCCGCATCTGCTCGCCGGGCCGATCCTGCATCACAGCGAGATGATGCCGCAGTTCGCCTCCCCGACGAACAAGCGACCGCAGGCGGAGAACCTCGCCTCCGGACTGTTCCTCCTCTGCATCGGGCTCGTGAAGAAGGTCTGCCTCGCGGATCAGCTGGCGCCGCTCGCTGAGGCAGGCTTCGCGCATCCTGCCGCACTCTCGACCCTCGGCGCCTGGCTCGCGGTGCTCGCCTACACGCTGCAGATCTACTTCGATTTCAGCGGCTACACCGACATGGCGCTCGGCGCTGCGCGGATGTTCAACATCGAGCTGCCACTCAACTTCAATTCGCCGTATCACGCCACCAACATCCGCGAGTTCTGGCAGCGCTGGCATATGACACTGTCGCGCTTTCTGCGCGAATACCTTTACATCCCGCTCGGCGGCAACCGTCATGGCGCGTGGCGAACCGCGCTTGCGGTGATGACCACTTTCGTCCTCGGAGGCTTGTGGCATGGCGCGGCGTGGACCTTCGTCCTCTGGGGCGCGCTGCATGGCGTGGCACTTGTGTGCTATCGCGGCTGGGAGCGCACCGGCCTCACGCTGCCGCGGCCGATCGCCTGGGGCGTCACTTTTCTGTTCGTGATGCTCGCCTGGGTCTTCTTCCGTGCGCCGTCGCTCGCCGCCGCCGCGAGCATGCTCGGCGCGATGGCCGGCATGACGGCCACGAGCGCTGCAGGGCAGAGCTGGCTTGTGGAACTCGCTGCGGCCCTCAAGCCTGACGCGCAGAGCTCCGCGCTGTGGATCGCCGCGATCCTCCTTGCCGGTCTTGTTGTTACCGCCCTGCGGCGCAACTCCAATGTCATGGTGCGCGAGTTTCACCCGGCCTGGCCGAGTGCGCTCGCCGTGACGCTGGGTCTGCTCGCCTCGGTCCTGCAGCTCGGGAAGGTTGCGCCCTTCATCTATTTCAACTTCTGATGGCAGCGAACGCATCAGGCATCAGCCCGCCGCGCCCACGCGCGCGTCGGTGGTTTACCGCCGTGCTCGCCGCGACGCTGGGCCTGCTCGTTGCCTGCGCGAGCTTCGTGTGGTGGGTCGACCCGTTCCAGCAGTACCACCTTGCGTCACGTTATCCGCCACGCTTCTATTTCCTGCATCATCGCTACATCAATCCCGGACTGGCCAAGAACCAGGTCTACGACACGGTCGTGAGTGGCTCTTCGATCATGGAGAGCACACCCAACGACGTTGTGGCGAAGGCCTGTGGCGGTACGGCCGTCAATCTTTCCATGCCGGCGATGAGCGCGTCCGAGCAGCGACTGATGCTCGAAACCGCGCTGGCGAGCCGCCCCGTGAAGCGCGTAATCTCGGTGTTCGACTTCAACGCATTCGCCGGCGGCGTCGAAGAACGCTACGACGTCGCCGGTCCGTTGCCGAGATATCTCTACGACCGGAATCCGTTCAACGATCTACCGTATCTGCTTTCCTGGGACGTGCTTGCCAAGTCGTTGCGCATCGTCGCCCACGACACGAGCGAAAAATTCACCTCGGACCCGAACGCAGCGTGGTTCTGGGGCAATGTAAAGCGCTTCGGGCGCGACGAGGTCCTTCGCGGGCTTGATCTTGCGCATCTCAACACGCGCTACCAGCAGCCGCAGCGCACGCTGGAGGGTATGCGCGCGAGCTTCGAGCACAACCTGCTGCCGCTCTTCGCGGCGCATCCGCAGACCGAGTTCGACCTCGTCTGGCCACCGTATTCGATTCTGGTCTGGCTCGACTTCGCGCAGCGCGATCAGCTCGAGGTGACCTTGGCGTTCAAGCGATACGTCTTCGAGGCAACGCGCCGGTTGCCGAACGTGACGGTCACGGATCTGCAGAGCGAACGCGAGATCACGCACAACCTCGACCGCTACACCGACCTTTATCACTTCGATCCGGACATCAACAGGCGGGTGGTGGCGGCGGCTTGCTCGTTGCGAGAGCGCGTCGACGAAAAGCGGCTCGACGAACTGGAACGGCAGCTGCGCGAGCAGGTGGCCGCCGCGCAGACGCCTGCCGGGCTCGCGGGAATCGTCGCCCCAAGCGAGGGAGACGCAAAGCCGCCTACGCCGGCTGCTCCGTTACCGCCGCGTAAGTGAACGAGTCGGCGTAGAACTCGTTCTCGGGAAGCCTGCCGGAGGCCGTGAACTCGCTCTTCGCGGCGTCGATCATTCCAGGCCCGCCGCAGGCATAGACCTGATACCCGGAGAGATCGGGGAAGTCGGTCATGACGGCCCTGTGGACGAGTCCCGTGCGGCCGCGCCACTCGTCTTGCGCGAGCGGATCGGAGAGCACCGGGATGAAGCTGAAGTTCTTGTGCTCCGCCTGCCATTCTGCAGGCAGCTTCGGCAAATAGAGATCGTCACGGGCCCGCACGCCCCAGTAGAGCACCATCTCGCGGGTTACGTCGTGATGGAAGGCATGCTCGATCACCGCCTTGATCGGCGCAAAGCCGGTGCTGCCCGCCACGAAGATTGCAGGCTTGTCGGAATCCTCGCGCAGATAGAACATGCCGTACGGACCCTCGAAGCGCAGGATCTCGCGGCCCTTGTACTCGTTGAAGAGCTGCGCGCTGAAGTATCCGCCCGGAACGTGGCGGATGTGCAAATCGAGCAGCGCATCGTTCTCCGGCGCAGTCGCGATGGAGAAGCTGCGCCGGCGTCCGTCGCGCAGCAGCAGATCGATGTATTGCCCCGCGAGGTACTGCAGCCGCTCGTTCGCGGGGAGCTTGAGCGAGACGATCGCAACATCGCCGGCGACCTTCTCGATCTTCTCGATGCGGCAAGGAAGCTTGCGGATCTGGATGTCGCCGGCGCGACGCACTTCGCGCACTTGGATCGCGAGCGGCGATTTCGGCTTCGCCACGCAAAGGAGCGCGAGCCCCTGCGCCTTGTCCTGCTCGGTGAGAGTCGCGCGCTGGTATGCACCGTAATCGACTTCTCCCTCGAGGATCTTTCCCTTGCAGGTTCCGCAGGCACCGTTGCGGCAGCCGTAGGGAATCATCAAGTCGGCGCGCATCGCGGCGGCAAGCACCGTTTCGCCGTCATCGCAGGCGAAGCTGTGCCCGCTGGGTTTTATGGTAATGTCGAACGGCATTGTCTGGCGCGCTCGCGCGAGATTACAAAACTGCAAAAATGATCCGTGTCCTGCTGATCGGCTGCGGCGACATCGCCTTGCGCACCGCAGGACTGCTGCGTGGAAGGGTGCGCCTCTACGGTCTCACGCGGCGGCCGGAAGATGTTCCGAAATTGAGGCAACGCGGCATCGTGCCGATCCTCGGCGATCTCGATCGCGGACGCAGCCTCGAGCGCCTGCGCGCCGCGCCCTTCGCGGTGCTGCATTTCGCGCCGCCGCCAGGCGAAGGACGCGACGACTTGCGCACCGCGCGCCTCATCGCCGCGCTGACAAAGGCGCGGATTATACCGCAGCACTTCGTCTACATCAGCACCAGCGGTGTCTACGGCGACTGCGCAGGCGCGCGCATTACCGAGGCGCGGCCGCGGCACGGCCACACGCCGCGCGCGCGGCGGCGCATCGCGGCCGAGGACCGGCTGCGCCGCTGGGCCAGGCGCTACGCGGTGAAGCTCGCGATCCTGCGTGCGCCGGGCATCTACGCCGACACCCGGTTGCCGCTCGAGCGTCTCAAGCAGGCCACACCCGTTTTGCGCGCGGAAGAGGATGTCTTCACCAATCACATCCACGCCGACGACCTTGCGCACGCGGCCGTCGTCGCGGCGTTCCGCGGCAAGCCGAACCGCGCGTACAACGTCAGCGACGATTCGGAGCTCACCATGGGTGAATGGTTCGACGCGGTGGCCGATGCGTTTCGCCTGCCGCGCGCGCCGCGCGTCTCCCGGCAAGAAGCCGAGGCGCGCATTGCGCCGCAAATCTTATCGTTCATGAGTGAATCGCGGCGGCTCTGCAACGCGCGCCTCAAGTCCGAATTGCGATTGCACCTGAAATATCCGTTGCCGCAGGTGCTGCTCTCCGAGATCGCGCGCCGCGAGTTGCGCAAGCAGCTGGCATTACCCCTCAACCTCCCTACTCCTAGCGGCGCAGGGAGAGGGAGCCCGAGCGAGCCCACAGGCGGGTGAGGGGAGCATGAGTTGGCAGAAGATCGCGCAGAGGCTGGACGCCTACGAGCGGCTCATCCGCCTCGACAAGCCGATCGGGACGCTGCTGCTGTTATGGCCCACACTCTCCGCGCTGTGGTTCGCGAGCTACGGCTCGCCGTCGTGGATCGTCGTCGGCATCTTCGTGCTGGGCACGCTCCTGATGCGCTCAGCCGGATGCGCGATCAACGACTACGCGGATCGCGACTTCGATGCCCATGTTGAGCGCACCGCGAACCGACCGCTCGCGAAGCGGGAGATCGAGCCGTGGGAGGCGCTCGTCGTCGGCGGTGCGATGGCGCTGTGCGCCTTCCTTCTGGTGCTGCGGTTCAACGCCTTCGCCATAGCGCTCGCTGCGGTCGGGCTGGCTATAACGATCGCCTATCCCTTCTTCAAGCGTTTCTTCGTTCTGCCGCAGGCCTTTCTCGGCATCGCTTTCTCGTTCGGCATTCCGATGGCCTACGCTGCAACGTACGGCAGCGTGCCGCGGGCGGGCTGGACGCTTTTCGTCGCCAATGTCTTCTGGGTCGTCGCCTACGACACCGAATACGCCATGGTCGATCGGAACGACGATATGAAGCTCGGACTGCGGACCTCGGCGATCGCCTTTGGTCGCTTCGACGTGCTGGCAGTGATGCTGTGCTACGTGGTCTATCTTGCGGGGTTGAGCTGGGTGGGAAGCGTCTACTCGCTTGGAGCGCTGTTCCACTTCGGCGTGCTCGCCGCAGCAGTGATCGCGCTTTGGCATTTCTGGCTGATCCGCCGTCGCGAGCGCGCAGCCTGCTTTCGCGCGTTCCTCGGCAATCATTGGCTGGGCCTGGCGGTCTTCGCCGGAATCGTCGCCGACTTTGGATTTCGTTTCAGCGCGTGGCCGCGCTGGACGATCTAAGCTGGTGGGAGCGATTCGCGCGCCCCCGGAGGCGGCTAAACCTGATCGGCGTCGCGGCCGCGACGACGAAGCGCGGCTGCGCCAAGCATTCCGGACAGCCCGATCAGCGCGAGCAGCATCCCGGTCGAGAGCGCCGGGATTTCGTGTCCTACGACGCTGGTTCCGGCGGGGGCGAGGATGATCGCGCCGGTCGTGCAGTTGAAGGTCACGCCACTCGTAAAAGTCACGCTACCCGTAAGTCCCGGCCCCGTGTACGTCGTGATGGTCAGGGTGATCGGCGTGTTCGGTGCCAGGCCGCCGCCGAAGCTCAGAATGTGGAACGTCGGGTAATTGGCGTTGTAGGGGCCGATGTTCTTGCCCGTCTCATCGGTGAACTCTTCGATGGTGCCCACGCCGGGCGCGCTCAGGCGCACATCGGCCGACGCCGACGTGCCGATGTTGATGAAAGTGCTCACATCGAATGCGCTGCCGCCGCAGGTTCCGGCGAGGCCGGTCTGCGCGTCGAGGATCTGGATCGATGGGACCTGGCTCGCCGTCGGGGTTACTCCCGGCGTACCCGCCGAGGCGGAAGACGTGCCGGCCCCCGTCACCGCAAAGGTAATCGCCGCCCATGACAGCGCGAACAAACCCACTCCGGCCCTCAGCGCGGCCGCACGATCAAGCAAGCGACTTGGCTCCTTGGCGATGCGGGCTCCCGCAGGAGCCCATGAATCCAGCATAGCGGCTGGCATGCTGCCCGGTCCAGCCGTGGCTGTGCATAATACGGCGTCGGGAGCGCGCTGTGGCATCGATACCACGGCGACTGTCGCCGAGCCCCGACAAATCCCCTTTTTTCGCGCCGTTTCTGTGCTTTGCGGCACTCATGCGCGGTCCCCAAGGGCCATGAGTTAAGATGCCCGCGCCCCGCCCGCTGCGCGCTCGAACCGGCATGAAATATTCCGACCTTCGTGATTTTCTCTCGCAGCTCGAAATACGCGGCCAATTGAAGCGCATCGGCGTGGAGACCGATCCGCGCCTCGAGATGACCGAAATCTGTGATCGCGTGCTCAAGGCCGGCGGCCCCGCGCTTCTGTTCGAGAAGCCGAAGGGCTTCGATGGCTCCGAAGGGCGATCGCGCATGCCGGTGCTCGGCAATCTCTTCGGCACGCCGGAGCGCGTGGCGCTGGGGATGGGCCAGGATTCGGTCGAGGCACTTCGCGAAGTGGGGCAGCTGCTTGCCTTCCTCAGGGAGCCCGAGCCACCCAAAGGACTCGTCGACGCATGGCGCAACACACGTCCGGTGTTCATGCAGGTGCTGCACATGGCGCCGAAAGAACGCTCGTCCGCCCCGTGCCAGGAAATCGTGTGGCAGGGCGACGAAGTCGACCTCGACCGACTCCCGCTGCAAACCTGCTGGCCGGAGGACGTGGCGCCGCTGGTGACCTGGGGGCTCACGGTCACGCGCGG
Organism: Casimicrobiaceae bacterium; assembly: GCA_035543635.1. GTDB lineage: Bacteria > Pseudomonadota > Gammaproteobacteria > Burkholderiales > Casimicrobiaceae > PALSA-1003. The sequence goes on from DATKJP010000314.1 coordinate 10,940, forward strand.
GCCGAACAAGACACGGCAAAATCTCGGCATCTATCGTCAGCAGCGACTCGCGCCCCGCAAGCTGATCATGCGTTGGCTGCCCCATCGCGGCGGCGCGCTCGATTTTCGCGATCACGCCCTTAGCAGCCCGGGCGAGCCGTTTCCCGTCGCGGTGGCGCTCGGCGCCGATCCGGCGACGATATTGGGCGCGGTTACTCCCGTGCCGGACACGCTGTCGGAATATCAGTTCGCCGGGCTGCTACGCGGAGCGCGCACCGAGATCGTCAAATGCGTCACGCACGATTTGCAAGTGCCCGCTTCCGCCGAGATCGTGCTCGAAGGCTTCATCCGTCCGGACGCCGACGATCCGAGCGGATACGAGACCGCTCTCGAAGGGCCGTTCGGCGATCACACCGGCTACTACAACGACGTCGAGCGCTTTCCCGTGCTAACGCTTGAGCGGATCACCATGCGCCGCGAGCCGATTTATCACTCGACCTACACCGGCAAGCCCCCCGACGAACCCGCGGTGCTGGGCGTGGCCTTGAACGAAGTGTTCGTGCCGCTGCTACAGAAGCAGTTTCCGGAAATCGCGGATTTCTACCTGCCGCCCGAAGGCTGCTCTTATCGCGTGGCCGTGGCGAGCATGAGGAAACAGTATCCGGGTCACGCCAAGCGCGTGATGTTCGGCGTGTGGAGCTTCCTGAAGCAGTTCATGTACACCAAGCTCATCATCGTCACCGACGACGACGTCAACGTGCGCGACTGGAAGGAGGTCGTGTGGGCGCTCTCGACGCGGGTCGACGCGGCGCGCGACGTGCTGATCGTGGAGAACACGCCGATCGATTATCTCGATTTCGCCTCGCCCGTGGCGGGGCTGGGCAGCAAGATGGGCATCGACGCGACGAGCAAGTGGCCTGGCGAGACGGCGCGTACCTGGGGCCGGCCGATCGCGATGAACGAAGCGGTGAAGCGTCGCGTCGACGCTCTGTGGAAGGACTTGGGGCTTTAGCGCGAGGGGCGGGGCTACGGCGAGGGTGCTTCGATCGGCGGTTCCGGCGGCGGGCTGGAGCTGCCTCGCCAGTTGCGCACGATGCGAAACGCGACGAACGCGACTGCAGCCACTCGCGCCCAGCGCGCGAGGCGGCGCAAACCGAAAAGCGGCGCCACCGTCTCGAGCAATGCGATCACTGCGGCGGGCTGCGCGATCGATCCCCCGATCAGGTTCTTCGGCCGCAGGCTATCGCGCAACTCGCCTGCGTGCAGCGTGAGCTCCATGCGCCGCAACTGCAATCGGGCGACGAGCAGGTCTTTGCGCTGCCCGAGGTCCTCGAGCCGTCGGCTCATCTCCGGCCTCGCAGCGAGTGGATGTCCTTTTCCAGCTCGGCCAGAGTCGCCGCGAACGGCCGCGTTTCGCGCCTGCGCTGCAGCACGACGAGCGCTACGATCCCGATCGCCAGATAGACGAGCAGTACGCCGGAGAGTGCCGCCACCGGGTGCGTGTCCCAGAACCAGAACACGACCAGAACCGAGGCCACGATCAGCGCAAAGGAGAAGAACACCGTGGCGATCACGGTGAGTATCAGCATGTCCTTCGCGCGCTCGCGCTCTTCCTCGAATTCGAGGGTCGCGAGCTCGAAGCGCGTGTGCAGCAGCGCAATCAGACTCGCGGCGAGCTGCGACAGCGCGCCGGAAATGCCGCCGCCAGGGCGCTGCTCCGCTTGGTCAGCCATCGATGGGTTCGCTCCGGGCGTCAGCCCGCAGGAACTCTAGCGACGGCTCACTACCAGGCCGACCAGAAAACCGATCGCGGCGCCGATGCCAATCGCCTGCCACGGATTGTCGTGAACGTATTCGTCGGTCGCGCGCGCCGCCGCCTTGGCGCGATCAACCGCGTCGTCCTGCATGTCCTGGAGCTTCAGCTTGGCGGTGCGGAGCTTGGCTTCGACCTGCGCCCGCAGGTCGGTCGCCTTCTCGCCCGACTCCTTGGCCGCCTGCTTGAGCAGAGTGTCGGCTTCGTTGAGAACGTCGGCGAAATCCTTGACCAGCGCATCGCGGCTGCGCTCGAATCTTGCGGCAGTCATGTCCATCTCCTTGGGGAAAGCGGCAAGGCCGACCTCATTTCGCGCTTAGCTTGTGTTCGTATTTGAGCGGATGGGCCTACCGCGTGGCGTATTATACCGCCGCTGGAAGAACACCAACGACGGGGAGGTTCCTGCCATGAGTGACACTCAAGCACCGCTTCCGGTTCCGCCGCAGTCACTGATCACCATGACGCTGATCGTCTACGCGCTGTTTGGCGTGGCCGCAGTGGTCGGCCTCGCGTCTTCCGGCTTTCCGCTGATCGCACCGCTCGGCGGGCTCGCCGGCATCGCCGGCATCATCATGGCGTACGTGAAGCGGGGCGAGGCGACCGGCACCTGGCTCGCGTCGCACTATCGCTGGCTGATCCGCACGTTCTGGTTCTCGCTGCTGTGGGGCATCATCGGCGCGATCATCTTCGTGCTGCTCGCACTCATCATCATCGGCATCATCATTGGCTATGCGATCTGGGTGGCGACGACCATCTGGGTGCTCTACCGCCTGGTACGCGGCTACATGCTGTTCAATGAAAGCAAGCCGGTGCCCGGGATGTAGGACGTTGGGAGACGCAGCGCGGGCCTCACCACGCGGCGCGCCTGCGCCGCATCCGACCGAGCCCGCTGCCGCGGACGTCCAGCCGCGCCTGAATGAACGCGAGCTTGGCCAGCGCATGCCGCCGCTCGGGTCCCTCGTCGAGGGTGCCGATCAGCGTGACGAGCGACGATATCTCCTTGCGCGCCTCGACTTCCGGTGGCACGAAGCCCGCGCGCTTGAGGACACGGTAAGCGGCGCGAAGCTCTTCCGGCACGAAACGATCCTCGTCCAGTTCGAGCGGACGCCCGGCACCCGGCAGGTCGTCGAACGCGCCGGCCGCGATTGCCTCCTCGATCCGCGCCTCGGCAAGCTCGTCGAGCAGGAGCAAGGCGCTCACCGCGTCGTCGCTCCCGCGGCAATGGCATAGACGTGCTCGACCAGAAGATCGAGCGCCTGCTGCGAGCCGGCGGCATTGGGATGATTCACGAAGCACGCCACGACGAAGCGCCGCCCGGTGGGACCGAGCACGTAGCCGGCGAGCGCGCGCACGGCTTCGAGCGAGCCGGTCTTGAGGAAGGCCTGATCGGCGATCTGCTCGTCCTGGAAACGCCTGCGTACCGTGCCGTCGGTGGCGGCCACGGCGAGCGAGCTGACATAATCGGAGCGCACCTTGCTCGCGTCGGCCGCGATGAGCAGCTGCGCCATGCTGCGCGCCGAGATGCGCTCGTGTCGCGACAGGCCGGAACCATTGTCGAGCACGAGCTCGGGAAAGGCGAGCTTGTGGGTGCCGAGCCACCGGCGAACCGCTGCTGAAGCGTGCGCGGTAGTGGCTGGGGGCGGATATTCGCTCGTCGCGAGGGTGAGAAAGAGCTGCCGCGCCATGACGTTATTGGACAGCTTGTTGATGTCGCGCACCACGTCGTAGAGCGGTGGTGATTGCAGCGTGGTAAGCGGTTTCGCCGCTGCAGGCACGCGCCCGTCGCGCACTCCGCCCGCGAAGCTCCCGCCGGCTTCGCTCCAGTAGCGCCGGAACATCGCGAGCGCGTAATGAGAG
>DATKJP010000315.1:0-1537 GCA_035543635.1 Casimicrobiaceae bacterium
GAGCGTTCATTTCGCGATGGGCGGGCGAATCGCGGGTGGGCTGTACGGCGAACAGCCTCGCCTCGATCGCCTCTCCGGCGACGGCAATCCTGCCTACGCGATCGACTTTCGCAGCATCTACGCCACCGTGCTGGATCGCTGGTGGGGCGTGCCGTCCTCGGGGCCGCTGGGCGGCCGCTTCGCAGCGCTGCCTATCATCAGGACCTGAACACCACTAGGCGCAAGACAGCGGGAGCTCCGGTCGCTCGGCTTGCTCTCCGGTGTCTTGCGGGTAGAGCGCTTCAGCCCTTCGCGTCCCACGCCGCCAGAAACTCTCGCCAGTGCGGTTCCTTCGACGCGGCGATCCTTTCGCGCGCGAGCATGACTTCGCCCTCGTATTGCGCTTGCGTGCAGCAGCCGCGCAGCAGCTGAAAGCGAAGATAGAGCAGATAGGTGTTGAGCGCGTCGGTTTCGCAGTAGCGACGGATCTCCTCGATGCGCCCGGCGTCGAAGGCGGCGCGCACCTCCGAGCCGTCGAACCCAAGCTTTCCGGGAAAGCCCGAGAGCCGCGACATCGCATCGAGGCCGGCATTGTTACGCGACTGGAACATGGCGAGCACGTCCATCAGATCGAGATGGCGCGTGTGATAGCGATTGAGGTAGCTGTTGTACCTGAAGTCGCGATCCTCGTCGCCCCACTCCCAGAATCTCGATGCGGTCAGGCCGTGGATCAGCGCGCGATGATTGAGCACCGGCAGATCGAAGCCGCCGCCGTTCCACGACACGAGCTGCGGCGTGTGCTTGTCGATGAGATCGAAGAAGCGCCGGATCAGCTCCGGCTCGGGATCAGCGACCGTCCCAACCGATGCGATGCGCAGTCCGCTCTCTTCACGCAGCGCGCACGCGATGGCGATGATGCGCTGGAACTGGGGTGGCAGGAAGTCGCTGCCGCCGGACGCTGCTCGGCGCTGCTGCAGCGCCGAGTCGAGCACGTCCGCGTCGGTGAGGCTCGCCGGCAGCGCGTATACGCGGCGCAGCCCCGCCACGTCGGGCACCGTTTCGATGTCGAAGACGAGCGTCGGGGTCATCAACCGGGGAACACGCCGATGGACAGGTAGCGGTCGCCCCTATCGCAGACGATGAACACGATCGTCGCGTTCTCGACTTCGCGCGCGATGCGCAGCGCAACGGCGCAGGCGCCGCCCGAGGAGATCCCGGCGAAGATGCCCTCCTCGGCTGCGAGCCGCCGCGCCATATCCTCGGCGTCGGCCTGCGACACGTATTCGAGTCGATCGACGCGCTTGGCATCGTAGATCTTCGGTAGATACGCTTCGGGCCACTTGCGGATGCCGGGAATCTGCGAGCCCTCCGAAGGCTGGCAGCCGATGATCGCGATCGCCGGATTCTTTTCCTTCAGAAATTTTCCTGCGCCCATGATGGTGCCGGTCGTGCCCATGCTCGATACGAAGTGCGTGATACGTCCTTCGGTGTCGCGCCAGATCTCGGGTCCGGTGCCCTTGTAATGCGAGAGCGGATTGTCGGGATTGGCGAACTGGTC
>DATKJP010000316.1:0-3695 GCA_035543635.1 Casimicrobiaceae bacterium
ACGCTCTTTCGCGCGGCGAGATGCTCGCCGCGGCGGTCGGAGTCGACATCGCGCGGCTGCCATGGCTGCTCTTCGCGTTGTCGGCGCTTCTGACCGCAATTGCTGTCACAGTGGCGGGCGCAATCGGCTTCGTCGGACTGATCGTGCCCCAGGCAGTCCGCCTCGTGCTCGGCAACGATCAGCGTGTCGTGCTGCCTGCCTCCACGCTGGGCGGCGGCGTGCTGCTCCTCGTCGCCGACACGCTGGCGCGCGAGATAGCGGCGCCGGCGCAGCTTCCAGTGGGTGTGATAACCGCGATCATCGGCGTCCCGCTGTTTCTGGTGCTTCTCGCGCGCGAGAAAACGCGGTGACAGCCACGCCGATCCTTGCCGTGCGCGCGCTCGATGTGAAGATCGCGGGCATCAACATCTGCACCGCACTCGATTTCACCGTCGAGACGGGACAATGCTGGGCGATACTGGGGCGCAACGGCGCAGGCAAGACGACACTGCTCGCGACGCTCGGCGGATTGCGCTCTGCAAGCGCTGGCGTTGTCGAGATCGAAGGGCGCGCCTTGTCGAGCTTCACCCCGCGTGAGCTCGCGCGCCTGCGCGCGCTATTGCCGCAGGATGACAGCGATCCGTTTCCCGCCACTGCCCTCGAGACGGCACTCGTGGGACGCCATCCGCATCTCGGGCGCTGGCAATGGGAGGGCGCCGAGGATCTCCGCATCGCGCGCGGGGCGCTCGCCGCGGTGGACATGGCGGACGCCGAGACGCGCGACGTACGCACGCTTTCCGGCGGCGAGCGACGGCGAATAACTCTCGCCGCGGTGCTGGCGCAGGAGCCCCGCCTTTTTCTTCTCGACGAGCCCTCGAGCCATCTCGATCTCGCACACCAGGTCGCGGTCCTCGATAGCCTTGCAGGGCTCGTGCGAAGCGAGGGTCGTGCCATGATCATGGCGCTGCACGACGTCAATCTCGCCGCGCGCTACTGCGACCACGTGCTGCTGCTCGATCGCGGAATGGCGAACACGGGTCCCGCCGAAGAGTTGCTGACGAGCGAACGCCTCTCGGCGCTCTACGGTGTACCGCTCAGGAGTCTGCGCGAGGATGGGCGCAGCATCTTCGTGATCTAGCCCGCGAGCCAGGTCGCGACGTCGCGCTTGAGCTTGCGCATGTCCGTCTCGCGCGTGTACATCATGTGCCCGGCGTCGTAGTAGTGGTGCTGCACGCGACTCATGACTTCCGCCGGCACGTCGAGCTGCGCGAGCGACCAGTCGGTTGCGCTGTACGGCGTACCGAGATCGTAATGCCCGCTGGCGACCAGCACTCTCAGGTGCGGGTTGCGCCGCAGCGCGCGCGAAAGATCGTTGCTCGTGGACGCGAAGCCGTTGCCCTTCTCCTCGCCCCGGTTCCAGTTCCACGCCTTGTGCGCCTCCATGTTGAGGACCTCGTAGCGCTCGGGAATGTCGACGCCGAGCTGCTCGCTCATGTAGGCGTGCGCCGCCATCGTGTATGGGGCGGCAATCGCCTCGATGCCCGGATCGAATTCCCACTCTCGCGTGCGGCTCGCGGCCATCGGGCCTGTTACGCGCGCTTCGAGGCGGCCGACGATCTGGCCGCGGTCGCGCAGCAGATCGAAGAAGAAAGTCTGATCGCTGATGCGGAGATTCTTCTCTTCCACCAGCGCGGCAGGTAGCCCGGTCAGCTCGGCCACGCGCTTGACGATCTTGCGCCGCGTCCCGTTCGACAAGCGTGCGCCGGCGTGCAGTGCGGCGACATAATCCTCGTTCACGAAGTTCTCCGCAGCCGCTCGCGACGCCGCGGGCGACTCGCCGATCGCCCCGGACAATTTGCCGTGATACTGCGCGACGCAGGCGAATCCCGGCAGGAACAGAGCGTACGGCAGATCGTTGCGCGGCGAGAAGACGATGCTCTGCAGGTCCATGGCGCAGGAAACGAGCACGAGCCCGGAGAGCGCGACGCCGAGCTGCTGCAGCTTGTCCGAGAGCGCCGCCACGCGCGTCGTGCCGTAGCTCTCGCCGGCGAGGTAGAGCGCGGAGCCCCAGCGGCGGTGCCGCACGAGCCAGGCGCGAATGCATTCGGCGAGCGCATCGACGTCGCCGTCGACGCTCAGCATCTTCTTGCGTGCCTCTTCGCTGACCGTGATCGAATACCCAGTATGGGGTGGATCGACGAAGACGAGGTCGAAGTGCTCGAACCACGAATCGGCGTTGTCGACCACCGTGTACGGCGGCTCGGGCATCGTGCCGTCCTCGCGAATGGCAACCCGCTTCGGGCCCAGCGCACCGAGATGCAGCCAGATCGATGCCGATCCCGGTCCGCCGTTGAAGACGAAGCACACGGGGCGCTTGGTCGCCTGCGCGTCATCGAGAAGATAGGAGGTCGTGAACACCGCGGCCTCCGGCTCGCCTCGCTTTTCGTCGAGCCCGCCGGCGGCCACCGGGACGAACGCAGCTTCGGCGCGGTACTTCAGCGTGCGCCCGTTCAGCACGATGCTGCCCGCGCTCTTGCAGGCATCCTTCGCGAGGAGCTTCTCCACCTTCTCTCGCAGGCGCTTCTTCGCTTCTTTCGCTTCCTCGGTCGGCGCAGCAGCGGGTGTCGGTTCGCTCATGGCTCGCTCGCGAAAAAGGCGTGATTTTAGCAGGCTCAGCGATGCAGATTCGCTCGTGCCTGGTCGAGCGCGGCACAGAGCTGCGCCACGCCGTCGGCGAAGCGAGGACCTGCGCGGTGCAGCAGATTGGCGTCGACCACGAATAGATTGCCGTAGAGAACAGCGGGCAGCTCCCGCCACCGCTTCCATTCGTCCAACCATGGTGGACGGAACGCGTCGTCAGTTCCAGCGATGATCGCGTCGGGTGCGGCGGCGAGCACCGCCTCGACGCTGACCTGAGGCGCGGGAAGCGCGAGCCAGGCGAAGACATTGCTGCCGCCGCAGAGCTCGAGCGCGGCAGTGATGAGATGCTTCCCTCCGATCGTATAGAGCGGGTGGTTCCAGATCTCGTAGAACACGGGCAGTTTGCTTCCGTCTCGCGGTGTTGCGAACAACGCCGAGAGCTTCGCGCGAAACGCTGCCGCGCGCGCTTCGGCCGCGTCGGCGGTGCCTGCTAATGCGCCGAGCCGCTCGATGTCCTCGGCGATCGCCTCCGGCGTATGCGGATCGCTGATGTAGATGGGGACACCGAGCGCGCGCAGTCGCTCGATCTGTGCCGGCGCGAGATATGGCCAGGCCACCGCGAGATCGGGCTTGAGCGCGACGATATGTTCGAGGTCGAGCGAGCGGGCGTCGCCGACTCGCGGCAGACGCGCCGCTTCCGGAGGCCAGTCGGCGGGCGAGAGCACGCCGACCACGCGACTCCCGGCGCCCGCCGCGAACAGGAGCTCGGTCGCGTGCGGCGCGAGACTGACGATGCGATGCGCTGGCGCGGCGAGCGCGATACGCGTACCCGCCGCGTCGGTGACCGCCACCGGCGCCGCGAGTGCAGCGCTCGCGCTTGCGAAGAAGAGCGTAATGGCGAGCCGAGCGACGACACCGAGCATCGCTCAATACCGGAAACGCACGCCGCCGAAAACATTCGCGTGCGCGGTGTTGTAGTCCGCGGCCAGCTCGTAGCGCTTGTCGAACGCGTTGTTGAGCTGCCCAAAGAGTGTCCAGCGCGGCGCAAACGCGTACTCGGCGACAAAGTTCACGAC
>DATKJP010000317.1:0-11736 GCA_035543635.1 Casimicrobiaceae bacterium
GTCACATGATAATCCGGCCAGAATGAAATGCCGGTGTGCTTGTAGGCCTTCCCTTCGAGTTGCCCGAGGTCCTCGCGACGTCGCCCGGAGACGAGCTCCGTGCCGGCGGGAACCGCGATCTCCGCGATGACCCCGCGCACGACCTTGCGCTCGAGCGCGCGCTTGCTCACGTAGCTCGGGAGCCACCCGGTGTTCTGTACGACGAGCCGGATGCGCCAGCTGCCCTCGCCTATTGCCTGCGCGTCGGCGTTGACGAGTTCGAGCTTCGGCGATAGCAGCGCCTGCCACAGCAGCCACTTCGGAAAGCGTTCGAGCTCGCGCTCGAGCAATCCCAGCGGTGGATTGCCGAAGGCGTGGAACCGGTTCCAGCCGCCGATCTCGACGCGTCCGAGCTGCGGATGATCGAAGGGCTTCCAGGGGACGTGCGCCGCTCCGCCAAGCTTCTCTTCGCTCCAGCGGAAGATCTTGAGATCGTCCTCGATCGGGTGATCGCGAAACCAGTCGATGTACAGATACTTCTCGATTCCAGCTTCGCGCATCGGGCTCCAGATTTCGACCACCCAGCTGAACATCCCGAGATGCTCGTAAATCCAGTCGAAGGCACCGCCGATCACCTGCTTCGGGTGATAGCGAAACTCGTGATAGACGGAGATGTTCGGGTAGCCGGTCAGCTCGGTCCCTTTGGCGCCGACCCTCTGATAGTGCCAGAGGTCCTCGGCATGCATGTCGGTGTCGGGCAGGTGGTCGAAGGGTCGCAACAAAACGCCCGCCCAGGTGTGGAATGCCACGCCGCCGGTGATGTTCGGACGTCGCACGACGAATTGGACGACAGCCCGCACCTCGGGCTCCGATGTGGGGAACTCACCGGCACCCAGCTGCTCGTATTCCTGCCGCCAACCGCCAGGAAAGTTTCTATTGAGATCAATACCCTGTTTCGGTCTCTTCACCCTCAACATGAAGCCGTCAAAACCTTCAATGCTGCCTTCCGGAAGGAGGCGGTAGTAGGTCCCGCCAACTTCGGTCGGTTCGCGCCGCACCATGAGTCGCGGCTCCTGGGGATGTGACTTCCACAATCCATTCGCATCGACGATGCGCATTTGCAGGATGCGGCCGTCGCCGTCGATGTCTTCGACCGTGAGCCCTTCGATCGCTTCTTCGTCGTAGGGATAGGCGCGGGTGCTCGAACGGACCCATTTGGGCTTGTCGGCGAGGGCCCATTCCGCCCCGTCCGGATTGATGCGCGGACAAAGATAGAAAGCACGCGTGTCGAGCGCCCGTGTTATGTCGACATCCTTGCCGTAGCCGCGCACGAGCTCGTTCAGGAAATACAAACACGCCGCCGAAGCCGCGACTTCGGTGGAATGGATGTTGCCGTCTACCCAGAACGCCGGCTTCTCTTCGGCGGGTCCGGTCGTGCGATTCGTTGCGGTGACGATCCAGATGTCACGGCCCTCGTGGCTCTTCCCGATCGATTCGAGGGCGAGCAGCTGCGGATACTCAGCGATGTACGCCTTGAGCAGATCGGTCAGCTCGCGATAGCGGTAGAAGCGGTCGAAGCGGACGTCCGGCATGTCGGGCCTGGAGGGCAAAGCGCGAAGTGTGGCCGACGCGCCGCGATGCGGTCAATCTTGACAGCTGAACGTCAGCGCCTCTTCAGCTTCGGGCGCCGGACGCTAGATTCCCGCATACCACTCGTAACCCTGATCCTCCCAGTACCCGCCCTTGCCTCCGGCGACCTTCGCGAAGCTCTCGACCAGCTCGATGCGCATCACGTATTTGGCGTGCTTGTAGCCCAACTGTCGCTCGACACGCAAGCGAACCGGCGCACCATTCTGAATCGGCAAAGGCGCACCATTCAGCTCGTAGGCGAGAAGCGTCTGCGGATGGTAGGCATCATCCATGTCGATGCTCTCGTAATACGGGCTCGCGCCGTTGGGCTCCATTGGATCGGCGCAGTAGAACATGACGTAGCGCGCTGCAGGCTTCGGACGGACGGTTTCGAGAAGCGCCGCGAGCCTCGCCCCTTTCCACTTGCCGATCGCGCTCCAGCCCTCCACGCAGTCGTGACGGGTGATCTGCGTGCGGCTCGGCAACGCGCGCAACTCCGCGAGCGAGAGGCTCACTGGCTTCTCGACCAGCCCGCCCACTTCCAGGCGATATTGGGCAAAGCCTTCGGCCGCGAGCGCGGCGTATTGCGGATTGTCCGGCATCGCGGTGCCGTTGCTGCGAAAGCTCGGCGAGAGATCGGCTTCGCTGAACTCCTGCGCCATCGCCCGGCGCGGCGCGATCAGATGCTGCGCGGCTTGGTTGAGCGCTTCGCCCGTAGCGAGAAGCTTGGGGAACCATTGCGTTTGCGACAAGGCGTCGCAACCGGAGAGCACGAGCGCTCCCGCAGCGCCCAGCGCTCGTCCGAGAAAGTGGCGGCGCGACAAGTCTGCCCGCGTCTTCATTTCGACAACTCCGAATTAACACGATAGCGACCGGTGATCATCGAGCGCAGATGGTTCCAGAACCCGCTCACGATGACCTCGAACACGTGGATCAACACGAACGCGACGAGCAGCCAGGCGACAATGAAGTGGATCGTGCGAGCCGACTGCCTGCCGCCGAAGAAATCCACCCACCCGGGAATCAACGTGTCGAGCCAAGGCGACATGGCGAAGCCCATCAGAATCACCAGCGGCAGCAGGACGAAGATCACCGAGAGGTAAGCGAGCTTCTGCAACACGTTGTAGCGCTTCGCCGCTTCGCCGGTCGGATGCTTGAAGCGCAAGTGGTCGACGATCGAACGTCCTATCGAGCGCCAGTCGGATGCGTCGGGTGCGAGGTCACGAGCGAGGTGCCGGCTCGCGATCGAATACGCGAGATAGCAAAGACCGTTGATCACGAACACCCAGGCGAAGAAGAAATGCCAGCGGCGCGCCATCGAGAGCCAGCGATCGCTCGGCAGCGTGAGCCACCCGGGAAACGTGCGCGCGACGACGTCGCCTTCCGCATCCGTGGCAGCGCCGAGGACCTCGGTGGTGACGAACTCGTGCCCTAAGATGCGCGTGACGCCGACCACGTGGTCCTCATCGCTTTCGCGCGTGGCGATCTGAAACAGCGGCGGCTTCCCGGTATATGAGGACTTGCCCCAATACAGCGCTGGATGCGCACTGAAGATGTTGAGCCCGCTCAAAAACAGAATCGTCAGCGCGATGACATTGATCCAGTGCATCACGCGCACCGCCAGACTGTGCCGGTAATAGAGATAGCTGCCCGCATGGACGGACGCCGGTGCTGCTGCGGATTCACTGGACGACATCGGAGCTCCTCGAAACCAAAAGTCTAGTCGCGCCCCCGCGCACTCACAATCGGCGGCGTATTGCCGTTGAGGTGCCGGGAGCCGCTCACGAAGCTATTGTCGCGCTCGAAGAAGCGCAGCTTACGATGCATTTCGCGCGAGATGCCGATGCGCACGCTGCGCCCGATGCGCGACGGTGGGACGGCCGCCGCGTCGACCGCGAGCCAGAGCCGCCGATCCGTACACAAGTCGATGCCGTCGTAGCGCCGGTCGATGTCGAGCGCGGTCGCGAGCCTGCCCGGGCCGCGCGCCAAGTCGGTCAGTCGGTCGGTGCCGCGCCATCGCTGCATCAGTGGAATTCCATCGAACGGTTCGAGCGCGCGCAGCAGCACTCCTGCGCCAGTTCCGGCCACTTCGCCGCTAACGTTGAGCGCGTACCAGCAGCCGTAAATGAAATAGACGTAGGCGTGTCCACGTTCGAGAAAGAGCGAACGATTGCGCGGAGTCTCGCCACGAAAGGCGTGGGCCGCCGCGTCGCCGACCACGTACGCCTCGGTCTCGACGATGCGCCCGCTCAGGCGCCCATGCGGATGATCGTGGACAAGGATCTTGCCGATGAGAAAGGGGGCGAGCTGAGCTGTGTCGCGAGGAAGCTCTCTGCGGCGCAAACGGCGCAGGCGTTCGGTCATGACTGCAATGATAAGACCCGGCTTCTTTCCGCAGGAGTAAGCGGCGCGGAGAGGATTCGCGATGAAGCCTGGACGCGCTCGGCTCTTCGATAATGAGCTTCACCTTATACAAGAGATTAGCGCATTAACATATTGATTTAGAGGACGGTGTATTCATGAAATGCTGCCCAGAGAGGCAGGTCTGCATCACTCGACGGGTGTGCGCTCCCCGCCGCCGGTTGAGAGGCACGAGCCCGACTGATTTCCGGCGCTGCGTGACGGTTGCAACGGGAACGGAACATCGAGACCTTGCAGGTGTTCACTTCAGTGTCTGGCACCCTCGCCGGCCGCTGTAGGAGTAAGCTTTCAGCGGGCACGCGCGTGGATGCGTGGAGGACCATCAGCCATGAGCAACCAGCCGCTTCAACTCCTGCGACGCAGCTTGATCGCGCTAACCGCTTCGCTGCTTGCTGTCGCGGCGGCGCACGCTGCGAACACGCCGATCTACAAGTGCTTCGACAGGCATCTCGCGCTCGTCTATACGGATGTACCGTGCAAGGATGGCGAGGAGCTTGATCTGAGGGCCGGCGATGCGGACCCCGCGGCGGTAGCGCGGCTCGAACGCGAGCGCGACTTGTTGAGCCTTGCCGCCACGCAGCGCATTGCCGACGAGCGGCGTGCGACGCTCGAACGGGATCTCTACAGCCGCTCGGGCCCAGTCATGGTCGAGCCGCCGAACGCTCCCGACGAGTATGCCGATTATGGTTATGGCTACGGTTACGGCTATCCCGTGTTCGCGCATACGCCAAAGGCGCATCCGCGCCCTCATGTGCGTCGCATGGCGGAGCATCGTTTCGCGCCTAGCCCGCCTTACATCGTGCCGCGGCCGTAACCAAAGAGTGCCCCTGGTTCCGGAGCTGGACGATCCCGGGGCGGCGGCAACATCGTGCGCAACACCTTGGTGACGAAGGAAGGCGATTTCGTGCTGGCCAACAGTCTGGTCCATGCCGTAACGCTGGTGAAGATCTCGAAGTGAGCTGATTCGCATTGAGCTCTGCAGCGAATTCATCCCCCGATTCACGCCGGGACTTCCTGATCGCCATCGCTGCCGGATGCGCGGCGGCATCGCTTCGCGACGAAGTCAGCGCGCAGACGAGCGCTCGAGCCGCTCCAACCGAGGTTTCCGGCAGCGAGCACTGGGCTTACAAGAATGTGGGGGGGAGCCGAGTAAGGCTTTTCCTCTGGCGCAAGCGCCTGAAGAACGCTGCGATTGAAAGCGCGCGCAGCGGCGCGATCCTGTTCGTGCACGGCTCCTCCGTTTCCGCGACGCCCGTCTTCGACCTGCAGATTCCCGGCAAACCTGAAGCTTCGACCATGGACTGGTTTGCCCGCTTAGGGTACGACACCTGGTGTGTCGATTGCGAGGGTTACGGTCGCTCCGACAAATCGCGGCCGGTGAACGCCGACGTCTCCTGCGGCGCCGACGATCTCGCCGCCGCCTCCGAGTACATCTTGCGCTTGAACGGCGGCGAGAAGCTCCTGCTCTACGGTGCCTCATCGGGGTCGCTGCGTGGCGGCCTGTTCGCGCAGCGGCATCCCGAGCGCGTTGGCCGGCTCGCGCTCGACGCGCTGGTGTGGACCGGCGAAGGCAGCCCGACGCTCGCCGAGCGCAGGAAGCGGCTCGCGCAATATCGCGCCAGCAATCGCCGCCCGATCGATCGCGATTTCGTTCGCAGCATCTTCACGCGCGATCATCCCGACACCAGCGACCAGACGGTCGTCGAAGCATTCGCCGACGCCGTGCTCGCGCTCGACTCTTCGGTTCCGACAGGCACGTACATCGACATGTCCGCGAACCTGCCGGTGCTCGATCCCGAGAAAATCACGGTGCCGACGCTCGTCATGCGCGGACAATGGGACGGCATCGCCTCGTTTCAGGATCTCGCCAATTTCTTCGCGAGGCTGCCGAACCCGGACAAGCAATTCATCGTGATGCCCGGTATCGCGCATACCAGCACACGCTCCAAGAACTGGGCGCTCGTGTATCACATGCTCGACGCCTATTTCAGCCAGCCGGCGCCGGTCTACGTCGGCTGAAACTCCGGAGCCGATGGAGTTCGATTACGTGGTTGTCGGCGCCGGCTCGGCCGGCTGTGTCGTTGCCTCGCGCCTGAGTGAGGATCCGTCGATATCGGTGTGCCTGCTGGAGGCGGGTCCATCATCCGATCGCAAGCTCGCTGTGCGCGTGCCCGCGGGAATGGCGATCACGGAGTCGACGCGGTATCTCAACTGGGCGTTCGAAACCGAGCCGCAAGCGGGATTCGACGGACGGCGCGCGTACCAGCCCGCGGGCAAAACCACCGGCGGCTCGAGCTCGATCAACGGCATGATCTACATCCGCGGCTTCGCCAGCGATTACGACGGCTGGGCGGCGCTCGGCAACACCGGCTGGAGCTATCAGGAAGTACTCCCCTACTTTCGCAAGGCCGAGCACAACGAGGTCCACGACAACGATCTGCACGGTCGAGGCGGCCCGCTCAATGTCACCGACCCGCGCAGCCCGACGAAGGCCTCATTCGCATTTCTCGAAACCGCCGCCGCTCTGGGTGTTCCGCGGCTCGAAGACCTGAACATCGCGCGACCGGACGGCGTGGGTCTCTATCAGACCACGACGATCGACGGCGAGCGCTGCACGACCGCGCGCGCTTATCTTTCCGCCGGCAGGGAACGCGCCAATCTCGCGGTTCTCAACGGGGCGCACGCTACTCGCGTTCTCACGGAAGGAAAGCGAGCGATCGGCGTCGAGTACCGCCAGGCAGGAACGACGCGGCGGGCTCGCGCGCGCCGCGAGGTCATCGTCAGCGCCGGGACCAACAAGTCGCCTCAGCTCCTGCTTCTGTCCGGGATCGGTCAGACCGACGTGCTGCAGCGCTTCGGCATCCGGGTCGCGCACGATCTTCCGGGCGTCGGCGCGAACTATCAGGAGCACGTCGACATCTGGGCGCCGTTTCGCTCCGACTCGACCGAGCTCATGGGTCTTTCGCTGCGCGGACTGCCTCGCGTCCTTGCCGACTTCTTCAGGTACGTCACGCGGCGCGAAGGCAATTTCGCCGGGCTCGGCGGCGTAGCGGGCGGATTTCTGCGCAGCGACCCCGGCGTGGCGGTGCCCGATCTGCAGTGCTTCTTCGTGCCCGCGATCGTCGACGACTTCGCGCGCAAATGGCATTGGGGCCACGGCTTCAGCATCCACGCGCATGTCTGCCGGCCGAAGAGCCGCGGTCGCATAACGCTCGCCTCCGCGGACCCGATGGCCGATCCTGCGATCGATCCGAACTTCTTCGCGGCGCGGGAGGATCTCGAGCTGCTCGTCAAGGCATGGAGGATCATCCAGACGATGGTCGACGCCGAGCCGATAAGGCACTACGTCGCCAAGCAATACTATCGGCCGAGCGGCGAGGACGATCGATCGATCGAAGCTTTCCTACGCCGGCGCGCGGTGAGCGGACTGCACATGGCCGGCACCTGCAGGATGGGCGTCGATTCGATGGCCGTGGTCGACCCAAAGCTGCGGGTGCACGGTATGAGCGGACTGCGTGTGGCCGATGCGTCGATCATGCCAAGCCTCGTGTCGGGTAACACCAACGCCCCTGTGATCATGATCGCCGAGAAGGCGAGCGATATGATTCGCCATGATTCGGGGCGCTGATCCAGATTCCAGGCGGGAAGCGCGCCATCATTGCGGAGAATCCGGGTGAAAAAATCGGTCGTCATCACCGGCGTTTCGAGCGGCATCGGCTTCGCCACGGCGCGGGCCCTCATCCGGCGTGGCTATCGGGTCTTCGGGAGCGTGCGCAGTGAAACCGACGCCAGCCGCATACGCGCGGAGCTTGGAGAAGATTTCATCGCACTTGTCTTCGACGTAACCGACGCCCCCGGCATCGACAAAGCGGCCGACACGGTTGCCGCAAAGATCGGCGGCGAATGCCTCGCCGCTCTGGTCAACAACGCCGGCATCGCGCCGACCGGGCCGCTGCTGCACCAACCGCCCGAAGAAATACGCCAGCTTTTCGAGATCAACGTCTTCGGGGTGATCGCGGTGACTCGCGCCTTCCTTCCGCTGCTCGGCGCCCGGCGCGACACCCCGCGCCCGCGCGGTCGGATCATCAACATCAGCTCCTTCAACGGCGGCGTCAGCGTTCCTTTCGCGATCGCCTACTCGGCGTCGAAGCATGCGCTCGAAGCGATCAGCGACGGGCTACGCCGCGAGCTATGCATCTACGGGATCGACGTCATCGCGATCGAGCCGGGAACGATCCGCACCGAAATCTGGAGCAAGTTCAGGGCCTTCGGCGTCGAGAAGCGCTACGCCGGCACCGACTACGGCCGTGCCCTCGCGGCGTTTCCCGGCATCGTCGAAGAGGAGATCCGGAAAGGTGACCCGGTCGAAAAGGTGAGTGACGCGATCTGCCGCGCCATCGAATCGCCCCGTCCCAGGGCTCGTTATCCGCTCACCGCCTTGTGGTATCTCGCCCGGGTGGTTCCGACGCGGCTCCTCGATCGTGAGCTGACGAAACGTCTGCGTCTCCGCTGACAGCGCGCGAGGAAGCGCGAGCGTGGATTTGCAAAAATTACCGACACCGAACGGTGCGATTCCCACCGGCGTCGCGATCACCAGCGTCACTGAACCGCCGCATCGCGAGGCGGGTCCAATCTTCAGCGTTCCATCGAGATTCCTGTGCGCTGACGCGAGGGCCCCGGAGCGGGTTGCCGACCAAAGCGCGTATTCGCAACCCGTCACCAGAGGACACCCGATATGAGCAAAGCCACGACGCATCAGCTCAAGGACGATCGCATGATCGGCGCCATTTCCGATCGCGATATCGCAATACGGGCAGTCGCCGAGGGCAAGGGTCCCGACACCAAGGTGCGCGAGGTCATGTCTTCGGGCACTGCGTGGTGCTTCGACGACGACAGCGTTGAGAAGGCGGTGAAGATGATGAGCGAGAAGCAGGTGCGTCGCCTGCCGGTCGTGAATCACGACAAGCGGCTGGTTGGCATCGTCACGTTTGGCGACTTCGCCGTCGAAGCCGCAGAGATCAGTCCTGCATCGCAGGCGCTGGCGCAGATCTCCAGGCCCACGTAGCCAGCGCCAATTCAATTGAAGAAAGGTCATCCATGTCCAACCACGCCAGGGTCTCGCGCCGGGATCTGTTGAAAAAGACGCTGCTCCTAGGCGGCGCAGCCTGCGCCGGAGCGTTCGCGGCACCTAGCGCGCACGCGCAGAAAGTCTCGAAGGAAGCCATGAAGTATCAGGACAAACCGAACGGCGACCAGAAGTGCAGCACCTGCATGCAGTTCGAGCCTCCCGGCAGTTGCAAGGTGGTCGAAGGCGCGATCAGCCCCAACGGTTACTGCATCGCCTGGGTGAAAAAAGCGTGAGCTACGTCAACAGCAATCTGCTTACCGGCAAGCGGGTCGTCTATCGCACGCGCTTGTACTGGCTGCTGCTAGGCTGGCCGGTGCTGTTCCTGATCGTGGTCTGCGTCCCGGTCGCATGGCTCGCCACGACGGACCGATGGAACGACCTGGCCTGGATTCCCGTCGGGATCGCCCTGCTCATCCTGCTCGGCGCGATCGTCAAGCGGCAAAGCTCCGATTTCGCGGTCACCAACAAGCGCGTGCTGATGAAGGTCGGCGTCCTCAGCACGCGCTCGACCGAGCTTTTCCTCAACAAGATCGAAGCGATCGCCGTACACCAGAGTCTGACCGGTCGCGTGCTGGGTTATGGAGACATCGTGGTGACCGGCAGCGGCGGAACGCACGAGGAGTTCCACGACATTCAATCGCCGCTTTCATTCCGGCGTGCGGTGCAGACCGTCACCGACACGCAGCTGACCTCGCTTCGGGAGCCGGAGGCGCGAAAGGCGCAGCCCGCGGCGCGGGCGGCCTGACCTCTCAGTGGTTGTTCTGCTCTCGCATTCGAGCCAGAGCGATGCGCCGCATTGAAAGAGGACGGCGCCGCCGGAATTGCGGCGCGCACAGAGAGCTGGAATCGTCGGTCGCAATGTTCGTCACGCGACGCCGAAACGCGAACCTCCGCCGCATCCTCACCGGGGTGTGATAGAAGGTCGCCTTGCTCATCTTGAACGCCAAGCCTTGTGCCGCTGGATGTGCTGGAAACGGCCTAAGGTTTGGTCAAGCGCTCGCCCCGAAAGTTCGAAACGACCAGGCGACCGCCTGCAGCCTGCTTGCGATGCTCCAATCGAGCTTCAATGCACCCGCCACCAGCTCGCCGTGGGGTTCTCCGTCGAAGAGCATGACGTGAAACATGCACGCGGCGAGAAACGAGCCATCGGGCGTCGGATGGCTTCCGTCGCTCGTGTAGAGCTGCAATCCCGGGATCTCGTCGAGCGCCCTGTGCCACGCCAGACCCACCGGAACCACGCGCGCGTTGATCTCGTGGGCAATGTCATACACGCCTCGCGTGATCGCTTCCTGCGTCTCGGGCGCCGCTTGCCGTGACCAGGTGAGATAGAGCAGCGTCTTGGCCCCGCGCTCGGCGATCAAGCCGGCGAAAAGCCGGACGTTGTCGTGATAGCGTTGTCGATTCTTGATCGGAAGCGTGCTCTGCTCCTGCAGCACGATGTAGTCCCAGGTCTTGGCCTGCAGAAGCTCTTGGGCCCGGCCCGCATTCCAGTGTCGTCTGAGACTTGCGCCACCCGAGAATACGAGCGCGAACTCGACCTGTTGCGGAGGATCCGCCGCGGCCGCGAGTTCGGCCACCAGGCGCGGCAGGTTGTTGCGTGAGGTGTAGCTGTTGCCGATGAAGAGGATGCGCGGCAACTACTTCTTTCCCGTGAGTTTACGAAGCGCGCTCCAGTGCCGCAGCGCCTCGCGCCGCAGGCCCTGCGCCTCGCACAAGCGTGCCAGGTTGAAATGCGCGTCGGCCAGCGTGGGCTCCGCATTGAGCGCCGCGCGATAGGCGTTCGCAGCTTCTTTCGCACGGCCGCGATCCTCGAGCAACACGCCGAGGTTGAACAGCAGCGTTCCGTCCGCCTCGCATTTCGCGATCGCGTCGCGATAAACCGCTTCCGCATCGTTCATCCGTCCGCGCTCGTGCAGCAGCCGCCCGAGGTTGACGTACGCGCGAAGATCGCGAGCGTCGTCTGCAATCGCACGCCGATACGCCTCGAGGGCCTTCTCGGCGTCGACCGCTTCGAGCGCCTGCCCCTGCTCGAACCATTGCGATCGCGCCGGTGCTGAAGCCGGCTCGACCGAGTTGACGAATGCGAGCCCTCCGTCGGGCGCCGCGACCTCGAAGCGGAACACATACTGACCGTCCTCCGGCTGCCACTGGCGATCGCCTTCGTTCACGACGACCGAATCGCCTACCGCCTCGATGCGGAGCCCCGCGAGCGGAATCTGTTCCGGGAGCTGCGCGCGCAGGCGCTTGAGCGAGCGCAATATCCGAGCCGCTGGAATTTTCGCTGCAGTGAGCCCCTGCGCCGCGCGCAGGACGACCAGATCCTGAAAGCTGAAACGATATTCGTGCCGGCGACCGCGCGCGGGCGTCACGAATCCGGCTTCGATCAAACGACCGATGATGGAACGGGAAAGGCCGAGCAGCTTGCCGACGTCGCGCAGCGAGTAGCCTTCGCTCACGACGTCACCACGGCGATCGACAAACGCGCTAGCGCTTGGCAGCGCGGCGGCGCACCTCGGGTTCGGCTGCAATGCTCTTCGGCGGCTTGCGCTGCGCAGCCACCTTGAGCTGCGTTGGCGCCC
>DATKJP010000318.1:0-7200 GCA_035543635.1 Casimicrobiaceae bacterium
GCAGATGCTGGACGTTTGGACGCTGCCAATAAAAACCGACCCGAAGTGGAACAACGGAGACTACTACGGCCGCGAGGAGCCGACTGCGGGTGTGGCACAGGCGCTGATGATCGTGACCATCACGGCACGCGCCAACGGCTGGGCGGAAAAGAGCTTCGGCTACAAATGGGCCGACGCGGCCAAGGACCCGGGCGCGGACGTCAGCAATCTATTCGCGATCGAAGATGCGCTCAACAAGGCCGGCGCCGCGCGCGCAGCCTCTGCCGACGCGAACTCGATCATCTACACCGCCAAGGCGAATCAGCTGTACAGCCTCGGCGATGAGGTGAAGAAGATCAAGGCAAAGCTCCTGTTCATTCCTGCGAAGTCCGACTTGCTCTTCCCGCCCGAGCTGGCGCAGCGCGCAGCCGAGCGCTATCGCGCGCAGGGCGGAACCGCGGAGGTGGTAGTGATCGACGGCGATGGCGGTCATCTCGACGGCGTGCTCAACGTGGCCAAGCAAGGCGACGCGATCAAGGCATTCCTCGCGCGGTAGATTCGCGCATTCCGACGAAACGACCCGTTCCGACTGGCCGCTTGCAGGGGCGGTGGGATCGTCCTTGCTCGCCCGGCAAGACAATCGCCGCCGCGAACAACCGGCTGACGATCGGGTCTAACGCTCGCCACGCGTTCGCCGTGGAGCGTGGGCTCGTTCTCCCGAAACACTCCAACTGTTCAAGATCGAATCAGGAGATGCCATGAAGCTGCTCAGAATCTCTACGTTCGCCCTCGCGGCGCTCGTCCTTCCCGTCACCGCCGGCGCCGCGACCTGCGCGCAAGTCCTCGCCGCGCTCGAGGGCGTTCTCGTCGGCGCGACCTGCTCTGTCAGCACCGACCTCACCACCAACAACCCGGCCACGACGCCCCAGAACAATTCGATCCAGGGGCTTCCTGGCTTCGCCTTCACGCCACAGACCGATCGCAACGTCATCTCGCCCAACCCGCCGAACCGCACCCCGATCACCAAGGTCGTGCCCGGGCTCCAGATCAGCGGTTATTTCGCCGACGATCCGACTGGCCAGGCGCGCTTCCTCGTCCGGCTGCCGGACGACTGGAACGGCAATCTGGTCGTTGCCGGCGCCTCGGGCACGCGCAGCGAGTTCAACGGCGATTTCTCCTGGAGCGACTACGTGGTGCAGAAGGGCTACGCCTACGCCTCGCAGAACAAGGGCGTGCTGAATTTCCAGGTCGCGAGCTTCGCATCATTGAATCCGCCGACCGGCGATTCCTGCCGGCTGAATCCGCCGTCGCAGGTCTGGGTCAGCTTCTATGATGACGCTCCCGCCAAGCCCTTCACGCAATGGACGCAGTACATCATCGATGCGGCCCAGGCCGCGCGCCTTGCGGTGAAAGGAGCCTAGAACCACTATCCGACGCGCACCTACGCGGTGGGTACGTCGAACGGCGGCTATCAGGTGCGCCGCGCGATGGAGATGGCGCCCGATCTCTTCGACGGTGGCGTGGACTGGGAAGGGACCTTCATCGATCCGAATGGTCCCAACATCCTGATCGACCTCCCGCCCGCGATTAGCAACTTCCCTGCTTACGTTGGTTCGGGCTTCGATCCAACCAGCCAGGCCGCGCAGAACATCATGGCCGCAGGCTACCCGCCCGACATCATCACCGGGGCCAACTCGCTATGGGCGTTCTACTGGGCGCAGTTCTGGGAGGTGACGCAATGCCAGTGGCAGAAGCGCTTCGATCCGACCTGGCAGACCTACTTCGACGGGCCCAATGACATTACCGGAACCGGCGGTTACGATTATTCCAGGCGCGCCGCGCTCGACTCGTCGATCTTCGCTCAGGTCGGTGCCGTGGCGACGACGGGCAAGATCAAGAAGCCGCTCATCACGGTCGCGGGTACGATGGATGCGCTGCTGCCGATCCAGCGCGGTGCGCGCGCCTACGAGGCGGTGGTCAACGCGTCGCGCCAGGGCAACAACCAGCAGCGCGCCGCGCAGTACCGCCTGTACGAGATCCAGAACGGAAACCACATCGAGACGTTCAAGGACACGTTCGCGCAGCTCGAGTTCATCCAGCCGCACGCGCAGAAGGCGTTCGATCTGCTCGTGGCCCAGGTCGAGGACAATGCGCCGCTTCCACCGAGTCAGTGCGTGCCGCGCGGCGGCGCGATCGCCGATGCTCCATCGCAGCCGGGGCATTGCGCGATGCTCTTCGTGCCCTAGGCGCCGCGTACGGCGTGGCGCTGGCCGGCGCAACGACTCGATGATGCGCCGGCCGGCGCGGTAAAATAGAACGGCCGCCCCGCGTGGGCGGCCGTTTTTCTTTTTGCGTCCCTTCCCCGAATCATGTCCTTCATCATGACCCCGTCCGAGATCGTGCACGAGCTGAACCGGCACATCGTCGGGCAGGACGCCGCCAAGCGCGCGGTGGCGATCGCGCTGCGCAACCGCTGGCGCCGGCAGCAGGTCGCGGAACCCTTGCGGCAGGAAATCACGCCGAAGAACATCCTCATGATCGGGCCGACCGGCGTCGGAAAAACCGATATCGCGAGGCGCCACGCGCGGCTCGTCGATGCGCCGTACATCAAGGTCGAAGCGACCAAGTTCACCGAAGTGGGCTACGTCGGCCGCGATGTCGACACCATCATCCGCGATCTGGCCGAGACCGCGATCAAGCAGACGCGCGAGCACGAGACGCGCAAGGTGCGCGATCGCGCCTCCGAGGGTGCCGAGGAGCGCGTGCTCGATGCACTCCTTCCGCCGGCGCGCGAAGTCGGATTTCACGATCTGCAACCCACGGATAGCGCTACGCGGCAGAAATTCCGCAAGATGCTGCGGGAGGGCAAGCTCGACGACAAAGAGGTCGACGTCGAGATCTCGGTATTGCCGGCGCAGATGGAGATTCTCGCGCCGCCCGGAATGGAAGACCTCACCAGCCAGATTCAGGGCATGTTCCAGCAGATGTCGGGCGGCCGGAAGAAGGTGAAGAAGATGAAGGTCGGCGAGGCGATGAAGGCGTTGATCGACGAGGAGGCGGCGAAGCTCGTGAACGACGACGAGCTGAAAGCCAAGGCGCTTGCCAATGTCGAGCAGAACGGCATCGTCTTTCTCGACGAGATGGACAAGATCGCAAGCCGCCAGGAGATGGTCGGCGCCGACGTGTCGCGCCAAGGCGTGCAGCGCGATTTGCTCCCGCTCGTCGAAGGCACGACGGTCGCGACCAAGTACGGCATGATCAAGACCGACCACATTCTGTTCATCGCGAGCGGCGCGTTCCACTTCGCCAAGCCCTCGGACCTGATCCCCGAGTTGCAGGGCCGCTTTCCGATCCGGGTCGAACTTTCCTCGCTGTCGGTGTCCGACTTCGAGCAAATCCTCACCGCGACCGACGCCTGTCTTACGCGCCAATATCAGGCGCTGCTCGCCACCGAGCGCGTCGAGCTGTCCTTTCAGCCCGACGGCATCCGGCGGCTCGCCGAGATCGCGTATCAGGTCAACGAAAAGCAGGAGAACATCGGCGCACGGCGGCTGTATACCGTGATGGAGCGGCTGCTCGACGACGTGTCGTTCGACGCGACCAAGCTCGACGGGCAGACCATTACCATCGACGCGCAGTACGTCGACGAGCGTCTCGCCGGCATCGCCAAGGACGACAACCTCTCCCAATTCATCCTTTGAGTCCCGGCTATATCGCCTCGCTCGCCTTCCCATGCGAGCGGTCCGGGTTCTCGTCGGTGAGCACGATGTCGAGCTGGGCATTAGTAGCGCGCAGCTTGGAGAGGCCGACGAAGGCGTACGGGCCGACGAAATCCAACCAGCGGGCGAAGCCGGGCAGTCGGATCACCGTTTCAAGCGTGCCCGTCTTGAGATCGACCGTCACCAAGCCTCCTCTAGCCGATTCGAGCAGCCACAACCCATCTCGATAGACGCGCTATCAGCGCGACTGCGTGCTGCGCTGCGCGAGGCTTTCGATCAATGCGCGCAGGCCGAACGTCCACGGCTCGATGCGATCCGAGCGGTTGACGCGGTTCACGAGCGTTCCGATTCGCGGCGTGGAAATGGTGACGATGTCGCCGATGACGTGGGTGAAACCCTGACCCGGTCCCAGCCGATCTAGTGTCGGCGCGAACATCGTGCCGAGGAACAGCATCAGGCCGTCGGGATACTGATGGTTGGCACCGATCGCCTGCCCGACGAGATCGAGCGGATCGCGACTGATCATCGCCATCGAGCTGGACCCTTCGAGCACGAAGCCTTCCGGCCCGTCGACACGCATCTTGAGCTCGCAGGCGCGCAGGTCGTCGATCGTAAAATGCTCGTCGAACAGGCGCACGAAGGGGCCGATCGCGCAGGAAGCGTTGTTGTCCTTCGCCTTGCCGAGGAGAAGCGCGCTGCGTCCCTCGAAGTCGCGCAGGTTGACGTCGTTGCCGAGCGTTGCACCCACCGTTTGGCCGCGGCTGTTCACGGTCAGAACGATTTCCGGCTCCGGGTTGTTCCAATCCGATTTCGGATGGATGCCGATCTCCACGCCGGTGCCCACGGCGGACATCGGCTGCGACTTGGTGAAGATCTCCGCGTCGGGACCGATCCCCACTTCGAGATACTGCGACCACGCGCCCTGCTGCAGGAGAATCTCCTTCAGTCGTGCCGCCTCCGCGGAGCCCGGCCGCACCACGGCGAGATCCTCGCCGATCACGGCGACCATCGCGTTGCGCACGGCTTGGGCCTTGGACGGATCGCCGCGCGCCTGCTCTTCGATCACGCGCTCGAGCAGGCTCGACACGAAGGTGACGCCGCTCGCCTTGATCGCCTGCAGGTCGCACGGCGCGAGGAACCACGGCGTGGCTTCGTCGTGCGCGTTCCACGCCGAATTGACTAGCACCGCTTCGAGCGAACCCAGCCTCGGCCACGCCTTTGTCTCGCGCAGCGCCTGAGCAACATCGTCCATCTCCAGGAGCGTACTCACCGTCGTTGCAAGCGCGGAGATGTCGTACACGGCGTCGCGACGCACGACTGCGGGCACAGGTCCGCCCCCGGGCTTCCAGACGCGGCCGACGAGCGTCGCGCGATCGAGATCCTCGGGCAGCGAGGCGGCGATGGTCAGTCGATCCTTCATGGCGGTCAGGTTAAACTTTCGTTTCGCGTCGAGTCAATTCAGCAGCGAGCTCAACTTGACACCGGCTCAGATCGATCAGGCGGCACAGCATCTCGTTGCCGCGCGCCGCGCGGGACAGCCGGGAGCGCGATTACCGGAATCCTGCCGCCCGATCGATCTCGCGGACGCTATCGCTATTCAACGGCGCGTGCAGGGGCTAGTGAAGGCCGCCACCGGCGGCTGGAAGTGCTCGTTGCCCACGCCGGAGCGCGCGATTGCCTGCGCGCCGATCTTCGCGGCGTCGATTCGCCGCGACTGCCCTTGTCCCGTCGTTGCGCATGGATCGACCGTGAAGATTGAACCGGAAATCGCTTTCGTGCTCGGGCGCGACTTGCCGCCGCGCGCGAACGCCTACAGCGAGGGCGAAGTTCGCGCGGCCATCGCGGAGACGCGTCTCGTACTCGAGCTTCTCGACTCTCGTTACGCGGATCCCGCCGCGGTTTCTTTTCCCGAGATATTGGCCGATCAGGTCAACAATCAGGGCCTGTTCGTCGGACCGGTTTTCGCCGGAGGGCTTGCTGCGCCGCTGGAGGGCTTCCCGGTCGCGGTCGAAGCTTCGGCGCGCACGCTGCACTTTCGCGGGGGGCGTCATCCCGACGGGCATCCGCTGCGGCCGCTCGTCTGGCTCGCGAGTTACCTGGCACAGCAGGAGAGCGGGCTCGCGGCCGGCACGATCGTTACCACCGGATCGTACGCCGGCGCGCTGGAAGTTCCGGTCGGCACGGCGCTCACGGTGCGCTTCGGCGAGCTCGGAGCAATCGCCGTCACGCTCGTGGGCTGAGCTGCCTTAAGAAGGCGGCGCCGACGAAGGTCCTCTTCCGGGACAGCGCGACGCGAGCAGTCCGGTCAGCGCCGCGGGATCGATCGGTTTGACGACGTGGCAATCGAAGCCGGCTCGCACCGTCTGCTTGAGATGCTCGTCGTGCCCGTAACCCGAAAGCGCGACGATGAAGGTCTCGCGGTCGCCCTGTTCCGCGCGAATGCGCTCGGCCACTTGATAGCCGTCGAGCTTCGGCAAGCCGATGTCGAGAAGCACGGCGTCGGGATGAAGCTTTCGCGCCGAGCGAATCGCTTCCTCGCCGTCATAGGCGAGGTGGACCGTGCAGCCAGCCGCGCGCAGCAAAAGAGCCGTGCTGTCCGCGACATCGCGATTGTCGTCGACGATGAGAACGTTGAGATCGAGGGACGCTTCTTCCGGACACAGCGACCTGTCGGGCGCGATCACTTTGACCGGGCGCGCCACGCTCGCGGCGGGAAGGCGGACCGTGAACTCGCTGGCGCGATCCTGCCCTTCGCTGAACGCCGAGACGCTGCCACCCTGCATCTCGACCAGCCGCTGCGCCAGCGTGAGGCCGATCCCGAGCCCGCCCTGCGCACGGTCGAGCGTGCGGCCTATTTGCGTAAACGGCTCGAAGATCGTGGTGAGGAGCTCGCGCGGGATGCCCAGCCCCGAGTCGCGCACGCGGAACACGATCTCGGCACCTTCGCGCGCCGCGCTCACCGCGATGCGCCCGCCCTTTTCGGTGTACTTCGCGGCGTTGTTGATGATGTTCGCCAGTACCTGCGCTAAAATTTACAAGCCGATGTCGCGCACAACGCGTTGCGCAAATGCCGCGACGGCTCCCGCCCGAGCGCCGTGCGCGATCGGCCCTCGCCTTTTGCTGCGCAGAAGCGCTAAGATAGCCACCACGACGGGCGCGGCGAGAGGGCTCGCCGTTGAAATGCTGTTCTCTCTACTCGTGGTCATGCCCGCGTATCAGGAAGTCACCGCCGACAGCGAAAAGCTGCGCGCGCTGGTGCATGTGCTTCGCAACGAAGTCGCTCCCATCGTCAATGCTGCTTACCTGTTCCGTCGCCGTGTCGGCAGCGATCCAGAGCTGGGCGAGATCCTCACGGTGATCGAGCGCCAGCTCTCCGAGATCGTCGCGACGATCGACGCGATCGCCGAGCTGCGCAATCACCCCAGCGCTCCGTCGCGACGGATCGACAACGACACCGCGCCGGCAAAGCGTCGCATCCTCGTCGCCGACGACAACCAGGACC
>DATKJP010000319.1:0-4121 GCA_035543635.1 Casimicrobiaceae bacterium
CGTTGTAGAACTCGATCGCGCGCGCCTCGCGGTCGACTTCGTTCAGCGCCAGGCCCATCGCCACGCGCATGAAGAACGCCTGCGGCAGCTCGAAGCGCCGTCCGCCGACGTACTGGTCGACGAGGAAGTAGCGGTCGTAGAGCGTCTGCAGTCCGAGATAGCCGAACTGCAGGTCGCGCTCGGGCACCAGCGCCGCGCCGAGCACCTTGAGGTCGTATTGCGTCAGCGCCTCGTTCAGCAGCCCGATCTTGATGCCGTGCTTGACGAACTTCGGGAAGTACTCGGCGTACTTCGTCTTCATGTCCGTCTGCGAGGCTTCCTCGCCCAGTGCTTCGTATCGCAGCGCGTCGAGCAGCAGGCGCGCGGTGACGAAGCTGTATGACGGATCCTTCTCGATCAGCGTGCGCGCCGCGAGCACGACGCACTTGCGCACCTCGTTCATCTCGACGCCTTCGTACAGATCCTTGAGCGTCGCCTTCAGGATGCGATCGGGCTCGACGTCGGGAAGGCCTTCGCAGGATGCGCGCACCAATTCGGTCAGCCGCGCGAGATCGAGCGGCTTCGACACGCCGCTCTCGACGACGTTGATCGCGCCGAGCTCCTCGGTCTTCGTTTCCTTCTGCTTGTGCGCGCGCTCCTGCGCGCGCTTCTCGCGATAAAGCACGTACGCGCGCGCGACTTCGTGCTCGCCGCCGCGCATCAGCGCCAGCTCGACCTGGTCCTGGATCTCCTCGATGTGGATCGCGCCGCCTTCGGGCTTGCGTCGCATCAGCGCCGTGACGACGACGTCGGTGAGCTGCGCGGTCAGCTCGCGCACGCGCGCCGAGGCCGCGCTCTGCCCGCCGTTCACGGCGAGGAAGGCCTTGGTCAGCGCGATCGCGATCTTCGAGGGCTCGAAGCCGACGACCGCGCCATTGCGCCGGATGACCTTGTATTGCGCTAGTCGGGGATCGGTGTTCACGAGCGGCGGAACATGCTCGCTTGCCGTCTGTTTCACTTGTGTTACAGGAGAGGGGGCGGCAGCAGAGCTGGAAACTTGCATGATGACGGTTCTCCTTGCGAAATCTTCTCGTTCTTCGTGCTAGACCCACGCACCAGAGAGAAAATCGACTTCTCTAGCTGGTGCGAGTTTCCGGTCGCGAGCCCTCTCGACTTCCCTCTGTCGCCGAGGGGCGCTCCTCAGTGGCGCCCGGAAATCCCTTAGGAATCAAAATCTACTATATCTTGTGTTCAAGTGCAGAGTCAAGAACTAAGCATAGTAGTTTGCGCGTCCTCGCGCAAGAGCTTTTTGATGCACAGAAGAGGGGTCCAAAAAGCGCCGAAAAATCAGAAAACTAAGAACCGATTCGGCATCGATGCAACACTTGTGCACGCGTTTTCCACGATGTTGTGCACAGGGGCAAAGCTTATGCACAACGAACAGCGAAGCGAGGCGCGATTGCTTGTTTTTTAGGCAGCCCCAGGGGGAATGCGCGACGG
The DNA here is from genome assembly GCA_035543635.1 of Casimicrobiaceae bacterium. Taxonomy (GTDB): domain Bacteria; phylum Pseudomonadota; class Gammaproteobacteria; order Burkholderiales; family Casimicrobiaceae; genus PALSA-1003. The sequence continues at coordinate 1,480 of DATKJP010000319.1, forward strand.
GAATTCGGCCGCGGCGGAATGCGATGCGTTTCGCCGCTAGTGGGTCGTGCGCGGCTCGCTGCACTCGACGCACACCTGCCGGAGCTTGCCGCTCCTCGGGTCGCGCCGGGCGGGGAGATCGCGCTCGAGCGTCACGGCGACATTCGGCAGCCCTTGCCGCACGAGGTACTCCTTGAGCCCGCGCGAGGCCGCGGCCCAGGCAGCGCCGCGGTCGTGCACCTCGTGCGGATCGAGCCGCAGCGCGAGGCGGTCCGCCGCGGTCTGCACGATCTGGAAGCGATGCAGTCCCGCGGCTTCCTCGACGACGGTGGAGAGCGCGAGCGGCAGGATGCGCACGATGCTGCCGTCCGCCGCCGCGAGCGAGACGATGTCGTCGCGACGGCCCTCGACCTTGATGGCCGGCAGCGGATTGCCGCAGGCGCAAGGCTCCGGTTTCGGCGTGATGCTGTCGCCCAGGTCATAGCGCACGATCGGCTGCACGCGGTTGGCGAGATTGGTGAGGAGCGCCGTGTACGAGCTCTCGCCGGGCGGCGTGGGCCGGTATTGCTCGTCGACCGGCTCGAGCACGACCCAGTCGGCATTGACGTGCAGCCAGCCTTCCTCACAGCCGTAGGCGATCGCGAGCGCTTCCGAGGCGCCGTACTCGTTCACCACCGGACAGTCGAAGGCGCGCTCGATCGCCGCGCGCATCGCGACCGTCATGCATTCGCCGCCGGACCATAACATCGCTGGCGAGATCTTGAGCCGGTTGGCGCTGCGCTCCTCGGCCAGCAGCGCGAGCATCGTCGGATAGCTCGCCACGAACGCGGGCCGATACGAATTCAGTTGCGCGACGAGATCGGGCAGCGGATCGAGCACCGAATAGCTCTTGCACGACAGCCACGGACTGCCTCGGGTCAGCCGCTCCCAGGAGACGATGCTCGCGTAGTGATCGTCGCGCGCCGTAACGAGCGCGGCCTTGCCGCCGTTGCCGAATACGCCCGAGGCGTAGCGGCGGCCGAGTCGCGCGGCTCCGAGCTGCACGCCGATCAGCGCGTCGTAGGTGGAGAGCGCGAATCCGTCCTGCACGAAGATGCCCGGCTCGCCGCTCGAGCCGGAGCTCTTCCAAACGGCGTAGCGGTCGAGCAGCCGCTCGCCGATGTGCGTGCGGTCGCCGACGAAAGTATCCACGACGCTGCGCGTCAGTTGCCGATCGGTCACCCAGCCGTCGAAGTCCATCATCAGCGCGCGCTTGGTGACGACCGGCAGCGCCTGCAGCGGCGCGTCGGCGGGGCGCGCGCGCCAGGCGTGTCGGTAAAACGGAGAATTCGCGCGCACGAAGGCAAGCAGCTCCGCGAGCCGTTCATTGCGCGCGGCCGCAATGGCTTCAACGCCTCCGCTTCGAGTCCACCAGGTCTGCGACAGGCGCGATACCCACGACCACCACGCCGCGGACGACTGGACCGGATCCCAGGACCGATTGCGCGTGCTCGCCCGCACGCTACCTCCTTATGTCATGACCCCGTCGCTCATGGTATTTTATGCCCGCTCATGAACGACCGCGCGACTTCCACCGCCCTGATGGAGGCCAGGCCCGCTCAGGGCACGCTGCCGAGCCTGCTCGCGAAGGTCGGCGCGCAGACCAAGATTCCCTTCCGCGTCGTCTTCGCCGACGGCTCCGACTATTGGAACCACGAAGCCGCGCCCGCGTTCACGCTTTATTTCCGCAACAAGAGGGCGCAGTCGCAGATCCTGCGCTTCGGCCACGTCGGCTTGCTCGAGGCGTATTTCGACGGCGGCATTGATTTCGAAGGCGATTTCGCGAAAGCCTTCGCAGTCGGTTTCGAAGCGCGCTTCGACACGATGCGGAATCCGCTCGTCGCGATCCGCAATCGCTGGCACGAGTTCCGCTTCTCCAACCGCTCGATCGCCCAGGCGAAAGCCAACGCGCGCTTCCACTACGGGCTCGGCCAGGAGATGTATCGCTACTGGCTCGACCGCGTCGGCATGATGTACACCTGCGCCTACTGGAAAGAGGGAACGCAAACGGTCGAAGAGGCGCAGGTCAACAAGATGGATCACGTCTGCCGCAAGGTGCAGCTCAAGGCGGGCGAGACCTTCATCGATGTCGGCAGCGGCTGGGGCGGATTGCTGTTCCATGCCTACGAGCGTTACGGCGCGATCGGCACCGGCTGCAACGCGACCACCGAGCAGGTCGAAGAAACGCGCGCGGAGATCGCGCGGCGCGGCTTGAGCGACAAGCTGAAGGTCGTCGAGTGCGACTTCCGCGAGATTCCGGGTCGGTACGACAAGCTGCTCTCGATCGGCACGCTCGAGCACGCCGGGCCCGACGCGCTGCCCCAGGTGGTGAAAGCGCACGCCGACGCGATGAAGCCGGGGGCGCTCGGCATGATCCACTTCATCGGTCACGTCGGCCGCTTCGAGACCGAGTTCTACATCCGCAAGTACATTTTCCCCGGCGGCTGGATTCCGAGCCTCGCCGAGGCGATCGACGCGATGGAGCAATCGGGCCTCGAGGTGATCGACGTCGAGAATCTGCGGCGCCACTACGCGCTCACGCTCGACGCCTGGGCCGAACGGTTCGATGAGAACTGGGAGAAGATCCACGCGCTCGACCCGAAACGCTTCGACGAGCGCTTCCG
>DATKJP010000320.1:0-3093 GCA_035543635.1 Casimicrobiaceae bacterium
ACCTGTGCCGTAGGTGTTCTTCGCGAGACCAGGCTCGAGACAGGCCTGACCGAACAGAGCCGCCTGCTGATCACCCGCGATGCCGGAGATCGGGACGCGCGTCCCGAGCACGTCGGCTTCCGCGCAAACTTCGGACGAAGCGATGACCTTGGGCAAGACTGCGCGCGGTATGTCGAGCAGCATCAACAGCTCGTCGTCCCAGTCGCCGCGATGGATGTCGAAGAGCATCGTCCGACTCGCGTTCGAAGCGTCGGTGACGTGCTTCGCGCCGCCGGAGAGATGCCAGATAAGCCATGAATCGACCGTGCCGAATGCGAGTTCGCCGCGGCGCGCGCGCGCGCGTGCCTCGGGCACATGATCGAGCAGCCACTTGAGCTTGGTGCCCGAGAAATAAGCATCGACGACGAGTCCCGTCTTGCGCGCGATCATCGGCGCGTGGCCGGCTTCGCGCAGCGCATCGCAATCCGGCGCGGTGCGCCGATCCTGCCAGACGATCGCATTCGCCACAGGCTTGCCGCTCGCACGCTCCCACAGGATCGTCGTCTCGCGCTGATTCGTGATTCCCACGGCGGCAAGATCGGAGCCGCCGATGCCGGCCTTGGCCAGCGCCTCCGCCATCACGCCCGACTGCGTGGCCCAGATTTCGAGCGGGTCGTGCTCGACCCAGCCCGGCTGCGGATAAGCTTGCGCGAATTCGCGCTGCGCCACGGCGCGGACGACGCCGGCACGGTCGAAGACGATGGCGCGCGAGCTGGTCGTCCCCTGGTCGAGCGCAAGCACGAACGACATGTTCACCTCCCGTTGCCGCGCTTTCGGGCCGCGGCGTAGAATCGCGTGTCTTCCCATTCTAGCTGCGCATGCCGAAGGCCGGTGCGGCGCAGCGCTGCTCGAAAAGCTCCCGGTGAGTCATCCTCTCTCTCTGCCAAAGCTATCGCGCGAGCGGCTGCACTGCCGCGCGGTGACCTACGACGGATTCTTGCGCGACGACGGCCTTTTCGACATCGAGGCGCATCTCGTCGACACCAAGGAGCATGACTACGCGCTGCTGACAGGTGTGCGTCCGGCGGGCTTCCCGGTGCATGACATGTGGGCGCGCATCACAATCGATCCGACGTTGACCATCCGCGACATCGAGGTGGTGACCGATGCGATGCCGTACCCCGGCGCCTGCGACCGCATCGGGCCCGCGTACCGCAAGCTCATAGGCGCCAATCTCATCGACGGCTTCCGCAAGCGCCTGCACGACGCCATGGGCCATGTGAAGGGTTGCACGCACATCACCGAAATGCTCGCCAGCCTGCCGACGGCGGCGATCCAGGTGTTCGCAGGCCTGCGCGGCGAGGACGACGGCGAGGACAAGCCCTTCCAGCTCGATCGCTGCCATGCGCTCGAAATCTCCACCGAAACGGTGCGCCGCTATTACCCCAAGTGGTATCGGCGCGCGAACGATGGGACTCTTTAGCCGGAAGAAACCGAAGCTTCCGAAGTTGGGTTCGCCTCCGCTCAACCGCCTTCCCGTGCACTTCGTGCCCGTGTTCTGGGGCTGTAAGAACGCGCAGGCGTTCGCCGACAGCGTGAGCGCCGCGATCGCTCAGGTCGAGCCGGGCTATCATTTCGCCGACAACCTGTTCACGTGGAGCCGCAACAACTCGATGCTCGACGACGAGGCGTTCGTCCAAGCCTGGCGCAGCAACATCGAGAGCAAGCCCGACGAAGGCATCGTGTGGCGCCGTTACATCCTCGCCTGCGCCGCCTATCACTGTGTGCAACTCGAAGGCGATTTCGTGGAATGCGGCGCTTACACCGGCGTGGCCATGAAGACCGTCATCGACTACCTGGGCGGCCCCGAATTTCCCAGGAGGTTCTGGGGCTACGACCTCTTCGAGCACGACGAGTCGATGGCGCACCACGCGATGCCTGCGCACGGCCCCGATCTCGAACAGCGCGTGCGCCAGAAATTTGCACAATACCCGCAGGTGCGCATCGTGAAAGGCGAGATACCCGCAGTCTTCGAGCGCGAGTCGCCGACCAGGGTTGCGTACCTCCACATCGATCTCAACCAGGCGGCGGCAGAGGAAGCGACGCTCGACGCCCTGTTCGACCGCATCGTTCCCGGCGGCATCGTCATCCTCGACGACTACGAATGGGCAGGGTATCGCAAGCAAAAGCTCGCCGACGACGCGTGGTTCGAGGCGCGCGCCTATCGCGTGTTTCCACTGCCTACCGGACAAGGTATCGTTATCAAGCGCTGAGATCTTTTGAGAACCGAGGGCTACCCGTGAAAGTCCACGAATACCAAGGCAAGGAAATCTTCCGCAGATTCGACGTGCCGACGCCGCGCGGGATTCCGGCGTTCTCGGTCGACGAGGCCGTGCGCGCGGCCGAAACGCTCGGCGGCAAGGTGTGGGTAGTAAAAGCCCAGATCCATGCCGGTGGGCGCGGTAAAGGCGGCGGCGTGAAGGTCGCAAAGTCGCTCGCCGAAGTGCGTGAGCTCGCGGGCAAGATCCTCGGGATGCAGCTCGTCACGCACCAGACGGGCCCGCAGGGACAGAAGGTGCGTCGTCTTCTCATCGAAGAAGGCGCCGACATTGCGAAGGAGCTTTACATTGGCATGGTTGTCGACCGCGGCACGCAGCGTGTCGTGCTCATGGCAAGCTCCGAGGGCGGAATTGACATCGAGGAAGTCGCGGCCAAGACGCCTGAGAAGATTCACAAGGTGTTTATCGATCCGATGCGAGGGTTAACCGATGCGGACGCAGACGCGGTCGCGCGCAAGATCGGCGTCCCCGAGGGATCGCTCCGGCAGGGAAGAGAGCTGCTGCAATCGCTCTATCGGACTTTCGAGGAGAGTGATGCTTCGCTCGCAGAAATCAATCCGCTTATCGTCACCAGCGATGGCAAGGTCGTCGCGCTCGACGCCAAGCTCAATTTCGACGACAACGCGCTCTTTCGCCACCCGGATACGGTGGAGATGCGCGACCTCGACGAAGAAGATCCGGCCGAGATCGAAGCTTCGAAATTCGATCTCTCCTACATCTCGCTCAACGGCGACATTGGCTGCCTTGTCAATGGGGCCGGGCTCGCGATGGCGAC
>DATKJP010000321.1:0-2103 GCA_035543635.1 Casimicrobiaceae bacterium
TGTCCGCAGTGCGCATTCCTCGCGCGAGCACTCGCCGCACCGCCGCCTCGATCCGCTCGGCAACGTCGGCGCGCGAGAACGTATAGCGGAACATCATCGCGACCGAAAGAATGGTCGCCAGCGGATTGGCGAGGTCACGCCCCGCGATGTCCGGCGCAGAGCCGTGAATCGGCTCGTAGAGTCCCTTGCCGCTCGCGTCGAGCGATGCGGAAGGCAGCATTCCGATCGAGCCGGCGAGCATCGAGGCTTCGTCGGAGAGGATGTCGCCGAACATATTGCCCGTGACAATGACGTCGAACTGCTTCGGGTCGCGGACGAGCTGCATTGCCGCATTATCGACGTACATGTGGGTGAGCGAAACATCCGGATATTCGGCGGCGGTCGCCGTCACGACGTCGCGCCACAGGATCGAGGTGTCGAGCACGTTCGCTTTGTCGACCGAGCACAGCCGGCGTGCGCGCTTGCGCGCGATCTCGAAAGCAAGGCACGCAATGCGCCGCACTTCGGCCTCGCTGTAGAGCATCGTGTCGAAGCCTTCGCTCTCTCCAGCCGTGTTCTTGCGGCGGCCGCGCGGCGCGCCGAAGTAGATGTCTCCCGTCAACTCGCGCACGATCATGAGATCGAGCCCGGCGACGACCTCCGGCTTGAGCGATGACACCGCGGCGAGCTCGGGATGGAGAAGCGCGGGACGCAAGTTGGCGAAGAGGCCGAGCGCCTTGCGAATGGCTAGGATGCCCTGCTCGGGACGCTGCGCGCGCGGCAGCGCATCGTAGCGCGGTCCGCCGACCGCGCCGAGCACGATGGCATCGGCAGATCGCGCGATCTCCAGCGTGCGCGCGGGCAAGGGCTCGCCTGCGGCATCGTAGCCCGCGCCGCCGATCGGCGCGCTGTCCATCTCGATAGGGAGTCCTTCGCCGCGAAGCCGCTCGAGGAGGTTCTGCGCCTGGCCGACGATCTCCGGGCCAATGCCGTCGCCGGGCAGGAGCGCGATTTTCATGGAAGCGGGCACGATGTCTTCTCTGGGCCGCGTTCAGCGGTCGTGAATTTTTCGCCGGATCCCGTGCAGGATCAGGCGAGCCAGGGTTTCTCGGCGAGGTGCTTCGCCTCGAATGCGCGAATCTCGTCCGCGTGCGCGAGGGTGAGCGCGATCTCGTCGAGACCGTTCAGAAGGCAGTGCTTGCGGAAAGGCTCGATGGCGAAGCGAAAGACCTGCGCGCCGTCGAGCGTGGATACCATTTGCGCTTCCAGATCGATGGTGAGCCGGAAGCCCGGAAATGCTCCGGTTGCGTGGAACAGCCGATCGACTTCCTGCTCCGACAGGACAGCGGGCAGCAAGCCGTTCAGCAAGCAGTTGTTGAAGAAGATGTCGGCGAACGAGGGCGCGATGAGCGCGCGGAAACCGTAGTCGAGAAGCGCCCACGGCGCGTGCTCGCGCGAACTGCCGCAGCCGAAGTTGCGGCGCGCGATCAGGATCTGCGCGCCCTGATAGCGAGCCTGGTTCAGCACGAACTCGGGATTGAGCGGGCGCTTCGCGGCATCACTGCCAGGCTCTCCCCGATCGAGATAGCGCCACGCGTCGAACAGGTTCGGGCCGAAACCCGATCGCTTGATCGACTTCAGGAACTGCTTCGGGATGATGGCGTCGGTGTCGACGTTAGCGCGGTCGAGCGGCGCCACCAGGCCGGTAAGGACGCGAAAGGGCTGCATCAGTGACCTGTTCTGTTAGTAGCCCTTGCTCTTCTGCGCCGCCTTTTCGATCGCGTCGCCGGTCGCCTTCACGTCTTTGCCCACGCCTTCCACCGTATTGCAGGCAGCCGTCAGCATTGCCACAAGGATCACCAGCAGCATGGCAACGAGTTTCATCATCGACTGCTCCTTATCAGCCAAGCTGACGCACGTCGACGAAGTGTCCAGCGATCGCGGCGGCAGCGGCCATCGCGGGACTGACCAAGTGCGTGCGTCCGCCGGGACCCTGCCGACCCTCGAAGTTGCGATTCGAGGTCGAAGCGCAGCGCTCGCCCGGCCCCAATCGATCCTCGTTCATGCCGAGGCACATCGAGCATCCCGGCTCGCGCCAGTCAAAACCGGCGTCGCGGAACACGC
>DATKJP010000322.1:0-2710 GCA_035543635.1 Casimicrobiaceae bacterium
GGTCGCGAGGAGCCTGCCGTAGATCAGGTAGTTCACGCCGAGCGACGCGCCGAGCAGCAGCAGGTAGACCGGTCTCCAGGAAGCGTAGAAGATCAGGCTCGCGACCAGAAGGATGACCGCGCGTTGCTGCGTGTTTCGCGCGAGCGCATACAACGCCATGACCACGACAAAAAACACGAAGAAGGAGGCGCTGCTGAAGATCATGGGCCGAGCGCGCGGGGAAGGTCCGGCCAGACCATCGCCAGTTGATCGGCGAGCAGCGCCGAGAAGCGGTTCGCCCCGCGATCGTTGAGATGGCCCGCGTTGACGAACTCGGCGGGATCACGCGTTGCACCTGCCCCGAGGTCGATGAGCGGCACAGCCTGTCCGCGCAATCCCGCAGCGACGCTCAAGTAGGGCTTGGATGCCGGATCGCCCGGCGACACGAAGAGCACCTCACGGTTGAGAAGCGGAGGAAAGACCACGGCAACGCGGACGTCGCGCTTGCGCAACAGCTCGAGGCAGCGATCGAGATAGTCGACACGTGCCGGATCGGGCGGATGCTTCGATCCCGCCTCCTGCAGCATGATCTGCGACGTATCCTGCAAGCCGCCGAAGCCCGCGCGATAGCCGGCGAATTCGGCGGCGCCTCCGCCGAGGGGTTCGACGTTTCCGCGGCTCGCCGCGATGAACCGCTCGAGCTTCGCGGGCTCGCGCAGCTCCTTTAGATTGTCGGCAAATCCCCAGAGGCGCAGCAGCGATCGCAGCAGGTCGCGGTATTCGCCTTTCTCGATCATCGTCATGCGATCGGCGAAGATTTCGTAGCCGAGCGTATCGGCCGGTTGCAGATACCCTTCGTCGAGGCCGATGACCACCGCCGAGATCCGCGAGGGACCCAGCAGCTGCTCGCGATCGAGCCTCGTGAGCACGCCGTAGAGCATGCGCACGTCGGAGCCAGGGACGCCGAAATTGAAGATCCGGCCGCGGTTCTCGAAACCCCATTGGCGCGCGATCACGCCCGGATCGAACGCGTTGTCGACCCGGCTGTCCCCCACGATCAGGACCGACGGCGCGTTCGATTCGATGAACCTGATCTTGTCCATCGCCCGGCCGGCCGCGAAGACCGAGCGATAGCGATACAAGAACGCGTCGGTGTGGAGCGCCGCTTCCGCGCAGAGCAGAAGGAGCAGCGCGAAGACCAGTCCGAGCCCCGGGCGCGCGGTGAGGGGGTGCGACGGCGCCATCGAGACGGGCTGCCGGGAGTCGCTTACGCAGGGTCCGGCATCTGCATCCTGAGTTGCCTTCAACTGTTCCGGAGTCCGTTGGGGGAGCGCGCCCTTCTACAGACGCGCCTTGGCCATCGTGCTTCGCGGCGAAGCGCTCGCGAGCTCGGGTTGACCCGCGGGAGCTTCGCTCTCGCCGGTCGTCGTACTGACGATGTTGCGAGCGACCAGCACCTTGGCCACCGCGACAATCAGGACGAGGTTGTAGAAATAATCGAAGTAGCCGAGGCCGAGGAAGGCGCCGGCGCTTAGGTAAGCGATCAGGCTCACCTGGATCATCGCCATCAGGTCGCGGAGCCAATGTTTCTCTTTTTCCTTCTTCGTCGCTCGGATGACGGACGAGGCGCTGAACCAGGTGAAGGCGATCAGCAACAGGAAAATCACGAGTCCGATATAGCCTTGGTGGCCCAGAATCTGGAAGTAAATGCTGTGCGAGTCGTGAACGTTGGTCGGGTCGGGCGCATAAAGCCAGAACGTCGGTTCCTGAAAGCATTCGAACCCGCCGCCTGTGATCCGATGCGCGGCCAAGTTCGCCGCCATCATCCACGCGTTGAGCCGGCCGACCGCCGAAGCATCCTGCTCGTAGGTCTGAATCGTCTGCATCCGTGCCCACCATGTTTCCGGCATCATCGGCAGCACCACTGCCGCTACCAAAGCGATCACGACGAGTGTCAGGAACTTGCTGCGCGACTTGAGCCACAGGAACACGGTCATCGCGCCGAGGCCGAGCAGAGCACCGCGCGATTGCGTTCCGAGCGCGGAGAGTGCAGTCAAGCCGGCCGCCAGCAGAAATCCCACGCGAAGGAAAACCTGCTTCGTATGGCGCGCCAGATAGTAGAGCAGCGGAATCGTCATCGCCAGCGCGAGTCCGATCTCGTTGTTTCCGTCGATGAAGGTCCCCGGAGGCCCGCGCACCTGAAAACTGCCGCCGGTGGCCACCGTGAAAATTCCACCTTTCACCCCGTAGAAGCCGAGCGACAGCGCTATTACGAGGACCAGCGCCTGCAACCGTTCCGCGCTGTTGATCAGGATCGCGGCGACGAAAATCATCAGGAAGATCTTGGTGACCTTGATGAGCTGGTCCCACGCGAGCCACGGGTACATCGAGAAAGAGGTCGTGACGACCATCCAGGCGAGGAAGATCAGAATCAAGACCATCTCCCGCGTCCAGACGAATTTCTGCTTCTCTTTCGAAAGCAGCAGGGCCACCATCGTGGTGAGTGCGACCGTCATCGCGAGCGGAAGCGTCGTCGCGAAGCCCCAGGCGAGCCGGTGCGGATTCATGAATCCGAGCCAGCTCCAGACGAGAATGCCGTACCACGGCCGCCACAGGATGAACGGCAGCGTTCCCAGGACAGCCAGCGTAACGGCGATGTCTCTCATGCGACTTGGCTCGACTCGGTACGGGCGGCCGAAGCTTGCGCTTGCGGCGCGAACCAGGTCACGCG
>DATKJP010000323.1:0-4152 GCA_035543635.1 Casimicrobiaceae bacterium
ACGACGTTGGGCATGGCGAGCAGCGCCTGCTCGACTTGCGGCTCGCGCTCGAAGACATCGAGCGCGGCGCCGGCGATGCGTCGCTGGGCAAGCGCAGCTACGAGGGCTTTCTCGTCGACGATCGGACCACGCGCGGTATTGATCAGAGATGCGCTCGATTTCATCAGCCCGATCTCACGCGTGCCGATCAGATGGATTGTTTCCGGCTTCAGCGGTGCGTGCACAGACACGAAGTCCGATTCCCCCAGCAATCGATCGAGCGAGACATAGACGAGACCAAGCTCGCGCTCGTCTCCCTCTGGAATCCGACGGGGACCCCAGTAAAGCGTGCGCATCGAGAAGCCCCGCGCGCGCTTCGCCACGGCGCGGCCGATGCGGCCGCCGCCGCCGATGAGCCCGATCGTTTTTCCCCAGACGCCGGCGCCTTCGAGGTGCATCGACTGTGCGCCTGGGAAGACACCGGAGCGCAACAGCTTGTCACCCTCCACGATCCGGCGAGCGACCGCGAGCAGCAGCGCGAAATGCAGATCTGCGGTTGCCTCGGTCACGATCGGCGGAATCACGGTCACGGGGATATGCCGCGAGGTCGCCGCCGTGACGTCGATGTCGGAGGGAGTGATCTTCATCGACGCGATCATGCGCAGCGACGGACTCGCCGCGATCGTCTCGGCATCGACGCGGTCGGGCAGCAGGCAGAACAGAATGTCGCGATCGCGCATGGCGGCGGTCAGCTCGGCCTTGCTCATGATGTGCGTTGCATCGCGATTCCACTCGACGTCACCGAGCGCATGCATGCGCTCGATCGCCGATGGCGCTACCGGTTGCGTGATGAAGATGCGCGCGCGCATCAGGCAACTCTCACGTGCCGTCTATTCAGAGATTCCTCGGCATCCAGCGGACGACTCCGGCCACTCCGTCCACCGCAATTTCAACTCCATCCGGAATGCGTTGCGTCGCGTCCAAAACACCGAGCACCGCCGGGATGCCGCGCTCGCGCGCGAGCGATGCGAGATGCGAGGTGCTGCCTCCCAGCTCCGCCACGACGCCGGCCACGCGCGGCAGGATCTGGCTCAAGGACGGCCCGGCGACCCTGGTCACCAGCACATCGCCCGGCGCCACGCGCGAAAGCTCGCACTCGCAATTGACGACACAGGCGCGGCCCGCGCCGCGGCCTACGCCCGCGGGATGTCCGTTGAGCCGTGGGTGCTGAAGCCAGATCGCGTCGGAAGTCGGTGCACACTCATCGGCAGCTTCGAGAAGAAGCGGGCGTACCTGCAACAGTTTGAATCCCGCGTCGTCACGCGTCCATTCGATCTCGACCGGCATGCCCATGACTTCTTCGGCTTTGCGCAGAAGCGTCCCCAGTTCGACCGCCTGCGTCTCGGTGAGACAGGGTTCGCCGGTGGAAGCGAGCGTGGCGGCCTGAGCACCGTGCGCGCAACCGACGCGATGGGCGACTCGACCGGCCGTCGTGTGGCGCAGCACGCCGTTGCGCGAAAGCACGAAGCGGTCGGGGACGACCTCGCCCTGCGCGAGCGCCGAGCCAAGCCCTGACGTCGCGGTGATCACGATCCCTCCATCCGCGGACGCGCTCAGGCCGCCACCCGAGACGCGCGCGGCGATCAAAGGCTGAATGAGCACCGCCATCGCGGTGTCGGCCGGATTCGCATCGTGCGTGGCCATGTAGCGCAGTACTCGAGTCGCCCACAGCGCAGCCCAGCAGGACTGCACCGCCGTGACGAACTCGTCTTCGGTTTCGAGGCCGAGATAGCTCTCGAACTGGCCTGCGAAGCTCGTGCCAAAGCGATCCTCGACCAGCGCCGAGGAGCGCACGACGATCGGTGCCGCGCTTTTCGCGATCAGCGCTCCGCGCGCAGCGAGCAGCGGATCGAGCACGTGGGCGACGATCGGCCCGTCGAGGAGCCCGAGCTTCATCGCGAGCGCTGCGCAGCGAGCCTCGCGCGCATCGGGCGAGGTCACGCGGCGAGCCTGATCTTCGAGCCCGGCGGCGACGACCTGCAGACGATACGCTTCAGCGTCGACGCAGAACCCGTCGGGAATCGGCAATCCCGCGCGCCCGAGCCGCGCGAGATTCGCGGCTTTCGGCCCGAAGCGCTGCGCATCCGCTGCGTCTGCGGCGGTAATCGGAACGACGAGCTCTACGCTAAGCCTTGCCATAGCTCGAATAACCAGGCATCGGGTCGACCACCGTTATCTGCTCGACCGGAAAGTTGGAGATGATCTCGATCCTGTCCTTGTGAACGATGAGCATCTCCTCGATGCGCACGCCCCACTCGTGCGTCTTGCCGTGTTGCGTCTCCAGCGCGAACACCATCCCTTCCTTGATCTCGACCGGATGATCGAGCGACCAGATGCGCGAGATCACGGGCGGATCGTACTGCGCAAGACCGAGACCGTGGCCCCAGAGGTTGGCGGCCGCCTGGTCTTCTTCCTTGTAGCCCCATGCCTCTTTCGCCGACGGCCATTTGAGCGCAATCTCGCGCGTGGTCGTCCCAACCTTCACGGCCTTGATCGAATCGTAGAGCCACTTGAGCGCGATCGCGTAGTACTCCTTCTGCTCCTTGGTAGGCTCCTTGCCGACGCAGTAGGTGCGGTAGTAGCAGGACTTGTAGCCGTTCCAGGTGAGCGCGGCGAGATCCATGAACACGATGTCGCCCGGCTTGATGATGCGGTCGGAGAAATTACGCCAGTTCGGCCAGGTGTTGAGTCCCGAGGAGACGATCACATCCTCGACGTCCTCCATGCCGGGAATCGAGTACAGAAACTCCATGATGTGCGCGGTGACCTTGTTCTCGGTCAGGCCGGGCTTGAGGAACTTCATGCATTCCCAGTGCGCGGCGTCGCCGATCGCGCCGACCATGCGCATGCATTCCTGCTCGTCGACGTTCTTGATCGCCCGGGCTTCCATCATCGGCGTCATGCCGTCGGCCCACTTGATCTTCGCGTCCTTGAACACCTGAATGATGTTGATGTCGACGAAGTCTACGCCGAGCGTCTTGCCGTCGACGCCGCTCTTCTTCATCTCCTGCTGGATCGCCTTGGTGAACTTGTTGACCTGCTGCAGCGACGCGGGACCCGCCGCACCTTTGATCCAGGCGTACGACCAGCGGATGTTCTCCTTGGGAATCCACGGCGAGTGCCGGGCGATGTGCGCGCCCAGATCACCCTGCTCGAAGAGCACCGGCGGATCGTCGGCGCAGAGAAGCGCGTAGCGCAGTCCCGGCTTCAGCCGGTTCCAGCCCGGCGTAAGCGTCCCCGTGAGATAACGCACGTTCTCGTCGTACATGCACAGCATCGCGCCGAGCTTGTGCGCCTTCATTCGCTCGCGCGCGCGATCGAGCCGATACTTGCGCAGCCGGTCCCAGTTGACGCGCTGCTGCCAATCCAGACCTACCATGCCGAAATTCGCCATTGCTTCCTCCAAATAGGGATCGGGCCGACCTGTTCACCGACAATCAGTCAACGACGTGCCCCCGCGGCTCTAATCGATCGTTGCACCGGAATCCTTCGCCACTTTTCCCCACCGCGCGTTTTCGCTGGCAACGAAGGATGCAAACTCTGCGGGTGTCTTGCTCACGATCACGTTCACGCCGCCTGATGCGAAGCGCTGTCGCACCTCCGATGCATCCATCGTCGCGAGCAATGCCGCGTGCAGCTTGTCCACGACCGCCTGCGGCGTTCCGGCGGGCACAAACACTCCTTGCCAAGAGCTGCTGATCATCTCCGGATAGCCCGCCTCGGCCATGGTCGGAACCTGCGGCAGCGCTTCGATCCGTTTCGTGGTCGAAATGCCCAGCGGCTTGAGCTTGCCCGCCTGAATGAAGCTCATCGCCGAAGACAGGGTCACGAACATCACCTGGGTCTCACCGCTGAGCATTCCGGTCACTGCCGGCCCCGCGCCGCCTTTGTAGGGTATGTGCACCAGCTTGATGTCGGCAAGCTTCATGAAATGCTCCATCTCGAGCCTGTTCAACGTGCTCGATCCGGGCGAGGCGAAGTTGAGCTCGCCCGGCTTCGCCTTCGCCAGCGTCACCAGCTCGGCCACGCTGTTGACCGGAACGCCCGGATTGGCGATCAGGATGCTCGGCACATCCGCGACCTCGGTCACGGCGATGAAGTCCTTCAGCGGAT
>DATKJP010000324.1:0-2169 GCA_035543635.1 Casimicrobiaceae bacterium
AGGACATGGGCGAACATCAGGTGAAGAACATCCAGCGTCCTGTCCATGTGTTTTTGGTGCATTCGTCGGCAGACCCGGTCGCGGCTGACGAGGGGAAAGCGAAGACGCCGCGACTCGCGATCTGCGTGCTTCCGTTCTCCAATCTGAGCGGCGATGCGGAGCAGGAATACTTCTCCGACGGGATCAGCGAAGACATCATCACCGATCTTTCGAAGGTTTCCGCGCTCTGGGTTGCCGCGCGCAATACGTCGTTCACGTTCAAGGGCAAGCATGTCGACGCGCGTGAGATCGCGCGGCAACTCAAGGTGAGCCATTTGCTCGAGGGCAGCGTACGCAAGGCCGTGGGGCGGGTTCGGATCAGCGCACAGCTGATCGACGGCGCGACGGGAGGCCACGTCTGGGCCGAGCGCTATGACCGCGATTTGAACGACATCTTTGCGCTGCAGGACGAGATCTCGCAAGCGATCGTCGCCGCGCTCAGGTTGAAGCTCCTGCCCGAGGAGAAGAAGGCGATCGAGCAGCGCGGCACCGCGAATCCCGAAGCGTACAAGCTCTACCTGATGGCCCGGCAGTTCTACATGACTGGCAATCTCGGCTCCGCCCGACGCAACGAGGCGATCATCCGCCTCTGTCGCCGCGCCATCGAGATCGACCCGAACTATGCGCGGCCCTGGGCGCTGATGGCCGGCGCGCAGAACACGATGCGCATGCACCTGGGGCGCGAAGGCGAAAACGGTCTTGCCGCCGCGCTGCGCGCGATCGAGCTCGATGGCAACCTTGCCGAGGCGCATGCAGCGAAAGCACGGGTGTTGATGGAGCAGGCGCGTTTCGACGAGTCGCTGCGCGAGGTGGACATCGCGCTGCGCCTCGAGCCTGAGTCCTATGATGCGAACAACGCGGCGGGGCGGCTCTATTACCTCACCCGGCGCTTCGGCGAGGCGATCCGGTACTGGGAAAAGGCGAGTTCCCTCGTCGAATCCGAATACATGGCGTCGGGCATGCTGGTGAGCTGCTATCTCGCGGTCGGCGACCGCGAGGGTGCCCGTCGCGCAGCGCAGCGCTCGCTCGCCCGAACCGAGAAAATCGTCGCTACCGAGCCCGACAACGGGTCCGCAATGGGTCACGCATTCGGCGCACTCGCGGCGCTTGGCGAGGTCGAGCGCGCAAAGAACCTGGCCGAGCGCGCGATGCTGCTCGACCCTGAGAACCTGAACCTGCGCTACAACGTCGCGTGCACCCTCGTCTCGATGCTCGGCGACAGCGAAGGCGCGCTCGATATCCTGGAGCCGCTGTTCGAGCAGATGAAGATCGAAGCGGTCCACTGGGCCAGGACCGATCCCGATCTCGATCCGATCCGCGAGCATCCGCGCTTCACGAGGATGCTGGAGCGGGCCGCTGCGCGCGACGCGAAGCCTTGAGTGGCCGCGCTCACGGGGGCCACGAGGTGCCAGTGTTCCAGGGGCGTTGCCTTCACCAGCCGCGCCACGAAAGCCGGGATCAGTTCGTCGCGTTGCGGGCCGAGACCAGGAACGCGTGTGCATCGGCGGTGAATTGGGGCGTGAAGTTCAACAGCCGGTGGGGCGCGCCCGGATAAACGAGGAGCACCGAGCCAGCGATCCGATCGTGGAGATACCGGGCGTACGACACGGGCGTAACCGGGTCGGAGCTTCCCACCGCGATGAACGTCGGACATCGGATCTCCGAAAGCCGCGACCGGATCTCGTGTCCGAGAATCGCCTCGTAGTGGCCGAGCACCCCGACCTTGGAAGGCGCGTCAGCACCTTCCCATCGAGCCTTGCGGAGTGCGATTTCGGCTTCCACGTCCCGGTCGTGGGCATTGATGTAGGCCTCGCCGAATGCGGTGAACGCGGTGAACATCGCCCATAGCTCGGGCGTCGTTTCGGCGAGGATCTTCATCAGCAGTTCGTAGCGGCGGCGCAGGTAAGGCTCGACATGAGAGAAGGTCGAATAGAGCGACAACGATTCGACGCGTTCCGGAGCCCCAACCGCCATCCACTGTCCTATCGCCCCTCCAAGCGAATAGCCCGCCACGTGCGCGCGCTCGAAGCCGAGCACCGAGAGCAAGTCCAGGGCGTCATCGGCCATCTCCTCCGTCGAATAGCCGGATGCCGGCACATCGGAGCGACCGACGCCGCGGAGGTCGTAGGT
>DATKJP010000325.1:0-15906 GCA_035543635.1 Casimicrobiaceae bacterium
GCTCTGCAGATTCGGAGAGCAGTGGTACCAGAGTCGCAGGCAGCGCCGGTCCACGATGCGTTTGGCGAGCACGTCGCAAAGGCGTGATTTGCCCACTCCACCTTCGGCCGAGAGCAGCAGAGCCTGGCCCTGACCTGCGCACGCGAGCTCCCACAGCCGCCGCAACTCTTCCAGCTCGCGCCGGCGATTCACGAGCGGCGTTCTCGCCGTCGCGCGCAGCGCCTGAAACCGGCTGGCCTCCTTTTGCTCCCCGAGCACTTCCCAGGCGGGTATCGGCTCGTCGAAGCCCTTGAGCTCCTGCGGACCGAGATCGCGGTATTCGAACAAGCCACCGCTAAGCCGTTTCGTCTGATCGGACACCACCACCATGCCCGGCCCGGCGAGAGATTCCAACCGCGCCGCGAGATTGAGCGAGCTGCCGATCGCAGAGAGCTCTTCGCCTCCCCGAGGAAGACTGCCGATGACAACCACACCGGTTGCGATGCCGATGTGCACCCTCAAGTCGGTCGCGCCGTCCCGCGGTGCATGCGCCTTTGCGATCGCGAGCGCGGCACGGATCGCGCGCTCGGCGTCGTTTTCGTGGGCGTGCGGGTAGCCGAAGTAGGCGAGCACCGCATCGCCTACCTGACGCCCGACGATGCCGCCCTGCCCCGTGATGATCTCTGCGCAGCGCTGCCGGTAGGACTGGATGACTTCGGCGAGCTCTTCCGGATCCAGACGAAGCGACAGCGCCGTCGACGCAACCATGTCGCAGAACATCACCGTCAGCTGGCGTCGCTCGGGCGAGTGCGTGTGATTCAGTTCGATGGCTTCATTCCCTGATCGAAAAGGACCGTTCAATCCTACTGCGTTTCTGCTGACTCCGCTCGCGGCACGATCCGTCATTCGATCTTCAGTCTCAGACTGAAATGATCGTATAGATACGGAATGAAACTCGGGTCGATCGACGGACCGCGCAGCGTGAACTCGAACCGGCTGAGCAGCGAAGCGACCGTCGCTTTGAGAAGAAAGGTAATGAGGGGTCTGCCCGCGCAACTCTGGCGGTACCTGCTAAAGAAATAGGTGACCGGAAACCCCTGGGAGAGCGCGTCGTCCGGCGAAAACCTGTCGGCTGCTTCGCCAAAGATCTTCGGATCGCGGTGGTAGAAGCCGGCATGAAGCAATATCTGTTGCCCGGCTTCGAGCGCTATCTGGTCGCGCAGGAGGAAGGAACTCGTCGCGCGGCGCAGCAGCATCGGCACGGGAGGCCAGAGCCGCAGCTGTTCATGTATGCAAGCCTCAAGATAGTCCAAACGGTTGAGCCTATCGGCGGTCAATACGCCGAGTCTGCCAACTTCTCGGCGAATCCGATCCTGAACGGTTGGGTGCGTGGCGATCAGTGCGAGTGTGCGCGAGACGTGCAACGCCAGGGCATCCTTGAGCACGAAAAACCAGAAGCCGATCTGTTCGGGCACTCGCGTGCTGCAGTCTGTAGCGCCCTTCCGATTGAGCTCCGTCGAGCTGTCGCCCATCAGGCAGGGAGTTCCCGGCGCCGTTGCAGCGAGGTAAGCATCGATCCGGCCGTAGAAGGCCGAAAAAGCCCCGGCATGTCGCAGCAGGAAGTTACTGCTCCGGACCAGCCGCGCGAGCTGTGTGGCGATTTCGGGGCTGAGCCGCCCTGCGCCTAGGACGATCTGCTGCGAAATGCGCTCTCCGAGCGAGCAGAAGTCCGACCAACACAGCTCGTAGGCCGGCAGTCCATCGTAGGCCGGTCCAGGCAGGCGGTCTGTCTCCTGCTGCACGACCTGCATGAACGCCCGGCTATGGCGATGCAGCCTATTATCCGAGTCCAGCGCCTCTTCGTTGAAACGCCGGCGATTGCGCCATTCGCTGCCGCTCGAGATGACGAGCGCGTCCGGGACGAACCGCGACAGCGCTCGTTTCTTGAGCACCGGATCAGCGGCGTTTGCATCCGACGCGAGCACCGCCTCGAAGGTTTCGGGCGCGAGCGCAAGCAGCGTCCTGCGCAGCGGAAACCACAGCCAGAGATGATCGCAGTGGTACTTTTCCCTCAGCTCTCGCAGAAGCTGCATCGCCGACCACCCCGCGCCGGGCCTGGCCCGCGACCACAGGAGGCAGCGTTTCGCGGCGACCACTCCGAGAAGGAACGTCGGAATACTCACGAGCCATTGCACGCGCAACATGTCCCAGCGCGACAGTCTCTTGGCCTCAATCGGCGCCAGCGTCGGACTCGCTATCGCTGGTCTCATGGCTGGCCAAATATCGTGGCACCGGCGCGCCTACCTAATACCCGGTAGCTTTCCCACTGATCGTCCCGGAAGAACTGGTCTGCCGTCGACTCGTTCGGAAACTCGCTGTGCAAGGCGGCGTAGTTGATCACGTCGACCGGCAGCGGCGGCGCAAGATTAGCTTTCAGCAGCAGGAGCCAAGTCGGGCGGTTCCGATCGCTGTGGTATGAGACGCGTGCGAGTGCGCCGCAGAACAGACCGTCGCGACGAAGTTCCGTCGGCGTGTCTGGGAGCTCTAAAAGGCGATTGCTGCCGGGCTGTCCGGGCGTGCCTCGAAGCTCTGCAAGCGCGCCCAACGCATTGGCATTGACGAGCGCGCGGATCCATAGCGGCACTCGTGCGAAAGGCCACACGGCCTGATCGAATGCCGCCCAATCACCGTATCCCGCGCCGCGCGGTCCGCTCGGATCGAGCCATTCGATCTCGGCGTCGAAGTCGAGGCGCACCTGCCGCGTCAGGATTGCGAGATCGTCAAGCCTGTAGTGCTGGTCCTCGCCACCGTCGACCGCAATGATGAACGCCAGCCGGCGCCGGACGAGCTCATACAGTCCCGTATTGTCGAAGTGTCCTCCGTCGGTCAGATACCAGAGTCGCTCCGCTGGTCCTGGGAAATATCCTCGCCATTCGTTGAGAAGCGTTGCCTGCATGCGGAAGATGAAAGCCGGAAAGGACTTGAGCTGGCGCCACAGGTTCGGTGGATACCGCCCGGGTCGCATGCCGGCACGAATCCCGCTATCCCACCAATAACCGAGTCTCACGTTCAAAAGGCCGAGCAGGAGCGCTTGCGGAATGCTCGTGAAGCGTCCGGTACCCGTCGATACGGCGGCGCCCGAGATGCCCATCCACTGACCGAAGCGCAGCCGCTCGACCGCAGGGTTCTTGCCGTCGGACCGGGCGAGCACGTGAAACGCATTGGGGTCGGGTGCGACTGAAAGCGGCCGTACGAGCGATGCGTCGGGGCGCACGTTGTTGCGCCGCTCCCACAGTGCGTGATATTTGAGCCCGACGCTCAGGCCTTCCGGGCCCACGCACATCGACAGCCCCTTGTCATCACGCAATTGGCGGCCGGAGCTTCCGGCGACGGTGTCATTGACGCAGGTGTTGATGAGGTGCAGCGGTCCGCCGTTTCGCTCTGGATGGTAGTCGTCGAAGTACACGTCGTCGCCGGCGCTCGGGATTTCCACCGCGACCGGATCATCGGCGCCAACCGGATGCACCCGTGCATCGTTCGAGGCTCCTAGAAACGCGCGCACAAGCTTCTGCCCATAGGCTTGCTGAAGCGAGGACAGATTGAGGAAACCGAACCAGCGTCCAACCAGGAACGAAGCCAGTACCGCCGTGATCGTGATCCAGATTCCGGGCGCCCCGTTCTGCGCGCCGAATGCGAGGTGCACCAGCACGTCGAGGAAGAACAGCAGAATGGCCGCGAGCAGAAATGCAAGGCCGGCGACGATCGCCTTGCGCGCCCATTGGTACCATTCCACGGCGAGCGCGCCGGCGCCGCCCTTGAGCCACGCCACGGTGGCCACGCGAAGAAGTACGACCAGCGGCAAGGACCCCAGCATGGCCCAGGTCCAACCCGGGCTCGTGACGAAGCGCGCGAAGGAATCGAGCACGACCCAGAGGACGCTCACAACGAACGCGAGAATCGCGGCGCCGAGGGAGCGCGCAAGGCGACTGCGCACGAGAGCGTTGGGCACGCTCTCCGGAGCTGAGTCAACCGCGACGCTAGCGGCCGCAGCGCCCTCCTGGTAAGCGACTCTCCATCGCGTCGCCTCCTGCACCAGCCAGCCTAGCAGCAACGCTGCTATTGCGAGCACGCTCCAGGCGGCGGCACCCTGCACACCCAGGCCGTACACGGCACTGCCCAAAAGCAGGACCCAGAGCAACAGTGCGCTCCTGGGATATCGTTGCCCGGCGCCAGGCGTGAGCCAGTAGCCGATCGCGAAAGGTAGCACGGCGAACGCGAGCACCGCGACCGGTACCCACCACCAAAAGGACACTTCAATGTCTCCCACGCGCAACTTCGGCAGGCCGACAACTGAGCCCCACGCGTCAGCAAGCCAGCTCAGGCTGCCGAAAATCGCGAACAACAGCGCCCCCACTACAAAGTGTGCCGATACGAGATTTCGCAGCAGAATCGCGATGTTCGTTTCCACGTCAGCGATGCCCGCGCTCGCGATATAGTCCGCGTTCTTGCGCAACCACCAGATCTCCGGCGAGCCAGTGTCGGCGATGATCTCCTGCACGCGCTGCACCGCATCGTTGACGTTGGCGGTCAGGCGAGTGAAGAGTCGTCCGAGAAAGCCACCCGCGAAGCCGCCTCCGGAGACAGTCGATAGGAAGTCGATGTCGCGCAATCTTCCGCGCGCCGCAAGCGCCTGCAGCACCCCGAGGCAGAAGGTCGCGCTACGTATGCCTCCGCCGGAAAGCGCCACTCCGACGGTGTCTTGCGGCAGCTTCGGCGCAGTGCATACATCCGTTGCAGATCCGCTGTCGTTCTTCGGAGGTTCGGCCGATGGAGCGCCGTCCGCATCGCATGACCGGGCTGCGGCGCGGCGCGCGCGCACCGCCGCGGCTTCTGCCTGCTCGAGCGCGCTCGGATACGCCCTCGAGTCTGCGAGCAGCACATCGGCGGCCTTCTCGCCGATCATGAACACCGATGAAACGAGAAAATATCCGGGGATGCGCGGAAAGACCGAGGCGTCGACGACGCGCAAGCCGTGTACGCCGTAGACGCGGAACCTGCTGTCGACCACCGCGTTACGGTCGCAGAGATTCGTTACGTCCGGGCGCCACGGGTCGGAGCCGATTCTGCAGGTACCGCAGGCATGGTGCCCCCAGGCCTGGTTTTGCAGCCACTCCGAGAGCGCGGGCGAGTCGTTGCGAAGCGTTTGGCCCGGCTGGATTTCGCCAGTGAACACTCCGATGTACTCGTTGATCTCGCGTATTTTGCGCACGCCTTCGCACAGCGCTGCGATATCGTCTGCGTTTCCGGTCCCGTTGCGGAAAGAGTTGAAAATGATTTCGGGCGGAACGAAGCAGTTGCCGGACGCCAGGCGCACCGTCCCGTGATTGTTGTGGGTGTACGCCTTGAGGATCACCCACGTCCACAGGTTTCGCTGGTCTCGTCGCGCGCCCTTGGTCCTCCGCAACAGCTCCTTCGACCAACGCCAGTAGTAACCGCGGAAAGCGGCGGGAACGCCGAAGAAAAAGAGATCGGGCTCCCCGCCCGCTCTAGTGCTCGCCTCGGACGACAGCAACATAGCCACTGCTGCGCCGTTGGTCGTGTAGAGCCCGCCCTTCTCACACTCCCACTGCCGGCGAACCGGGTCGTTCAGGTCGCCGGGACGGAAGGACGCGCCTCTGAGCACCGAGAACGGCTCTCTCGTCTCGCTGATGACACTGACTTCGTACCGATCCTGGAGATTTGCACCGACGCCGGGTAGGTCCACGATGGGTGCGACCGCATGGCCGTCGCGGCCCCGGGGTCCGCCGATGTTCAGCTTCAACGCCGGGTCCGCCAAATGCCCCGCATCGCCGATCCCGCTCAGCATCAGCAGCTGCGGCGTATTGAACGCACCCCCGCAGAGGATCACTTCGCAGCGTGCGAAGTATTGCGCGGTGTCGGGTTTGGTCGAGAGCTGGCCTTTCTTGTAGTACTCGGACAGCGGACTCGCGCCGTACAGATGCGAGCCCACGGCGACCTCAACGCCGATCGCCCGCGGCAGACCGTCGCTGGGATTTCGTACGAACAGGACACGCTCGGCGTGAGCCCCAGTTAGCAGGCTGAGCCGATCGGGATAGTTGTTCGCGACGTCGAGCAAGTGCTCGCGCAAGCCCCGGCGGCAGGCCCCGTCGGTGCCGATTGGAATGAGGGACAGGCGGCTCGCGCGCGCAGGGAAATCCGGTGAGCGGACGTTTGGGTCGAGCATCTGCACGATCTCCAAGCGCAGGAGCGCACGCAGGATGCGGCGGCGCTCAGCCTTGTCCGCGAGAGCTGCACGCAGAACGCCTAGCAGAATGCGCAAAAAAGTGCAGTCCCCCTTGACGATCCCGAGGATCAGCGCTGGATGGACGAAGCTCGTCTTTTGCCATCCCGCAGAGCCGTGGCCGCCTGCCTCCAGTTGCGCTCGCGGATCGATTAGTGCAACCAGCCAGCGCAGCCACCCGAAGATGCCTCGGTAAACCTTGTAGTAGAGGCAGTCCTCGAGCTTGGCGAAGTACCCCTGCATGTTTCCCGAGCGCCAGCTCTGATCGCCCGTGCTTTCTGCAATCCGATCCCAGTCGCTGTCGTTGGGACGGACCATGATCATCGCGTGATGCGCGGTGCATCCGCCAAGCGCGGATGAGCGTGGGTAGAAGACGCCTCCCCTTGGGGCCCAACTCGCCGCGTTACTCCTGGAAGACGGGTCGTGCGCCCTGCTGTACTTCCTGTCCTGCCTTTGCCGAGCGTCATCGGTGAAATGGCGCACCGAGAACTGCCAGCTTATGTCGCGCTCTTCCGTCGATGCGCCGTTGTACGCCGGTACGGCATATACCTCGCGCACGCCTTGAGGACCGGGACCGAGCGGCGCGGATTTCGGGTAGGTTATTTGCCGGCCCGTGCCCGGATCGACGCCGGCCTCGATGACGAGCACGCGACGACCTTCCAGTGCGAGCCGCGCCGCCAGCGAGCCCCCGCCTGCACCGGATCCGACCACGACGTAGTCAAAAGGGGTTGTCGCGGGATCCTGCGCGTAGTGCAGCGGATCCGGCGGGCCCATCGCCGAAGGCTTCATCTTCATTCGTCCGAGCGTCGCTGACGAACGAATCGTCAGAGCGTCTTCAGAAATTCCTTGAGCTGCTGTTTCTGCTCGTCGGAAAGCCCTTCGGCGAACCAGTGTCCGCGATCGAGCACAAAATCGGGACACTTGCTCACCTTCAACAAGGGGAGTCCTGCCTCGGCTTCGAAAGCCTTCAAAGCCTTGCCATCTTCATCCGGAAGATCGTTCTTGCGAACGCTCAGTATTCCGCGGGTCAGTCCGGACAAGGCATCCAGCAAATCACGCGGCGGAGCCTGCGGGTTGAGGTTCATGATCAGATTGACCGGTGTTCCCTGAGGTATCGGTCCCAGCTTCACTCCGCCAAGGCTGCCGTCGACCCACGCCCCGGCCACCGCGGTGACGAGAAGGAAAGCCGCTGCAAGAAGCGAGAAGAACGCCGCTGTGATTGCGCGCGACTGCGGCCCGAGCCACAGCAGTAATGCAAGCGCCACGGCGCCTACCGGCATCCACCAGAGCGACGGATAGATCTTGTCGATGCGGGTGAGGCACAGGACGACACCAGCGAGCACCGCGATGAACATCAGAGTGAATCCGGCGTGCTGCTGGCGCCCGAACAGCGCGAACAGGATCGCCACTCCCGCGAACATGTACCACAGATAGCGTGTCAGTATCGATACCAGGCGCTGGCCCATGACGCCGACCAGCAGCGGCCGGATGAATGTCGCCGGGAAGTCGATCCAGCTCCGCGTCGTCGTGCGATAGATGAAGCCCGGATCTTGTTCAGCAAGCTCCTTGTGCGTAGCGCGCAGATCGCCGGGATGATCCCTTTTTTCTCCGCCGGGCACTCGCTTCGCTTTCCAGAACAGCTTCTCGACGGCATCGTCGAAGGCTTCGAGACGCCCCTTCACCGACACCCTCACCGACGGATCGCGCGTGTAGAGCCCCAGCGCGTTGTTGTGCAGGAATGGCGCGGTGGCCCAAACGCTCACTAGCGAAGCCGGGCGGTAATACCCGGGCCCTCCCGGCGGCGGATAGTACATGTCATTGTTGCCCCACTCGTCGACCGGCTCGTGCAAATACGGATTGTAGAAATGCACTGCGCCGACCGCTGGCAGGCTCTTGTAGGCATCGGAGGAGAAGTTCTCCCAGACCTGACCCTTCATCGCGTTGGTTGCCACCGCGCGCGCCGAATTCGTGCCGACGAGCGTCACTGGAATGCGGATGTCGGTCGAAAGATAGTTGCGCTCGAGAAACCGGTCGGGCGTCGCAGTCGCATCTCCGGCCTCGCTCTTGATGAGCTTCACGTACTGGCTGTACGCATCGGTTCGCTTGAATTCCTCCCAGTCCGCGAAGTCCATCGGCAGCACGAGGGCGCCGGGAACCTGCTTGGTCCGCCAGTCTCGCGAAAACTCGAGCCTGAAGTCCCTCGGCTGCTTGCTCGAATGGCAGATCGCGCAATTCTCGAGGAAGACCGCGCGTCCCTTGGCAGCGTCGGCAGCTTCGCTCGGCTTGATCTGTACACCGGGCACTCTGGCGAGCTTCATCGGCTCGGTCACGTTTTCGCCGTCCTTGTTTTCGTAGGTGAGGAACGCGGCGATCTCGGGAACGCGATACTTCTCCGTCATGCGCCAGTAGGCGGATTTTTCCCTGATCGTCGTCATCTCGAACGGCCGCTGGGCCCGGAATCCGATGATCGGGTTGTGCAGCCTTATCCACTGCTCGTAGTAGGCGCCGACGTTGAGATAGACGCGCGAAAGCGCGCCGGAGATGCCTACGCTGTCCGAGCCGTCGATGAGGATTCGCGGCACGAGGCGCGGGTTAGCCGCGGGCGCTTCGATTCCCGGGAGGAGCAGGTTGGCCTCGCTTTGCTTCTCGGGCGGGTTGAGCTTCGCCCGATCGATCCGAGCCGGTATATCCCAGATCGCGTTCATCGTATTCGGATTGTTGATCTGATCGGTGCTGAGCAGCGAAGTGTCGAGCGTCCCGGGCTGCCAGCTCTGGATAAGCTGGAAGAAAAAGCTCTTCGGACCCTTGAGATTGGAGAACGCTTTCGATCCGTTCCAATACTGCGCCCCGACGGTACTGGAGAGGTTCTCCCACTTCGGGTCTTCGGGATCTTTGGGCGGATTGAGCGGATGCGGAGCGATGTGGCAGAACGCGCAGGTCATGCTGATGCGGAACGGGCGGACCAGATTCGGATCGGCTGCGATCAGCGATTCGAGCTTGTAGTAATCGTCCTCGGGCTGGTCTTCGACGTGAGTCTTCCAGTACGCGCGAGCCTGCGTTGCCTTCTCGTCGTTCTGGGCGAAGAAATCCGGATTGGGATAGAGCCGCAACCCAATTACGCCGCTCGGATAGCCGTAGACATTGGGGTCCGCGCCGTCGGTTGCGAGCGCGGCGAGAGCCGCCGCGTAGCGGGCCTCAGGGGTCGGCTCGAACAGCGCGCACTTGTCGTGAGCATAGTCTTTCGGCAGACCGTACTCGCCCGCGCTCTGGTCGAGATAGAGCCCGAGGATTTTCTTCTTCGGATCCTTTTGCGCTTTCATCCCGGGCTGATTGGTCAGCCCTGCATCGCGAAATCGATGCTCGCGCTCGCGCGAATCGAGAAGGACAAGAAAATCGGTAAACCCGTAGTTGTGCTCGAGCAGCCAGCCCCAGAAGGCTTCGTCGCCTTCGCTCCAGAGCATCCAGGTGCTCTGGCCGCGAATCGCATCGGAAAGCTTGACGGGAAGATCCGGGTTCTCCTTGTCCTTGTCGAACACCGAAGAGAGCGTTCCATCAGCTTTCCGGACCTGATCTACTTTGGCGAAGAGATTGCCCTCGTAGGTTGGAAAGCACTCCTCGCCTCGCTTCCTGACCGGAGTGCCCCGAGCAGTGACGCCGCTCTGCGCCTCGTCGCCTGGCGCTCTTGGTTCGACTGTCATCGAGAACCGCTCCCAGCCACGCTGAGGTTGCGTCACGTGCGACGATCCCGGATAAGGATTTTCGGGATCCTTCCCGATGGCGGCGGACGCGAGCAGGCAGATCAGCCCGGCACTCGCCAGGGCCGTGCTGAACGATGCGCGGCGTGCCCGCCGCGTTGCGATGTACGATGAAGCCGGCACGAGCTCCCCACTTGTGCGCGCTTCGGTGAATGGGAGAAGACGCCCTTCGCGCCTTCCTGCACGTGTTTACTACAATATACGTGGCGATGCAACCAAAGAGCCGGCGCCGAAGCCGGCAGACGGATCGCGCGCAGCGCTCGGAGTTCGTGCAATCCACCCGACGTCGTGAAGGAACAAAATCAGATTGATCTTGTCGCCCACACTCCGGCCCAGCACTTCTGCAGCGAATGAGTTTCTGGCTCACCGACTATCGCGTCCGACAGGAAGCGGCAAAGGAACGCACGTTCCACCTGACGATCGCGCTCTCGCTCGCGATTCACGTCGCGGCGCTATTCTGGGTGCGGCACATCCAGATGGGGCCTCCGACGGCCGGAGTGCTTCTGCCCGGCGAGGGCGATCGTTTGCAGGTGAAGCTCGCCTCGATCCCTAGGCTCGCTCCGGAGCCCACACCCGAGCCACCGCGTCCGATCGTGGCGATGCCGAAACCGAGGATTTCGCCGCCGCCGCGCGCCGCGATGCGCTCGCAACCAGCTCCGGTGCTCACCGCTCCACCCGCGGTTGCAGCAGTGATCCCGGCGCCACCTCCGGTGCCCCCAGTGCCGCCGACTCCGGCTCCGGAAGAGACGCGCCGGCCGGCCGAGGGCGACCTCTTCGCCTACGTCCAGGCGAGACGGCGCGAGCGCGGCGAGCAGCCGGCGCCCTCAGTCGATCACGAAACGGAAGTGCGCAACGCCAACCTCGCGGCCAACCTGCCTTCGCCAGCGACTGGCGTGGCCAGCCGGGACCCGAACCGCGGCGGGGGCATCTTCGAGATCAAGCGCATGGACTACGATGACGCGGCCTTCGAGTTCTTCGGCTGGAACGAAGACATGGGCCGCAAGACGCCGCAGATGATCGAAGTGCGCCTGGGCAACAACAGCGACATGCGCATTGCGGTCGTGCGCAAGATGATCTCGATCATCCGCGAGCATTCGACCGGCGACTTCGTGTGGAAGTCACCGAATTACATCGACGGCATCTGGCTCTCCGCGCGGGCCTCGGACACCGCGGAGCTGGAAAATTTTCTGATGCACGAGTTCTTCGACGATCCGCGGCGGATCCGCTAGCGAACGTCACTCTACCTTGATGCCGGCCTCCTTGATGAACGCGCCGTAGCGCGCGCGGTCGGCTGCTTGCCGGCTCACGAATTCAGAGATGGTCATCGGCGCGACGTCGCCGCCGAGCTTGGCCATGCTCTCCACCAGCGCCGGCGAATTCAGCGTGCGGGTGATCTCCTTGTTCATGCGCTCGACGATCGCGGGGCTCACGCCGGCGGGCGCGTAGACGCCGAAGGTCGTATCCGCATCGACCGGAATGCCCAGCTCGGCGAGCGTCGGGATGTCCGGATAGCGCGAAGGGCGCTTGCCGCTCGCCACACCCAGCACGACGAGCTTGCCCGTCGCGACGTGCTGCAGCCCCGGGCCCGGATCGAACATGAACTGGACCTGGCCGCCGAGGAGGTCGTTGAGCGCCGGCGCCGCGCCCTTGTACGGAACGTGCGTGGCCTGGATCTTCGCCGCGCGCGCGAACATCTCTCCGGCGAGATGCGGCGAGCTGCCGCTGCCGGCCGAGGCGTAGGCAAGCTTGCCCGGATTGGCGCGCGCGTAAGCGATGAACTCGTTCAGATTCTTCGCCGGCACGGAAGAGTTGATCATCAGAAACACTCGCACGATGGCGAGCGCCGCCACGGGCTTCAAATCTTTCTGCGTGTCGTATGGAAGATTGGCGTAGAGGAAGGGATCGACGGTCATCGCGCCGCCGGACGTGACGAGGAAGGTGTAGCCGTCGGGCGGGGCCTTCGCGACGACGTCCGCGCCGATCGACCCGTTCGCTCCCGCGCGATTCTCGACCACGACCGGCTGCTTGATCGCCTCCTGGATGCCGGGCGCGATCCCTCGCGCGAGCGTGTCGGCCACGCCGCCCGGCGGAAAATTGACGATCAGCTTGACGGGACGGTCCGGCCAGGTCTGCGCATTAGCAGTCGGGCAAAGCGCGCAGACGGCGAGCGCGGCGATGGTACAGCGCGCCGCTGCTGAAGGGATCATTGGATGCTCCTCCTGTCGTTGATGCGAGCTTTATTCATGCGATGTCGACTTCCACCAGCGTCGGAACGGTTGCCTTTATCGCATCGGTCAGCGCGCTACGCAACACTTGCGCAGCCTTCACGCTCACGCCTGCACACCCCTGCCCACGCGCAAGCGCGACGAAGTCGATGTCGGGCAGTTCGGTTCCTGCAAGCGGCTCGTCGGGCCGGAACCCGAATGCCGGCGCAAACTCCTGCAGCGCGGCGTAGCGCCGGTTCTTCAAGACGATGAAAGTGATCGGCAGCCTGAGTTGGGCCGCACTCCACAGCGCCTGGATCGAGTACATGCTCGAGCCGTCGCCGATAAGACCGATCACTTTCGCCTGCGGCTTGGCGAGCGCGATCCCGACGGCGGCCGGCATCGAATATCCGAGACCGCCGCTGTCCATCGTGTAGAAGGTTTCGCTGCGCAGAATCGGAAGATGGATCTGCATCGCGTGCCGCGAGCTCGGCGCTTCCTCGACGATGATCGAAGCGGGCTCGCGAATCTCGGCGAGCGTCTGCATGACGAAGGCGACCGGCATCGGCATGGAAGGCTCGACGCGCGGCGGCTTCGCGCGGGGTGCTGGGCGCTCGTGTGGTCGCGGCGGCTCGCGCGCGAGAAGATCGAGCACGCCGAGACGAATGCTGCCGACGGCGGAGGTTCCCTGCGGCGCCCAGGCCGCGACGTTCGGATCATCGATCAATTGCACGAGCTTCGCGCCTGCGCAAACGTGTGGCCCGAAGCCTTCGACATGGTAGGTGAATGCGGCCGCACCGAGCGCGAAGATCAAGTCGCGCGCACCGAGAAGCTGTACGATCTTCTCGCGCATCGGCGGCAGGAATCCGGCGAAAAGCGCGTGATCCTCGGGAAAGCTCGCGCGGCCCGACATTGGCGCGACCCACACCGCCGCGTTGTGCCGCTCGGCGAGTTGGACGACCTCGTTCCACGCGCCGTCGCGATCGACCGCAGCTCCGACCACGAAAGCAGGTCGCGACGAAGCGTCGAGCGCGTCGCCGATCAGCGCGAGCACCCGCGGGTCGGGCCGGATCTCGTTGCTCACGACGCGTGGCTGCACAGCATCGCACGGCTTCGCCCAATCGTCGGCAGGAACCGAGACCAGCACCGGTCCGCGCGGCGGCTGCATCGCGACGTAGTAGGCGCGAGCGATCGCGAGCGGAACGTCCTCCGCGCGCGCCGGCTCGCAACTCCATTTCACGTACGGCTTGGGCAGCTCGGTTGCCTGCGCGGAAAACAGGAACGGCTCGTAGGGCAGAATCGATCGCGCCTGCTGCCCCGCGGTGATGACGAGCGGCGTGCGATTGCGAAATGCGGTGAAGATGTTGCCCATCGCGTGACCCACGCCGGCGGCGGAATGCAGGTTGACGAATGCGGCGTTGCGCGTCGCCTGCGCGTAGCCGTCCGCCATGCCGACGACAACGGCTTCCTGCAGGCCGAGCACATAACGAAAATCTTTCGGGAAATCGCGGAACAGCGGGAGCTCGGTCGAGCCGGGATTGCCGAAGATCGTCGTCATCCCGAACGCGCGCAGCAGATCGAGGACGGCGGTGCGGACGTTCATCGAGACAGTCGAGGTGATTGGTTCAGCGTGCCGGTGAGGCCGCGAGCCGCGCTTCAGCTTTCGCGAGCATCGCCTTGAAGCGCGGATTGTCGCGTATGGGATCGAGATCCGCGTCGGTCTTCCACCAGTTGAGACTCTGCACATGCGCGTCCCTCATTACCGGCTCGAACATCTTCAGCGCTTCGTCGATTTCCCCCAACCTGATCATTCCGCAGCCAAGGTTGTACATCAGGTTGTAGTTCTCGGGATCGAGCAGCATCGCCCGGTTGGCCCACTCCTTCGCGCGTTCGGCTTCGCCCAGGACAGCGAGCGCAGTAACGCCGAACCCCAGCGCCACGCCATGATCGGGCTCAGCGACGATCACCTTCTCCACCCGCTCGAGCGTCCGCCGGGCAGCATTCGTCGCGCCTTCCTTGTCGCCGAGCGAATCATGGCAAGTGACGCTCATGCCCAATGCCCAGAAATCCCCCTTGATCGCTGCTGCCGCTTTCTCGAAGCATTCGATCGCTTCGCGGTATCGCCGCGTGGACATGAAGCATCGCGCCGCCGCAGCGTTGACCTCGTAAGCGTCCGGATCGAGCCTAAGCGCGATCGCGTGCTCGGCCAGCGACTCTTCGTATCTGCCTGCGTCGCCGAGGACACGGCCCTTGGCGGCATGCGCTTCGGCCAGATCCGGCGCCAGTGCGAGAGCCCGCTCGGCGGCATCCCATCCGGTCTCGCCCTGTATGGCTAGCAACACCTGATTCGATTGCGAAATCGACAGTAAAGCCCAGGCTTGCGCGTAATTGGGATCGAGCTCGAGCGCTTTCTTGCAGAGCCGCACGGTGACTGCGCGATGGCGTGAATTTCCGGTCGCGTTGTACTGCCGCGCCATGAGGTAGAGCTTGTACGCTTCGGGATTGCTCGTCGAGCGTTTCTCGATTGCCTCCCGCTCTGCCGGCAACAGCGTCAATTTCAGCGCGTTGACGATGGCTTTGGAAATCTCGTCCTGCAGCGCAAAGATGTCGTCGATGTCCCGATCGTAGCGCTCGGCCCAGAGATGGCTGTCGCTCGCGCCTTCGATGAGCTGCGCAGTGATGCGCACGCGATTGCCCACCTTGCGCACGCTCCCCTCGAGCACGTGACTCACCTTGAGCTGTCGCGCGATCTGCGCCACGTCGATCGCTTTCCCCTTGAAACTGGACGCCGTGACGCGCGAAACCACGGTAAGCGCCGAGACCCTGGAAAGGTCGGTAATGATGTCCTCGGTGATGCCGTCGCTGAAGTATTCCTGCTCCGGATCGCCGCTCATGTTGGCGAACGGCAGCACGCAGATCGACAAGCGGGGCTTTGCCTGCGGGCCTGGTGACGCTGCGGGCGTAATTGCCGCGCGCAGCGCGAAGACGTGCACCGGACGCTCGATGTTCCTCACCGTGTGTTCGCCGAGGTCGTCGAATTCCACCGAAACCTTGCCGGCAGCCTGATCGCGCACGGTGCGCGAAACCGCAACGCCGCCCGGCGCCGCAAGAGTCTGCAGCCGCGCGGCCACGTTCACGCCGCCGCCGTAGATGTCGTCGCCATCGACGACGACTTCGCCCAGCGTGATGCCGACGCGATAGCGGATGTGCGCGGAGTCGGGACCGGCCCGCTCGGCCTCCGTCGCCTCCTGAATCTCGTACATGCAGCGCACCGCGGCGACGACGCTGCCGAACTCGACCAGCGCGCCGTCGCCCATCAGCTTGACGATCCGTCCGCCGTGCGCGGCCACACGCGGATCGAAAATGGTCGTTCGATTGGCCTTGAGCTTCTGCAGAGTGCCCGCTTCGTCGCGCTCGAGCAGCGCGCTGTAACCGACGACGTCGGCCGAAACGATGACGGTGAGCTTGTGCTGCACTTGTGTCGCCCCGGTGGGCGTATGATTTCGACGGCGTAGAACTGCAAATCATACGACAAGTCCGAGGCCTCGATGCCCGGTACTGCTTCCAAAATCGTCCGCACGATGTGCCCGATGAGCTGTCACCCGACACTCTGCGGCATGCTGGCCGAAGTGCGGGACGGCCAGCTCGTCGGCGTCAAGGGCGACGA
>DATKJP010000326.1:0-15376 GCA_035543635.1 Casimicrobiaceae bacterium
GCGTTTCAGGAAGCCAGCGCCAGCAGACCATCAGCAAGATGAGGGGATAGAGCAACAGGAACCAGAAGATCGATCGCCACCCGGCGATGGTGAGCAAATAGCCGCCGAGGATAGGC
This sequence comes from Casimicrobiaceae bacterium, assembly GCA_035543635.1. Lineage (GTDB taxonomy): Bacteria > Pseudomonadota > Gammaproteobacteria > Burkholderiales > Casimicrobiaceae > PALSA-1003. Next base: position 117 of record DATKJP010000326.1, read on the forward strand.
GCGACGGCGGGAGCGAGAGTGAAAGCCAGATTGACCAGCGCAAACTGGCGCTGGGCGGCCGCGCCTTCGAACAGGTCGCGGACCAAGGCACGGCCTACGACCGTAGTCGCTCCCACCGAGAGGCCCTGGAGCATCCGAAAGGCGAAAAACGCCTCGATACTCTGTGCCGTCGCACATCCCAAACTCCCAGCGCAAAAGACCAGCAGTGCGACCATGATCGTTCTGCGCCGCCCGTAGCGGTCCGACAGCGGCCCGTGCACGAGCATCATCGCGGCATAGGGCGCGAGGTAGCTGGTGAGCGATTGCTGGACCGTGGCGCGCGTGGCAGCAAGGGAGATCGCAATTTCCGGGAATCCCGGCAGGTAGGTGTCCAGCGCGAACGGGGCGAGGCCTGCGAGACCACCGAGCAGCACAGCGATCGTCGCCGGCGTGGTGGGAGGGCGCATCATCACATGGTCCGAATTGCTGGCGGCCGACGATACCACAGCCCCAAGAGCGGTTTGGGAGAGCCGAATTGACGGCGCGCTTGCTGCGCGCTTATCTTTTAGCGGCCATCCACTACGAGCCCGCGTCCATGCCTGGTGTCGAGCGCACGCCGCGATACCCGCTGACCGTCATTGCATTGCATTGGATGACTGCTGCAGCCGTCGTCGGCCTCGTCGTACTCGGATGGTGGATGCAGGTGATCCCCAAGGATCCGGTCGGACCTCGCGCCGACGCGTACAACCTGCACAAGTCGCTAGGGCTCAGCGTTCTGCTGCTGATGCTCCTGCGGCTTGCTTGGCGGGCATCGCACCGTCCACCCGAGCTGCCGCCGCTGCCGGCGTGGCAGGCTTGGTCGGCGCGAGCGGTGCACGGGCTCCTCTATGCGCTTATGTTCGCCGTCGCCTTCAGCGGTTATCTGGGATCGGCTACGAGCGGCTTCCCGGTGAAGTTCTTCGGAGTCCTGCTGCCCGCCTGGACCGCCGCCAACCCCGCCCTCAAGGAACTGTGCAGCGTCGTGCATCTCGCGACGAGCTGGATGCTGGTCGCGGCAATCGCCATCCACCTCCTTGCGACGCTGCACCATCAATGGGTGCTGCGCGATGGCCTGCTGTGGCGAATGTGGCCGCGATGACGGCGATGCTCGTGGTCTGCGAGGCCTTGGCCGGGCTCGGGACGGAGGTGTTCATCGGCGAGCACGGGCAGTTTAGCGGCGCCGGGATCACCACGGTCTGGCGGAACTGGTAGGCTCGCCGTGCCGCCGTGTCACGTTGCCGTCGCCTTCGGCGCGGAGTATTCTTTTCCTGCTGGTCGCTTTCGCACCGTTCCGATCCAACCAATCCCTTCCCCGATCCCCCGTAGGAGGCCGTCGTGTCCGTTCCGCTATCGCTCACCGTCAACGGCAAGGCAGTGACCGCTGACGTCGATCCGCGCACGCTGCTGGTCGAATTCATCCGCAACAACCTCGCTCTCACGGGCACGCACGTCGGCTGCGACACGGGCCAGTGCGGGGCCTGCACGATCCTGATCGACGGTAACGCGGTCAAGGCGTGCACGATCCTCGCCGCGCAGGCGAACGGGTCGAAGGTCACGACCATCGAAGGCCTCGCGACCGACGGGGCGATGCATCCGATGCAGGCGGCATTCAAGGAATGCCACGGGCTGCAATGCGGCTTCTGCACGCCGGGCATGGTGATGAGCGCGATCGATCTGGTGCAGCGCCACCCCAGCGCCGACGAAAACGCGATCCGCGAGGGGCTCGAGGGCAACCTGTGCCGCTGCACCGGGTATCAGAACATCGTCAAGGCGGTGCAGCAGGGCGCCGCGGCCATGAGGAGATAGCGATGAGCGACCTCAACACGATCGGCCAATCGATCCGGCGCAAAGAGGACGTGCGCTTTCTCACGGGCGCGGGACAGTACACCGACGACGTCAATCCGCCGCACCACACGCATGCGTTTTTCCTGCGCTCGCCGCACGCGCACGCGAAGATCCGCAAGATCGACGCGTCGAAGGCGAAGTCGGCGCCCGGGGTCGTCGCGATCTACACCGGCGACGACCTCACCGGCGTCAACGGCCTGCCCTGCGGCTGGCTCATCACCGGCACCGACGGCCAGCCGATGAAGGAACCGCCGCATCCCGTGCTGGCGCAGGGGAAGGTGCGCTATGTCGGCGACCCCGTCGCGGTGGTCATTGCCGAAACGCCGGAGCAGGCGAAGGACGCCGCGGAGCTCGTCAACGTCGACTACGACGTGCTGCCTGCCGTCGTCAATACGGTCGATGCGCTGAAGTCAGGTGCGCCGCAGATTCACGACGGTGCGCCAGGCAACAAGTGCTACACCTGGGCGCTGGGTGACAAGGCTGCGGTCGATGCGGCGTTCGCCAAGGCTGCGCACGTCACCAAGCTCGACATCGTCAACAACCGGCTCATACCGAACGCGATCGAGCCGCGCGCGGCAGTAGCCACCTATGCGCGCGCCGACGACAGCTACACGCTCTACGTCACCAGCCAGAATCCGCACGTCGAGCGGCTGCTGATGACCGCGTTCGTGCTTGGGCTGCCAGAAACGAAGGTACGCGTGATCGCGCCCGATGTTGGCGGCGGCTTCGGCTCCAAGATCTATCTGTATCCCGAAGAGACCGCGATGGTCTGGGCGTCGAAACGCGTTAACCGGCCGATCAAGTGGACCGCGGAGCGCAGCGAATCCTTCCTGGCCGACGCGCACGGCCGCGATCATGTGACGCGTGCCGAGCTCGCGCTCGACAAGGATGGCAAGTTCCTCGCCATGCGCGTGCATACCACCGCGGCGATGGGCGCGTACCTCTCGACTTTCGCCTCGTGCATTCCCACGATTCTTTACGCAACCTTGCTGGCAGGGCAGTACACGACGCCGGTGATCTATTGCGAAGTCACCGCCGCGTTTACCAACACGGCGCCGGTCGATGCATATCGCGGGGCAGGGCGGCCCGAAGCGACCTTCGTCGTCGAGCGGCTGGTGCATGCGGCTGCAGCCGAGATGGGGATCGCGCAGGACGAGATTCGCCGTCGCAACTTTATCCGCAGCTTCCCGTACCAGACCCCGGTCGCACTGCTCTACGACACCGGCGGGTACGACGCCTGTCTCGACGAAGCGATGAAGATCGCCGACGTGAAAGGCTTTCCTGCACGCAAGGCGGAAGCTGCCAAGCGCGGCAAGCTGCGAGGGCTCGGCTATTCCTCGTATATCGAAGCCTGCGGCATCGCGCCGTCGAACATCGCAGGTGCGCTCGGCGCGCGCGCAGGCCTGTACGAAGCGGGCGAGGTCCGTGTCAATCCGACCGGCGGCGTGACGGTATTCACCGGCTCGCACAGCCACGGTCAGGGTCACGAGACGACCTTCGCGCAGGTGGTGTCGAGCCGGCTCGGCATTCCGATCGAGAACGTCGAGATCGTCCACGGCGACACGGGTCGGATTCCGTTCGGCATGGGCACTTACGGCTCACGCTCGCTCGCGGTCGGCGGCACGGCGATCATGAAGGCGCTGGACAAGATCGTCACGAAGGGAAAGAAGATCGCGGCACATCTGCTCGAGGCCGCCGAAGCCGACATCGAGTTCAAGGATGGCAAGTTCACCGTCGCCGGCACCGATCGGAGCAAGGCCTTCGGCGAAGTCGCGCTGGCGGCCTACGTGCCGCATAACTATCCGCTCGACAAGCTGGAGCCCGGCCTGGACGAAACCGCTTTCTACGATCCGACCAACTTCACATTCCCGGCAGGCACGCATATCTGCGAAGTGGAGGTCGATCCCGACACCGGACAGGTGAAGATCGCCAGCTTCTCCGCCTGCGACGACTTCGGCAACATCATCAATCCGATGATCGTCGAAGGCCAGGTGCACGGCGGGCTCGCGCAGGGCATCGGGCAGGCGCTGCTCGAGTGCTGCGTGTACGACAAGGAGAGCGGGCAGCTCCTTACCGGCAGCTACATGGACTACGCGTTGCCGCGCGCCGACGATCTGCCGTCGTTCAAGGTCGCGACCAAGGTGACGCCTTGCACGCACAATCCGCTCGGCGCGAAGGGTTGCGGCGAAGCTGGGGCGATCGGCGCGCCGGCAGCGCTCATGAACGCCGTGCACGACGCGCTGTCGACGGTAGGCGTCAAGAGCATCGACATGCCCGCGACGCCGCATCGCATTTGGAGCGCGATCCAGGCGGTCAAGCACTGACGCAACGAAATCGGAGACCATCATGTACGCATTCGAATATCAGCGCGCGAAGTCGGTGGCCGATGCGGCGTCGGCGCTCGCGAAGGGCGGGAAGGCGCTCGCCGGCGGGCAAAGCCTGGTCGGCGCGATGAAGCTGCGGCTCGCCAATCCCGGAACGATCGTCGATCTCTCAGGCATCGCCGAGCTGAAAGGGATCAAGAAGGACGGCGACGCGGTGGTGATCGGCGCGCTTACGACACACGCCGAGGTCGCGTCGTCACCGGTGGTGAAGCAGGCGATTCCCGCGCTGGCCGCGCTGGCGGAGAGCATCGGCGATCGCCAGGTCCGCAATCGCGGCACCATCGGCGGCTCGCTCGCCAACAACGATCCGGCGGCGGATTATCCGGCGGCAGTCGTCGGCTTGGGCGCCACCGTGCATACCAACAAGCGCAAGATCGCAGCCGACGATTTCTTCAAGGGCATGTACGAGACCGCACTTGCCGACGACGAGATCATCACTTCAGTGAGCTTCCCGGCGCCGAAGAAAGCCGCCTACGTCAAGTTCCCGCAGCCGGCGTCGCGCTTCGCACTGGTCGGTGTGTTCGTCGCGCAAACAGGAACCGGGGTTCGCGTCGCGGTGACCGGCGCGGCGCCGCACGTGCATCGCGCGAAGCCGATCGAGGACGCGCTCGCGAAGAGCTTCACGGCGGATGCGGCGAAAGCGGTGAAGATCTTCGCTGGGCATCTCAACAGCGATTTGCACGGCTCGGCGGAATATCGCGCGCACCTCGTTTCTGTGTTGGCCTCGAGGGCCGTCGCGGCGATGGCGTAGGTCGAGTTTATTCGGCCGCAGACCTTCACAGGAGGTGCACCATGGCGAGCGCAGGCAGTCATAACGGGTCGTGCTTTTGCGGAGCAGTTCAATTCGTCGTCACCGGTGAGCCGGCCGCGATGGGCTACTGTCATTGCGAGTCGTGCCGGCACTGGTCGGCGGGGCCGGTGAACGCCTTCTCGCTCTGGAAGCCCGAGTCGTTTCGCATCACCCGCGGCGCAGAGCACGTGGGCTCGTACAGCAAGAACCCGCAGACACACCGCAAGTGGTGCAAGCTCTGCGGGGGACATCTCTACGGCGAGCACCCGACCATGGGTCTCGTCGACGTGTATGCGCCGCTGATTCCGAGCCTGCAGTTCAAGCCCGGCTTGCATGTGCACTATCAGGAGACCGTGCTGCGCGTGAAGGACGGCTTGCCTAAGCTCAAGGACTTCCCGAAGGATTTCGGCGGGTCGGGCGAGATGCTCGCCGAGTGACTGATTAGCGGAATCCGACCGCCGCGTAGCCAACCCAGTGGCGCAGCGTCGCTGGCGCGGTAACGCCCATGCCGTCGAGGTCGTCCACCTCGATGCACTGGCCTTCGAGTGAAGTTGCGTAGCCGAGGATCGTCCCGTCGAGCGGTCGCGCACGCAACAACTGCTGCAGATGCCATGCAGTGAGCAGCCCGAAGGGAACCGAGTAGCGACCGCACCAGGTCCACTTGTATTCGCGATGATCGTGGTCCGCGAGCGTGTAGCGGGTGAAGCGCTCGATCCGTTCGGGGTGCAACTCCCCGTCGAAGCAGTCGCTCATGATGCGCTGCTCATGCTGGACCGCCCTGGCGTAGCCTCTTTCGTCGCTTCCGTAAAACGCGAAGTTCCTGTCCCCCCAACCTTCGTCGCCGTAGTGGACCGCGTCGGTCGATGAGACGAGCGCAACGTCCGTTCCCCAGTCGAGTTGTTCGTCGCGCATGATCGCAGTAACCGCGCGTGCAAGCGGCAGCGCCAACTCGCTCATCCGCCAGAAGGACATGTAGGGGACGAGGATCGGCACGAATTGCACCCTGCGGTTGGCGCGTTGCAGAAAGGGGAGCTTGGCTTCTACCGAGTGCTCCATCTGCTGCATCTCGTCGCTGACCCGATAGCTGCCCTCGGGAAGTTGCGCCATGATCTTCGCGCGCAATGGCGAGACCGCGATGTCCCCGTACGGTCCGCGCCAGTGCGTGAAGCTGTCGAATACGAGCTGGTCTTCGAGCCCGAGCTGGCGTGCCCTGTGAGCCACGCCGAAGATGATGACGGTCGGGGCGCGGACGTTTCGCAACACCAGCGGATACATGAAGCCGGCGTAGGCGTAGTCGTCGTGGGGTGCGATCGCCATCCGCCAGCGATCGCTTGGCGATACGGCATTTGATTCCAGGATCTGCTCGAGCCGCTCGCCATCCTGCGCGGCGATGCGCTCCATCACACGCTCCATCTGGCTTGCCATATGCGCGAAGCCGACCGGATCGGCAAGGTCCCGGAGCCTTACTTCCTTCTGCATTTCGATTAGATCGCGTCGAGCGCTTCGCGCAGGTCCCGGCGCAGGTCATCGACGTCCTCGATGCCGACCGAAAGGCGCACCAGCGCGTCGTCGATGCCCAATGCCGCGCGCTGCATCTCCGGAATTGAGCCGTGCGTCATCAGGGCGGGATGCTCGATCAGGCTTTCGACTCCACCGAGGCTTTCCGCAAGTGCGAAGAGACGGCAACGCTCGAGAAAGCGCTTCGTTCCGGCGAGATCGGTTTTCAGGCGCATCGTTACCATGCCGCCGAAGGCGCGCATCTGCCGTTTCGCCAGCGTGTGCTGCGGATGCGAAGGTAGTCCAGGGTAATAGACCTGCGCGACTTCGCGTTGTGTCGCGAGCCATTGAGCGAGTTCGAGCGCGTTCGCGCAGTGCCGCTCCATGCGCAGCGCGAGCGTCTTCAGGCCGCGCAGCGCAAGGAAGCTGTCGAACGGGCCGATAACGCCGCCGACCGCGTTCTGCAGATATGCCAGCCGCTCCGCCAACGGTCCAAGCCGTGCCTCGCCACTGATCACGACCACGCCGCCGATGATATCGGAGTGCCCGTTGAGATACTTGGTTGCCGAATGCACGACGATGTCGAAGCCGTGCTCCAGCGGACGCTGGATCCACGGGCTCGCGAAAGTGTTGTCGGCGACCGCGAGCAGCTTGCGCTCGCGCGCGACCTTCGCCACGGCGCCGAAATCGATCAGCTTGAGCAGCGGATTGCTCGGCGTCTCGATCCAGATCATTTTCGTTTCGGGCTTGATCGCGGCCGCGAGTCGCCCGGGATCGGACATGTCGACGAAGCTCGTGCTCAAGTTCGCCGAGCGCTTGCGCACGTTCTCGAACAGCCTGTAGGTCCCGCCGTAGAGATCGTCGCTCGCAACGAGGTGCGATCCCGCGTCGAGCGCATCGAGCACGGTCGCCATACCGGCGAGCCCCGAAGCAAAGGCGTATCCGCGCGCGCCGCTCTCCAGGTCCGCGACGCAGGCTTCCAGCGCGGAGCGGGTCGGATTGGCCGTGCGCGCGTAATCGTAGCCCTTGTGTACGCCGGGGCTCGACTGTACGTAAGTCGAGGTGGCGTAGATCGGCGTCATGATCGCGCCGGTCGAGGGATCGGGCTCCTGCCCGGCATGGATCGCCCGCGTCGCGAATCCCTCTTGTGCCTTGACGGTGCTCTTGGCTGTCGAATCGTTCACGGCAGGCTTCTCCGCAGGTAAGTAAGCAGATCGTAACGCGTAATCAGTCCAAAGAAGTGGCCGTCCTTGACGATGATCGCGACGCGGTCCTTGTTCAGGACGCCAAGCAGCTCGTTGAGGCCGGCACCGGGATCCAGCGTCTCCAGCCGCTGCGTCATCGCGGTCGCGACCTTATCGCGGAAGCGCTCCGGTTTCTGGTAGACGTGCAGCAGCACGTCGGATTCGTCGAGAATGCCGACCACCTTGTCACTTCTGAGCACAGGCACCTGCGAAACGTCGGACATCCGCATGCGCTGAAATGCGGTGAGCAGGGTGTCTTCCCTACCGACCGACACGATCGCTCCTTGCTCGAAGCGCCGGGTGACGAGGTCGCGCAGGTCGCCGTAACGCGGGAGCTGAAGGAATCCCTGGTCGACCATCCAGAAGTCGTTATACATTTTCGAGAGGTACTTGCTGCCGGTGTCCGGAACGAAGCTCACGACACGCTTCGATTCGGATTGCTCGCGACAATACCGCAGCGCTGCGGCGATGAGCGTTCCCGCTGACGAGCCGCCGAGGATCAGCTCGCTCTTCAACAGCTCGCGCGCGGTGGCGAGGCTCTCCGCATCGGGAATCGAATACGCCTTCTTCACGCGCGAGAGATCGGCGATCGGCGGAATGAAATCTTCGCCGATGCCCTCGACCACCCAGGAGCCCGCCCTGGTCACCTTGCCCGTCTCGACGTAGGGCGCCAGCACCGAGCCCGCGGGATCAGCCAGCACCATCTCCGTTGCGGAGCTCACGCGCGCGAAAAACCGCGAGAGGCCGGTGATCGTGCCGCCCGAGCCCACGCCGCAGACGACAGCGTCAACCCGATGCTGCATCTGTTCCCAGATCTCGGGTCCCGTGGTGCGCTCGTGTGCGATCGGATTCGCCGGATTGCCGAACTGATTCACGTAGAACGCGCCCGGGATCTCTGACGCGAGTCGCTGCGCCATGTCCTGGTAATACTCGGGGTGGCCCTTGTTCACGTCCGATCGCGTCATGCGGATCTCCGCACCGAGCGCTTTCAGATGCAGCACTTTCTCCGCCGACATCTTGTCGGGGATCACGAGCAGCACGCGATAGCCCTTGGCGCGAGCCACCAGCGCCAGCCCCAGCCCGGTGTTGCCTGCTGTAGCTTCCACGACGGTACCGCCTGGTTTCAGCCGTCCATCACGCTCGGCGGCGTCGATCATGGAAAGCGCGATGCGGTCCTTGATCGAGCCGCCGGGATTCTGGCCTTCCAGCTTGACGAAGAGGTGGCAGCTGCCGGTATCGAGGCGAGTGATTTCGACCAGCGGCGTGTTGCCGATGAGGCTCAGGACGGCGGGGTCGCTTTGCGGCGGGACGGGTTGCGTGGCCATGCTTGACATCGAACGATCGTTCGATAGAATGACCCTTCCTGTCTGACCGAAGCCCGCCCGGCTTGCTGGGTGGGCTTGGGTCTGCGGCGCCAAGTGTCGCATGAAACCCGCGCTCGCCGAACTGCTGCACAACCCGCTGCTCTGGCGCGGCGATCAACTGGCGCGCAGCGAGCAGACCGTGCCGAGCGGATTCGTCGAGCTGGACCGGGCGCTTCCCGGCGGCGGATGGCCACAGACTGCGCTGACGGAGCTCCTGATGGACGAAGAGGGGATCGGCGAGCTGCGGCTGCTGCTGCCCGCGCTTGCGCATCTCGCGCAGGGCGGAGAATCGGTCGTGCTGGTCGCGCCGCCGCATCCTCCGCATGCGCCCGCATTCGCCGCCGCCGGCATCGATCCGGGACGGATGATCGTCATCGTCGCTGCCGAGGACAAGCACCGCTGGTGGGCGGCCGAGCAGGTGCTGCGCGCCAAAAGCACGGGTGCGCTACTGTTCTGGCCGGGCTCGCTTGCCGAGCAACGCCTGCGCAGACTCCAGGTCGCGGCGCAGGAAGGCGAGACACTGACGTTTGTGTTCGCGAGCACCGCGCGCGCTGCGCAGCCGTCGCCCGCACCGCTGCGTATTCGACTCTCGCCCGCGGGAGCGCGCCTGTGCGTGGACGTATTCAAGCGTCGCGGCGGCGTGATGAGCGCTCCGTTGCTTCTCGATTTGGGAACCTTGTCATCTCGAGGTTCGACCTCGCCGGCAGATTCCTCGTCACGCTCCGGGCTCCTCGGAATGACGACTCGAAAACGCGGGTTGTCCCCTGTTTTGAAGAAACCGGCTCTGTCCTCGGTTTTGGAGAAACCGGGTCCATCTCCGGTTTTCAATCGCCGCTATCCGGTTGATGGCCGCGAGGTGCGAATCTGGAATCGCGCGCTTGCCCGGGCCGACGAAGTGCGGCGAGTGCCAAGGCCGGATTCGCGGGGCTCGTGCTGCTCGCGATGATCTTCCGGGATGCTCTGGACTTGCCTTCATTTTCCCGATCTGCCGCTCGCCGTCTTCGCGCGCGGCACGGCGCGCAAAGCGCCCGCCGTGGTGTCGAGCGCGAGCCATCGTCCGGACGTTGTCGCGGCGAACGACGCGGCGCGCAAGCGCGGCATCGTTCCAGGTCTTTCCATCGCCGCGGCGCTCGCGCTCGATCCTGAGATCGCGATCCATCTGCGCGACGAGCGCGCGGAAGCCAATGCGCTGAAAAGCATCGCCCTGTGGGCGGGACAGTGGACTTCGACCATCGCGATCGAGCCGCCAGCCTCCGTGCTCCTGGAGATCGCCGCCGGCCTGAACTACTTTGGCGGACTCGAAAAACTTTTAAACCGCATCGATGCCGGTCTGGCGGCGATCGGCTTCTCCGCCGTCGCCGCGACCGCGCCGACCGCCGGGGCGGCAAGTCTTCTCGCTCGCGCCGGCCGCGCGATCGTTGTCGAAGACGAAACCGATTGGACGCGCAAGCTTTCGGGGCTGCCGGTCACGCTGCTCGAGAGCGCACAGCCTGCGCTCGACACGCTCTCCGGGATCGGCGTGCGCACCCTGGGCGAGTTGATCGCGCTGCCGCGCGAAGGCGTCGCTCGGCGCTTCGGCCAGCCGCTGCTCGACGAGATCGACCGCGCGCTCGCTGTGCAAACCGATCCGCGACTGCTCTTCGTGCCGCCCGAGCGCTATCACGGGCAGCTCGAACTGCCCGCGCCCATCGAGGAAAACGAATCGCTGCTGTTCGGCGTCAAGCGGCTCGTCGCTGAGCTGGCCGGCTTCCTGCACGGACGCGGCACGGGCGTCACGCGCCTGCGCTGCGATCTCGTGCACGAGGACGTCGCACCGACGTCGATCGTCGTCGGGCTTACCGCTACGCGGCAGATCGAACACATGATGAACGTGCTGCGCGAGCGGCTGGCGCGCGAAACGCTGCCCGACCGGGTCGAGGCGATCCGCATCGTTTCCGAAGAGTTTGCTCTGCTCGGCGCGAAGGAGGGCGACTTCTTTCCCGTCGCGCGCAAGGACGGCGAAGCCGAAGCGCAATTGATCGAACGGCTGCGCGCGCGCCTGGGCGAGGATGCAGTGCACAAGCTCGAGCTTTGCGCCGATCATCGCCCGGAGCTATCGAGTGGACAGACCGAGCTGATCGCTGACGCTAAAGCGCGCTATTTCGAAGGCAGCAAGGAATCTGCTGCACCACGCCGAGCTGCGGATTTGTCGCCTCCCGAAATGACATTACCGATTCGTCCACTATGGCTACTCGCCTCGCCCAGGCCGCTCGGTGTTGATCCCGCAGCGGCGGAGATAAAGCTGACCTCCGGTCCGGAGCGCATCGAGACCGGCTGGTGGGACGGAAAGGATGTCGGCCGCGATTATTTCGTCGCCCGCAACGCGCGCGGCGAAGCGCTGTGGCTCTATCGCGAGCGCGGAGGCGAATGGTTCGTGCACGGCGTATTCGCATGACCTACGCCGAACTGCATTGCATCACCAACTTCACCTTTCTGCGCGGGGCGTCGCATCCCGAGGAACTGGTCGCGCGGGCGCAGGAGCTTGACTACACGGCGCTCGCGATCACCGACGAGTGCTCGCTCGCCGGCATGGTGCGGGCGCACGTCGAGGCGAAGAAGTGGGGCTTCAGAATTCTCGTCGGCAGCGAATTCAATCTCGACGACGGCTTGCGCTTCGTTCTGCTTGCTACCGATCGCTCGAGCTACGGCTGTCTCGCCGCGCTCATCACCCGCGGCCGCCGCAGCGCGGTCAAGGGCCGCTATCGCCTCACCCGGGCCGATATCGCCGACGGTGTCGCGGGCTGCCTCGCGCTGTGGCTGCCCGGACGCGTGCCCGACATCGACGAGGCGCGCTGGCTTGCTACGCGCTTTCCAAGCGCGCTGTGGATTGCGGCGGAGCGTTTGCTCGATGCCGATGACGCAGAACGATGCGAGAAGCTTATCGCCCTCGCCGCCACCACCGGTTTGCCGATCACCGCTGCGGGCGACGTGCACATGCACATTCGCGAGCGGCGCGCGCTGCAGGACACGCTCACCGCGATCCGGTTGAAGACGCAGGTGGCTCAAGCCGGATACGCATTGCATTCCAATGGCGAGCGGCATCTGCGCCCGCTCGCCACGCTCGAACGGCTCTATCCGCCGGCGTGGCTCGCCGAGACGCTCGTCATCGCCGAGCGCTGCCGCTTCTCGCTCGACGAGCTGCGATACGAATATCCCGAGGAGATCGTGCCTGCCGGCGAGACGCCGACCTCGTATCTGCGCCGACTTACCGAGGCAGGCTTCGAGAAGCGCTTTCCTGCGCAGGCGACAAGCGAGGCGGCGCGGGCGAAGGTGCGCAAGTTGATCGAGCACGAACTGACCCTCATCGCCGAGCAACGCTACGAAGCGTTCTTTCTCACTGTCTACGATATCGTCGAGTTTGCCCGCTCCAACAAGATTCTCTGCCAGGGACGCGGCTCGGCGGCGAACTCGGCGGTGTGCTACTGCCTCGGCATCACCGCGGTCGATCCCTCGCGCATGGAGATGCTCTTCGAGCGCTTCATCTCGCGCGAGCGCAACGAGCCGCCGGACATCGACGTCGACTTCGAGCATCAGCGGCGCGAGGAAGTCATTCAGTACCTCTACAAGAAGTACACACGCGAGCGCGCGGGCCTGACCGCCACCGTGATCTGCTATCGACCGCGCTCTGCCCTGCGCGACGTCGGCAAGGCGCTGGGGCTCGATCTGTCGCAGGTCGACCGGCTGGCGAAGTCGATGACCTGGTGGGACGGCCGCCGCGTGTTGAAGCAGCGCGTGGAAGAGGAAGGCTTCGACGCGCGAAGTCCCGTGATGCAGCAGCTCTTCACGCTGGTGAACGAGTTGCTCGGCTTCCCGCGCCACTTGTCGCAGCATACCGGAGGCTTCGTGATCTCGCGCGGATCGCTTTCGGAGCTGGTGCCGGTCGAGAACGCGGCGATGGCCGAGCGCACGGTAATCGAATGGGACAAGGATGATCTCGACGCGTTGGGGCTGCTCAAGGTCGACGTGCTGGCGCTCGGCATGCTCTCGGCGATCCGGCGCGCGCTCGAATTGATTTCTGCTCGACGCGGCAAACTTTTCGAGCTTACCGATGTTCCGTCTGAAGATCCCAACGTCTACGAGATGATCGGCCACGGGGACACGGTGGGCGTGTTCCAGATCGAGTCGCGCGCACAGATGGCGATGCTGCCGCGGTTGAAACCGACGAGCTATTACGATCTCGTGATCGAAGTCGCGATCGTGCGCCCCGGACCGATCCAGGGCGGCATGGTGCATCCGTATCTCAGGCGCCGTCAGGGGTTGGAGCCGGTAAGTTATCCGAGCGAGGCGGTGAAGACGGTGCTCGAGCGCACGCTCGGCGTGCCGATCTTCCAGGAGCAGGTGATGCAGCTCGCGGTGGTCGCGGCCGGATTCACGCCGGGCGAGTCTGACCAGCTGCGCCGCTCGATGGCGGCGTGGAAGCGGAAGGGAGGTCTCGAGCCTTTCGAACGGCGCCTGGTCGAAGGCATGCGCGAGCGCGGCTACGAAGAAGCTTTCGCACGGCAGATCTATCAGCAGATCCTGGGTTTCGGCGACTACGGCTTCCCCGAATCGCACAGCGCGAGCTTCGCGCTGCTCGTCTACGTCTCCTCGTGGATCAAGCACTACGAGCCGGCGGCGTTCACCTGCGCGCTGCTCAACTCACAACCGATGGGCTTTTACTCGCCATCGCAGTTGACGCAGGACTTGCGCCGACACGGCGTGACGATATTGCCTGCTGACGCGACGGTGAGCGAGTGGGAGTGCACGCTGGAAGAAATGGAATTGCGATCCACACAGCGGGCAGGGGGGCAACCCGCGCTTCGCCTCGGCCTTTGTCTCGTCAAAGGCTTCCCGCAAGCCTCAGGCGATCGCCTCGTCGCCGCGCGGCGCGCGCGAGCCTTCAACGACGTCGCCGATCTCGCTCGTCGCGCCAAGCTCAATCGCCACGATCTGGAAGCGCTTGCCGCTGCGGGCGCGCTTGCATCATTGAGCGGCCATCGCTGCAGCGCACTCTGGGACGTCGCCGGGATCGAGCGCATGCCTCCCGTGCTCGACGAAGCACCGATCGACGAAGCTTCACCTGTTCTCGCGCCGCCCGGCGAAGGCGATGATATCGTCGCCGACTACGCGGGCCTCGGGTTGACGCTCGGGCGTCATCCGGTGGCGCTGCTGCGCGAACGCCTGCAGCGTCAGCGCATGTTCACTGCGGCGGAGCTGAAAGCGCTACCGCACGGACGCATCGCACGAGTCACCGGGCTCGTCACCGGCCGCCAGCGCCCAGGCACCGCAAGCGGCGTCACCTTCGTCACGCTCGAGGACGAAACCGGCATGGTCAACGTCATCGTCTGGCGCGATCTCGCCGAGCGGCAGCGCAAGGAATTGCTTCGCTCGAGCCTGCTCACCGTGTACGGCACGCTCGAGCGCGAGGGCGAGGTCGTGCATCTCATCGCCGGACACCTGCGCGATCAGACCGCGCTGCTCGGCAATCTCGTTACACGTTCCAGGGATTTCCACTAACGCCGTCAACGCAAGCTGTGTCTCGCTACGGGTTGTACACCGCCTCGCCGAGAAACATGCCCAGGTATACGAGGAGAAAGATGATGACCATCGACGTAGTCATGGTGTCTCCAGCAGCGGATTCCAGCGAACCCCTCACGTATAATTAGGCACCTGCGCATTGAACACGGCGCGGCTGCGCCGCGTCAGTTAACGCGGCTAACCGCCATGACCGCTCCCGCCCAAATACCCGCCAGCGTCGACGCCGTGCTCGCGCTGCTGGAGCAGAACGACTATTTCGCCGATCGCAGGCTCGCCACAAGCGTTTTTCTCGCCTTGAAGATGGGACGGCCGCTCTTTCTCGAAGGCGAAGCGGGCGTGGGCAAGACGGAGATCGCCAAGGTCCTCGCGCGTGGGCTCGGCCGCTCGCTCGTGCGCCTGCAGTGCTACGAAGGTCTCGACACCGCCTCGGCGGTCTACGAATGGAACTATCCGCGGCAGATGATCGAGATCCGGCTCGCGGAAGCGCAGGGCAGGGTTGACCGTGAAGCGCTGGCGAGCAATATCTTCACCGAGCGGTTCCTCATCCGGCGGCCGATCATGC
>DATKJP010000327.1:0-3654 GCA_035543635.1 Casimicrobiaceae bacterium
GCTGCAGCGCCATCAGGAAGTCCGACGCGGTGCGTACGCCGTTGGCCAGCCCGTTGGGCAGATCGAGCACGGTCGGCTTGCCCGCGCCGGCGCAGAGCGCGATGTGATCGAAGCCGAGCGCGAAGGCGCCTTCCGCGTCGAGGGTGCCGCCGAAGCGCACGCCTCCGTGCAGCGCGAAGCGCTCGCGCCGCTCGAGGAGAATCCGGATCAGCTTGAGGAAGTTCTTGTCCCAGCGCACGGTGATGCCGTATTCGGCGACGCCGCCGAAGCCGGCCATGACGCGATCCTCGAGCGGCTCGCGCAACGCCTCGATGTCGCGGACCGGCGCGTATGCGACGCGCTCGCCGTGCACGTCGACGCCGGAGAGCTCGGGCGCGAGCGGCTCGATCTTGAGCCCGTCGATGCCGACGATCGCATGTCCGTCGTTGAGCAGGTGATGGGCGAGCGTGAAGCCCGCCGGCCCGAGCCCGACCACCAGCACGCGTTTCCCCGTCGCTTCGCGCGGCAGCGGCCGGCGTAGATTGAGCGGATTCCAGCGCGTGAGGAGCGAATACACTTCGAAACCCCAGGGCAGCGCGAGCACGTCCTTCAGCAGGCGTGTTTCTGACTGCGGGATATCGACCGGGTCCTGCTTCTGGTAGATGCAGGCCTTCATGCAGTCGTTGCAGATGCGATGCCCGGTCGCCGCGACGAGCGGATTGTCGACACAGATCGTCGCGAGCGCGCCGAGCGCCCAACCCTCCGTGCGCAGCTTGTGAAACTCCGAAACCTTCTCGTCGAGCGGGCAGCCGGTCAGCGGAGTTCCGAACGGCGATTTCTTGAATGGGGCGATGCCGCCATCAGCCGGCTTCTTCTCGCGCAATCCCAACGAGCAGGAGTCTTTCTGCTGCTCGTGGCACCAGATGCAGTAATGCGCCTGGTCGAGGCTTCCGGCAAGATCGGTACCGCGATCGGTGAGCGCGAAGCCTTCGCGCCGACGCAGATGATCGTCGGGCAATCGCCACGCCTCAACGCCATTGTGCTTCTCGTGCTCGACGGGAATGAGGTGTATGAAGTCGAGCTTGCGCGGCGCTTTGAAAAGAACGCCATTCCTGTGCAGCCCGCGTCCCTCGGGCGTATGCGCGGCCCACGCCGCATAGCGAAACGCGAGGTCGATCTCGCCGGCATGCGCCGCTTCGTCCGCGCCCCATTCGCCGACGAGACGCGCGAAGCCGAGCTCTCCGTTCAGCGTGGTCAGCGGCTCGCCGACGAGCGCTTCCAGCCTCAAACGCAGTGCATCGGCGTCGAAGCCAGCCGCATCGTCGGCCTTGTACTTGTTCATCGCTTTGCGTTGCACGACTTGGCGCTTGCAGGCAAAGAGCGGCGCCAGCTCGCGCTGCGCCGACTGCAATCCGCCTACCTCGCGCTCGATGCCGAAGAGCTGCGCGAGCCAGTCTTCCAAGTGCGGTGCGACCGCGATCAGGAGCTCCGATTCTTCCTTGCGTCCGAGCGAATTCGGTGCCGCGCGCGCGGCGGTGAGACGCGCAGCGAGCGCGGCATCGCCCTCGGCGAGCCAGGCGCAGAACGCCGCGTCGAGCCTTGCGAGGCCCGCGGTCGAATAAAGGTCCGGGAAATCGAGCCCGAACTTGAGCTTCAGCATCGAAGAAGAGCGCTTCGCATCGCGGATAAACGTACAATTTTACCTTCTCGGAAGCCCTCGCCGCAGCTTCTCAACTGCTATAAGGATAGAATCGGCGGCCCGGGGCACGTCGCAAAGGGATAGACGGGATGAGGGCGATATCGAGGTGGGCGCAGGCCGCGCTCGCGCTGGCTCTGCTTGGGAGCCCGGCGGTCAACGCGCAGCCGATCAAGCTGGGCGAGCTCAACAGCTACAAGACCTTTCCGGCGTTTCTCGAGCCATACAAGAAGGGAATGGAGCTCGCGCTCGAGGAGGTCAATCGCGCCGGCGGGGTTCTGGGTCGTCCGTTGGAGCTCGTCGTGCGCGACGACAACGGCAATCCCGGCGACGCGGTGCGCGTCGCCGAAGAGCTCGTCGCCCGCGAAAAGGTCGATCTGCTGATGGGGACTTTCTCCTCTGCGGTCGGGCTTGCGGTGGCCGACTTCGCCAAGCAGCGCAAAGTCCTTTTTATCGCCTCCGAGCCGCTCACCGACAAGATCGTGTGGGAGAGCGGCAACCGCTACACGTTCCGGCTGCGTCCGTCGACCTACATGCAGACCGCGATGCTGGTCCCCGCGGCAGCGAAGCTCGGCAAGAAGCGGTGGGCGATCGTATACCCGAATTACGAATACGGCACCTCGGCCACCGCGGCCTTCAAGCAGCAGATGATCGCGCGCCAGGCCTCGGGGCTCGAGTTCGTCGAAGTGGCCGTGCCCCTGGGCAAGATCGACGCGGGCCCCGTGGTGCAGGCGTTGATCGACGCGAAGCCCGACGCGATCTTCTCTTCGCTCTTCGCCACCGATCTCGCCAAGTTCGTGCGAGAAGGCGAGCTGCGGGGCCTGTTCAAGGATCGGCCGGTGTTCAATCTGCTCGGCGGCGAGCCCGAGTATCTCGATCCGTTGAAGGACGAGGCGCCGACCGGCTGGTATGTCACCGGCTATCCGTGGGCGGCGATCGCTACGCCCGAGCACAAGCGCTTCCTCGACGCCTATCAGGCGAAATTCAAGGATTACCCGAGACAGGGTTCCGTCGTCGGCTACAGCGCCGTGATGACCGTGGCGGCGGCGATTCGCAAGGCGCGCTCGACCGATACGGCGAAATTGGTTGCGGCGATGTCGGGCCTCGTCGTCGATACGCCATTCGGCAAGGTCACGTTCCGCGCGCTCGATCATCAGTCGACGATGGGCGCGTACGTAGGCCGCATCGCGGTCAAGGACGGCAAAGGCATGATGGTCGACTGGAAGTACGCCGACGGCGCCGGCTATCTGCCCTCCGACGACTGGGTGCGCGCGCATCGGCCGGCGGATTGACCCTCTCCGCTTTCCTAATTCAGCTCGTCAACGGCCTCGCCGGCGCGTCGTCGCTGTTTCTTGTCGCGGCCGGCCTCACGCTGATCTTCGGCGTGACGAGGATCGTCAACTTCGCGCACGGCTCGCTCTACATGCTGGGCGCGTACGTCGCGTACAGCGCGATCGGGCGCTTCGGCGCGACCATTCCCGGCTACTGGCTCGCCGTGCTCGGTGCGGCGCTCCTGGTCGGCGCGATCGCCGCGCTGATCGAGATGCTCTTGCTGCGCAGGATCTACGCCGCCCCGGAGCTGCTGCAGCTGATCGCGACCTTCGGCGTCGTGCTGATCGTCAAGGACGTCACGCTCGCGCTATGGGGGCCGGAGGATCTGCTCGGGCCGCGCGCCGCGGGCCTCAAGGGCGCGATCCCGATCGGCAGCGGTCTGCTTCCGCAATACGACGCACTTCTCATCGCCACCGGGCCGGCGATTCTCGCTTTGCTGTGGTGGCTCACGCGGCGCACGCGCTGGGGCGTGCTGGTGCGCGCGGCAACCGAGAACCGTACGATGGTCCAGGCGCTCGGCGTCGATCAGGCGTGGCTCTTCACCAGCGTTTTCTTTCTCGGCGCATCTCTCGCCGGACTCGCCGGTGCACTGCAGTTGCCGCGTGAGTCGGCCAATCTCGGGATGGACCTTTCGGTGATCGCGGAAG
>DATKJP010000328.1:0-4542 GCA_035543635.1 Casimicrobiaceae bacterium
TGGAAGCGATGCCTGAAGGCATTGCAGGGTGAGTTGATCACGGATGAAGGTTCAGAAAAGCGGCTGCAGCGTCGCGGGCGCGTCTCTCGATCTCGCGCTCGTTCGGCCGCTCGGCGACGCCGAGCAGCAGGCTCACCATCAGATCGCGCCAGAGCAGCCCCCTGAACTGCTCGGCCAGTTCTGCAGGGCGGCCATCGAGCAGTCCGGAGGTTTGAGCCTGTTGCATGATGTTACGCAGCGCGGTGCGGCCCGCCTCGCGCCCTGTGGAATCGAGCGTCCGCGCCACCTCGGGCGCGTTGGCTGCCTCGGCGATCGCCAGTCGGAATACAGCAATGACCTTCGGCTCGCTGACCTCGCGCAGGAGCCGCGCCCCGAATGAAGCGAGCAAGCGCGCGAGGCTTTCGCGGTCGCGCGGCACGGGCAGATCGGCCGGCATCTGAAATCGCCTGGCACGCTCGGCGATGCAGGCCATGAGCATTTCCTGCTTGTTCCCCACCAACGCATAAAGGTCGCGCTTGGAAACACGAGCGCGTGTGGCGATCTCGAGCGTGCTGGTCGCCGCGTAGCCGTTTTTCATGAACGCCGCGAAGGCCGCCTCGAGGATGCGCCGGCGCACCGCGGTTTCATCGCGGTCGTCGAGGTGCCGTGTGGACTTCGATCTCGTCGCCATGATCTTCCCCTAACATTATTACGTGTCGATGAGCGCGCCGGTCAAAAATACCTCATTACCTTGAACAGGATACTGTTGGCGCGGGGGAGGCTGCCGAAGTTCGAGCGACGTCCACCCGTAGTGCCGCCGGCGAGTACGCCAAAAGTCCAAAGATCGGTGCGAGCATAGTCGGCCTCGAGTTGCATCAGCGTCGAGCCGTCCTGCGCGTCCGCGAGCACGAAACCGGTGAGCTCGAGCTTCGGCACGAGGAAATCGACCCAGTCGGCCCTCAGGAATATGCCGTGCCGCTGCAGCGGTTCCTGGCGATCGGCGGCGTAGGAGCGGATGTACCAGAGCTCGCGCACGATGGGCGAAGAGTCCGGTCGGCCCTGGCCGAGCGCAAACCAGCGATCCCAATCGGAGCGCGAGAAGCCCGCCTGGTTGTACTGATACTCGAGATTGAAGGTGATCTTGTTCTCCGTCGTATATGAGGCCCCGACGGCAACCTGGCTCTGAAAGTGTTCCTCGCCTCCCTGCGTGATCACGTCGGGGACCAGCGGCGGAATCGTCCCGGTCTCGCGCCCGAAGGCGAGCGCCTCGTCGATGATTCCGAGCCGCCGGCCGCCCGACCACTCGAGATACGCTACGACGCTTTGACCGACGCTCGTGGTGACATTCGTTCCGAAATGCCAATGGCTGCCTTCGTGGTACACCAGAGCTTCGGGGCTCAGCTCTTCGTTAAGTCTCTGACTAGCCTTCACGAGCCAGCGGTTGGTTCCGTTGGTCCGGCCGAAGAGAGGATTGAATCCACGATAAGGGTCTTCGGCCACGGGAGAAGGATCGGTCACTTTCGGCGCGTAGAGCGCGCTAATCGACCCCGTCTCACCCACGCGCTGGGTGCGAGCCATGAGCGTGCCCAGACGGTCCTCGCGGAGAACACTGGGATCGGCACTGAGGGGATCGATCACGGCGAACGCTTTGAAGTAATCGGTGGGATTGAAACCGTACGCCACGCCGCTCTTCACGTTGATCCGGCCGGCATCGAGGTAGACGCGCCGCGCCGGCTCAACGCTCGCGTAGATCTCGCGCAGGTCGTGGTTGACATTGCCGCGATTCGGAAAACCTAGATCGTCCTGCAGCACGAGATTAAGGCGCCCGCTGTAGGTAATGGATGCATTTGGAGCCAGCGGATACTCGAAGCGCGCATCAGCAAACAGCCGCTCGTCCCAGCTCGGCGGAAGAGGAGGTGGCGATGGGACGAGGAGATCATTTCGCGGCGTCGTAAGAGTGAGTGCATTCTCGATGAACAGGCGCTGGTTGCCCCGAGAGGTCGGCGACGCGGCTTCTTCGCGGGACGTGGGAGCCTCGGACTTCGGAATGAGGTCGAGGTCATTGTTCTCATCCGCCGCGGCCGCCGCTCCCGCGAGCGCGAGCGGAGCCAACCAGCACGCCGCAAGCCTCATCGAATCTGCAGTCGCGGCAGGTAGTCGCGTTGGAACCAGGCGTCAGGAACATCCTGGAAGCGGGATTCGTTGAAGACAGCGATCGTCGCAAGCGTGCTATCCACTGCGTCGATGATCACCGATTCCGCGGGCCGCACGGCGCCCAGGCGCTCCATGTAGTTGCGGTAGTAGATGATCTTCAGCAGCCGTCCGCTGTCCGAGTAAAACTTACCCTTGACCGGCCGGAAAGTGCCCTGCTCGACCCAGTACTCGACGCGGTTGTACACGGCCGTCTCCGTAGCGGCCTTGAGCTCCAGGTGCCAGCAGGTTCGCTTCTGCCGAGCGGCGTCGTCGATACTCTCCGTGCCGAGCAGAGTCGCCGAATAGTCGACTGCGAGATTCACCGTCAGTACGTCGCCTATCGCAGCCTGGCCAACCAGGCGCTGCTGGGCCGAGATGCGCACGCTCGACTGCGAGGCCGGGTCGAAGAACCAGTACGAGCGGCCATCGAGGAGCACGCGCTTGCCTGCATCGCGCGGCGGTTCAACGTACTGCAGCAGGTTTCGGAAGTTACCGGCGCTATCCTCCTTGGAGAAGAGGACGAAGGTGCTGTGCGAGCGCTCCTGGCCGCTCACGTACTCCGTGAGAACCAGCGTCGAGCGTGAAGACTGCTCGGCGTTGCGCACCTTGTCGGCGGCCGCGACGATCTCCTGCGCGCTCTGCGCGAGCGCGGAGGCAGCGTACATTGTAAGTACCCCAAAAAGTACAGTCTTAAACATGGCGCAGTGCATCCACCACGGAAAGGCGCGCGGCCCGATTGGCAGGTATGAGCGCGGCGGCCATCGCGACGAGTGTCAACACGATCCACGTACCCGCCAGGAGCGAAAGATGTCCGGTCAGGTCGACTCGGAACGGCGTCGGACTCGAGTTACCGGGCGGGATCCAGCTCCAGCCCATGGCGTTGACGATTGCGCCGATCACGAACGCGAGGAGTGCACCGATCGTTGCGCCGATGGCGCCGATGAGCGCGCCCTCGACGAGGAACTGGTTGCGCACGCCCCCGCGGCGTACGCCCATCGCACGAATCGTGCCGATCTCATTGGTGCGCTCCATGACGTTCATGGTCATCGTGTTCACCACGGCGAAGAGGACGATCAGGCCCATTACTAACGAGATGAAGACGAAGATCGAGCTGAACATCGCAACGACCTGGACGTAGAACGGTGCAAGCTCTCCGAAGTCGCGCACCTCGAGGTCAAGGTGGTTGTCGGCAATGAGCTGCTTCAGGCGCGTGCGAACGGCGGAAAGGTCCTCGCTACGCTGTAGCTGCAACACGATGCCCGTCGCCTTGTGCTCGCCGCGCCCATACACGAGCTGCTGCGCAAGACCAAGGTGCATTGCGATGTAGTTGTCGTCGAGCTCCCGAGCGCCTTGCGCCTCGGCTCCGCTGACGGCGAGGCTCACGACGTTCGGCGCACCGCCTACGGTCGCTGCGAGGAGATCGAGGCGCGGCAAACCGTCTTTCCTTTCGCTCGATGAGGCTTCCAGCTCCGCCAGGCCGACGATGTCCGTGCGTGGCTTCGTGGAATCAACCTTGTCCGCCTTCGTGGACGCTGCAGGACACTGGCTGACGTGCAGCGGCCCGCACAAGCCGAGAATCCGCGCCAACCCCTCGCCGACGAGCCCGCGGCTCTCGTCGCGGTCCGAGAGGCGTGCGTCGGGCGGTCGGGCGTTCCCGGTGTGGTGTTCGTCCCACTGCCGCATCCGGTCGCGAGCGGAGGGAATGAGGCCCACGCCGAGGAAGGTCTTCGACGCCTCGTTTCCGCCGGAGTAGTTGCCGGCGATTCCGGAAAGCGATTGGGTCGGTGTCACGACATTGAGCAAGGGCCGGATCTGCGGGTCCCTCGAGATGAGGTCCATCACGTGGCGATAGTCGTCGATGCCGTAGGCGGCGGGATTTCCACTGCCGAAGAGGAAGTAGCCGCTGCGAAATACGCTCAGATGGCCGACGCGCTGGACGTTTATCGTCTCGAGCCCAGCGAAGATGTAGCTCACGAATCCGCCGAAAAGCATCATCGCTAGCGCGCCGGCTGCCACAGCCGAGCCGGTCATGAGAGAACGACGCGCGTTGCGCAGGATGTTGCGCGCTGCGGTTTTGAATAGCAGTTTCATGCGCCCCTCCTTCCGTGGCGGTGTTCCACCAGCGTCCCGTCGCGGATCACGAAGATCTCGTGCGCTTGTTCCATGAGCTGAGTGTCATGGGTCGCGAACAGGAACGTCGTGTGCGACTCAGCCTGCACGCGCCGCATCAACTCGATGATCGCGCTGCCGGTCTGCGAGTCCAGGTTCGCAGTGGGCTCGTCAGCGAGCACGATCTGCGGTGCTTTCACCAGCGCGCGGGCGATCGCCACGCGCTGGCGCTGGCCACCGGAAAGCTCGTTAGGCCGCCGG
>DATKJP010000329.1:0-8250 GCA_035543635.1 Casimicrobiaceae bacterium
ATGGCGATGGCGATCGCCACACGCTGTCGCATTCCCCCGGAGAACTGATGCGGATACCCGCGCAGGCGCTCGGCGGCCGACGCGATGCCCATGCGCGTCAATGCTTCCGTGGAACGCTCGAGCGCAGCGCCGTGCGACACATTCTCGTGGGCGAGGACCGCTTCAACCATCTGCGTGTCGATACGCAGCACCGGATTGAGCGTTAGCATCGGATCCTGGAAGATCATCGCTATCCGGTTGCCGCGCACGTGGCGCATCTCGTCCGACGGGAGCGCGCTGAGATGCACGCCGTCGAACAGGATGTTGCCAGCGACCACGCGCCCCGGAGGATCGACCAGCCCCATGATTGAATAGCCGGTGATCGACTTTCCCGAGCCCGATTCGCCGACGAGCCCGAGCACCTCGCCGCGCGCGACCTCGAAGCTGACGTCGTCGACCGCCTTGACCACGCCGGCGCGGGTGAAGAAATGCGTGCGCAGGCCAGAAACCGCCAGCAACGGCCCGTTCATCGTTGAAGCCGCGGGTTCAGGACGTCGCGCAATTGGTCTGCGACGAGGTTGATGCCGACGATCGTGAGGAGGAGCGCAACCCCGGGGAAGAAGCTGATCCAGTACTTGCCTGAGAGCAGATACTGATAGCCGTTGGCGATGAGCAAGCCAAGTGACGGCTCGGTGATCGGGAGTCCAAGGCCGAGAAACGACAAAGTGGCTTCCAGCGCGATCGCCGCCGCAACCTGCACCGTCGCGACCACCATCAACGGCGGCAGACAGTTCGGCAGCAGATGCCGGAACACGATGCGCGAGGGCGGCAGTGCGAGGCAGCGTGCCGCCTCGATGTACTCCTTGCGTTTCTCGACCAGGGCTGCCCCGCGCACGGTGCGTGCGTAGTACGCCCATTGCACGGTTACCAGCGCCGCGACGATCTTGAGCACCCCCTGTCCCAGCACCGCGAGCAGGATCAACGCGATGAGGATCGCGGGAAAAGAGAGCTGGATGTCGGCGATGCGCATGATGATGGTATCGGTGCGGCCGCCGAGATACGCCGCGGCGAGGCCCAGCGCGAGGCCGAGCGCAAGCGCTATCACCGTGCTCGTGACGCCAACCGTCAGGCTGATGCGCAAACCGTAGAAGATGGCGGAGAGCATGTCGCGGCCCTGGTCGTCGGTGCCGAGCCAGTACGTGCCGCCGCCGAGCGACCTCGAGCCGGGCGGCAATCTTGCGTCCATGATGTCGAGCTGAGCAAGATCGTAGGGATTCTGCGGCGAGATGAGCGGCGCGAAGATCGCCGCAATGATTACCAGCAAGAGCAGCACGACGCCAAGCACCGCGAGCGGGTTGTCGAAGAAGTCAGACCCGATCCGCTTGAGCGGTGTTTCCTCCCCCGCCACGTTCATTCCTTGACTTCGGCCAATCGCACGCGAGGATCGAGCGCGGAATAGAGAATGTCCACGATCAGGTTGATGAGGATGAACATCAAAACGGTCACGAGCAGGTAGGCGACGATGATCGGCCGGTCGAGCAGATTGATCGAGTCGATCAGAAGCTTGCCCATGCCCGGCCAGGCGAAAATCGTTTCGGTGACGATCGCGAACGCGATCACCGCTCCGAATTCGAGCCCGATGATGGTGACGATGGGAATGAGGATGTTGCGCAGCACGTGCACGCCGATGATGCGGGCGTTCGAAAGCCCTTTGGCACGCGCGAACTTCACGTAGTCCTGCAGTAACGCCTCGCGCGTTCCAACGCGCGTCAGCCGTATCAACAATGCGAGCTTGAATAGAGCAAGATTGATCGCCGGCATGATCAGATGGCGCCAGCCCTCCCACGACAAAAAGCTCACCGGAACGCCGAAGAGCAGCGTCGTAGGCCCGCGGCCACTGGCCGGCAGCCAGCCGAGCATGACCGCGAACACCATGATCAGCATCAGGCCAACCCAGAAAGTTGGCAGAGAGAAGCCGAGGATCGAGCCCGCCATGATCGTGCGGCCCGCGAAGCCATGTGGGCGCAGCCCGGCCCAGAGTCCGAGCGGAATCCCGAGGAGGATAGCGATCAGCATCGCGGCGAGCGCCAGCTCCAGCGTGGCCGGCATGCGCTCGAGGATCAGGCCCAGCGCGGAAGTGCTATGCACGAAGGAGCGGCCGAGATCGCCGTGGAATGCCCCGGACAGAAAGGACCCGTATTGCATCCACAGCGGCTTGTCGAGGCCGAGTCGCGCGATCGCCTGCTCGCGCTCGAGTTGATCGGCCTGCGGATTGATGAGGATGTCGACGGGGTTGCCGATCGCGTACACGCCGATGAACACCAGCACCGACATGACGAACAGCACCAGAAGCGCCTGCAGGATGCGGCGTACGACGAAGACCAGCATGATGGCCGGTATTGTACCCGCCGCGGACGGGGCATCGCGGCCAACGCCTGGGCTTAGTAGGACCTTCCCGAATGAATTATCATGCGGCCTCCCATGCCCATCGTCGACGACATCGCGGGGCTGCGCCGCATTCTCACCCGGTCGCGCACGATCGCGGTCGTGGGACTGTCCGCGAACTGGTACCGGCCGAGCTATTTCGCAGCCAAGTACATGCGCGACTACGGCTATCGCATCATTCCGGTGAATCCCGCATACAAGGAAGTTCTCGGCGAGCGCTGCTATCCCGACCTCAAGTCCGCGCGCGAAGGCGCCGGATCGCCGATCGACATCGTCGACTGCTTCCGCAAGAGCGAGGACATTCCACCGATCGCGCGCGACGCCGTGGCGATTGGCGCGAAGGTGCTGTGGATGCAGCTCGGGATCCGCAACGACGAAGCCGCGAAGATCGCGCTGGACGCAGGGCTCGATGTGGTGATGGATCACTGCGTGAAGATCGAGCGCGCGCGCATCCTGGGCGGGCTCAACTGGGCCGGCGTCAACACCGGCGTCATCTCTGCGAAGCGTCCGGCCTGAATCATGCCCGATCGCAAGTACGGTTTCGACACGCTGTGCCTGCACGCGGGACAGATTCCCGACTCGGCGACCGGCGCGCGCGCGTTGCCGATCTACCAGACGACCTCCTTCGTATTCGACAGTGCCGACCACGCCGCGAGCCTCTTCAACCTGCAGACTTTCGGCAACGTCTACTCGCGCATCTCCAATCCCACCGTCTCCGCGCTCGAGGAGCGGGTGGCCGCGCTCGAAGGCGGCCGTGCGGCGCTCGCCGCGGCGACCGGCATGGCGGCGCAGATGACCGCGCTCTTGACGCTCGCGCGCCACGGCGAGCACATCGTCGCCTCGCGCACGCTCTATGGCGGCACCTACACGCAGTTCGCCGTCACCTTCGCCGATTTCGGCATCGAGGTGAGTTTCGTCGACGCCGACGAGCCGGAGAACTTCCGCCGCGCGGTGAAACCTAACACGCGCGCGGTCTATTGCGAGACGATCGGCAACCCTCAGTTGAACGTGCCCGATCTCTCCGCGCTTGCCGAGGTCGCGCACGAAGCTGGCGTGCCGCTCGTCGTCGACAACACACTCGCCTCGCCATTTCTGTGCCGCCCGATCGAGTTCGGCGCGGACATCGTCGTGCACTCGGCAACCAAGTACCTCGGCGGCCACGGCACGACGATGGGCGGAGTGCTGGTCGAATCGGGGAAGTTCGACTGGGGCAACGGCAAGTTCCCGCAGATGACCACACCGTCGCGAGGCTACCACGGCGTCATCTTCCATGAGACCTTCGGCGATTTCGGCTTCACCATGAAGGCGCGCATGGAAACGATGCGCACGCTGGGCGCGACCCTCTCGCCGTTCAGCGCGTTCCTGCTGCTGCAGGGGATCGAGACGCTGCACCTGCGCATGCCGCGGCACAGCGAGTCGGCGCTGGCGGTCGCGCGCCATCTCGCCAAGCATCCGCGCGTCGAGTGGGTGAACTATCCGCTGCTCGAAGGCAATCGCTACTACTCGATGGCGCGACGCTATCTCCCGCATGGCGCGGGCGGCATCCTCACCTTCGGCATCAAGGGCGGCGCAGCGGCAGGCGAGCGCTTCATCGAGTCAGTGCAGTTCCTCTCACATCTCGCCAACGTCGGCGACGCGAAAACGCTGGTGATCCATCCCGCATCGACGACGCACCGCCAGCTCGACGAGGACGAGCAGCGTGCGGCGGGAGTCTTGCCGGAGATGATCCGACTTTCGATCGGCCTGGAGAGCGTCGATGATATTCTCTGGGACATCGATCAGGCGTTGGACAAAGTCTCGAAGCAGGCATGACGCCGTCGCGTTATCCATCGATTGCCTGGCCGTGGGTTGGCGTGCTGCTTTGCGCCGCGCTGCTGGGTCAGGAATATCTCCTCCAGGTGACCGGCCCCAATGCGCCGCTCACCGCGTATCGCCTCACTCTGATGACGGTCGGCGTGACTTCGGTCGCGCTCGTGCTGCTGCCGCCGCGGCGCATCGGCTACGTGCTCGGGTTCCTGATCTGCCTCGGACTGCTCGGGTGGGCGTATTACCTGCAATACGGGCTGGACCTCGAGCCCTGCCCGCTGTGCATCATCCAGCGCGTCTGCTTCGCCGGCATGGGACTCGTGTTTCTGGTTGCGATCTTTCACAACCCGGGTCGCGCGGGAGCCGCGGTCTACGCCGTGTTGCAGCTTCTAATCGGAGGCTTCGGCGCGGCGGTGGCGCTGCGTCAGGTGTGGATCCAGTCGCTGTCGAAGGGCGAAGTCCCGTCGTGCGGGATGAGCCTCGATTACATGCTGGAAACGCTGCCGCTCACCGAGACGATCCGCAAAGTGTTCGAAGGCAGCGGTGAATGCGCCGAAAAGGCCTGGGTGTTCCTGCACCTCTCGGTCGCGGGCTGGGCGCTGGTGATCTTCATCGCCATGATCGTCGCGAGTTTCGCCTTGATCCGCCGCGATTGAATCGATGCCACTGCGAAGACCCACCTTCGGCGCTTTCAACCAGGGTAACGTTCCGACCATCGCCTGCTTCAACCAGGCCACGGTCGCGCTGGGAGTTGATCTCGACAAGCTGATCGCAGCGATACAAGCCTTTGTCGACCGCGACGTGGCGCCGGTGTGGGGCACCCCAGCGAGGCTCGCCAAATCGACAGGATTCGTCAAAAGTCAGTGGGCGATGGTTTTCCTCGACAACGCCGATCAGCCGGGCGCGCTCGCTTATCACGATCTGACGCCCGACGGATTGCCCCTCGCCAAGGTGTTCGTCAAGACGACGCTCGCCAATCATGATCTCGTGAGCGTGTCCGCATCGCACGAGCTGGTCGAGATGCTGGTCGATCCCGCCATCAACCTCCTCGCCACCGGGCCCGATCCGAAAACGGTCTACGCCTACGAGAGCGCCGATCCGGTCGAGGCGCTGAGCTATCCGATCAACGGCATTCCGATGACCGACTTCGTCTACCCGTCCTACTTCGAGAACTTCCACAAGCCGGGCAGCGTGCAGTTCGACCGGCTGAAAAAGGTGAACCGGCCGTTCCAGATTCTCCCGGGCGGCTATCAGATCATCTTCAAGAACGGCAAGTGGAGCCAGATCTTCGGCTCGGCCGCCAAGAAGAAAAGCTTCGCGAAGGAAAACCGCCGCGGGCACCGCAGCGAGCAGCGCAAGCGCGGCCATCTGCTGCGCGCCGATCCAAAGGCCATCAAGCGCGCCGAACGCGAAGGCTAGCCGGCTGCTGTCAACCGCGACTTCACCACGCGTTGCGTAGTTCGCGCAGCTTCAGGAACACCGTGCGCTGATCCGGCTTCTCGGGCAGATCGGGAAATGCCTCCCGCAACTTCGCGATCACCGTCGGGCTGGCCAACCGAAAGAAGGTGTTGATCTCGCGCTCGACTTCGAGCGTCGATACGTAAGCTTTGCCAGGGTCCTGCCCTGTCAGCTTGTCGAGCATCGCGCGCGCCGTGTTGTTGTCGGGCTCGCGGCTCAGGGTGAAGCGCAGGTTGTTCTCGATGTAGTCGTGCCCCGGATGGATCAATGTCGATTCCGGCAGCCTGGAGAGCTGCTCGCTGAACGTCTTGTAGAGCGCTTCTGGATGACCGCCGTTATGGCAGTTTCCGGCGCCGGCGTTGAACAGCGTATCGCCGCAGAAAAGAGAAGGGTGATCAGTGTGCGACAGCAGGCAGACGTGACTCATGGTGTGCCCCGGCGTGTCGAGTACCTCGAGCTCGACGGTTTTGCCGACCTTGACCACGTCGCCCGCGCTCAGGCCGCGGCCGACATTGGGAATCTTGTCCTTCGCATTCTTGTGCGCGAGGATTTTTGCTCCGGTCTTGCGGACCATCGCATCGTTGCCGCCGGTGTGGTCGCCGTGCTCGTGCGTGTTGAGAATCTGGGTGATCGCCCAGCCGTTCTCCTTTGCGACCCTCAGACACTTCTCATGATCTAGCGGATCGATGGCGAGCGCCTCGCCGCTTTCGCCGCAGGCGATGAGATAGTTGAAATTGCGATAGGCGTTGGCGGTCCAGATTTGCTTGACGATCATTTGGGTTGCATCCGGATCGCGCCATCGAGCCGGATCACTTCACCATTGAGCATGGGATTCTCGACGATGGCGCGAACGAGTGCGGCGTATTCGGCCGGACGGCCGAGGCGCGGCGGGAAAGGCACCGACTTCGCGAGTGCCTCCGCGATGTCGGGCGGAATCTGTTCGGCCATCGGCGTCTCGAAAATCCCCGGCGCGATCGTCATGACGCGGATGCCGTTACGCGAGAGGTCGCGCGCGAGCGGCAGTGTCATCCCCGCAACGGCGGCCTTCGACGCGGCATAGGCGGCCTGCCCCATTTGTCCGTCGAACGCGGCCACCGACGCGGTGTTCACGATCACGCCGCGCTCGCCTTCGTTGTTGGGCGCATTCTTCGCCATCGCAACGGCGGCCAGGCGCACCGCGTTGAAGCTGCCTACCAGATTGATGTTGATGACCCGCGCGAAGCTCGCCAGCGCGTGCGGTCCTTCCTTGCCGAGCGTCCTTTCTCCGTAGACCACCCCCGCGCAGTTGACGAGCACGTGCACTGCGCCGAACGAAGTGACGGCAGCGTCGACCGCGGCCTTCGTACTGGCCTCGTCGGTGACGTCGGTGCGGGCGAATTTGGCACTCGCGCCAAGCTCCGCGGCGAGCGCCTTGCCTTCCTGCTCCTTCAGGTCCGCGATCAGCACCTTGCCGCCGGCGCCGGCGAGCATGCGCGCCGTCGCTCCACCAAGCCCCGATGCCCCACCGGTCACCAGAAATACGCTGCCCCCGATCTGCATCGCTCTATTCCTTCTCCGGCATCGCCGACGAGTGATGGCTGGTGATGAGCCATTCCTTGCCGTCCCATTTGTACGTGTAGGTGTAGCGTGCCTTTACTGTGCTGCCGTCGCTGAAGCTGAAGGTGTACAGGCCGGCGTCGATCGCGGTGTTGCAGTCGATCTCGATCGAGCGGAAGTCGATCTTGCCAACCGGCTTCTTCTCCAGGAAATGCACGAAATAATCTTCCTTCTCAGCCGCCGTCATGCGCGGCTTGTTGGAAACCGTCGGGAGCAGGATCGACTTCGTCGCGTAGTTGGCGACGACCTTCTTCGGCTCTCCGGTTTTGAGCGAGGCATTCCAGCGGTCGAACAGCGCCGCGATTTCTTTGTCGCTCGCGGCCTTGCAGGTTTCCGACTTGGCGAGCGCCAGGGGCGCGACAGCCATACCACACGCAACGATCAGCAACGATAGCAGTTTCACGAGATCTCCTCTCAGAGAATGCGGTTGAACCACCAAATTGAAAGCAACCCCGCCGCGAGCGCGAGGATCGCCGCTGCAGCAGTGACGAGCGCAGTGATTTCGGTCGCCTTCTTCTCCAGCCCGACGCGCGTGTTCAGCGTCTCGTACACTTTCTTGAGATCGGTCGCCGTGCCGGCGTAGAAGTATTCGCCGCGCGTAAGGTTGGCGATCGTCTTCAGCGTTTCCTCGTCCAGGCGCACGCGCATCGACCAGCCCTCGGCGCTGATGATCTCGCCGGATTGCGTGCCGATGCCGACAGTGTAGACACGGATGCCGCGCTCGGCGGCCATCTGCGCCGCCTCGATCGGATCGGGACCCGTGGTCGTTTGTCCGTCGGTGAGCAGAATGATCGCAGCCGAGGTGTACGATCCCGGCTGCACCGGCTTCGGCGGATCCTTGTCCTTCTTCGAGTCGCGCGCCGAGTCGAGCGGAACGCCGCGCCGCGAGTCGCGCACCGAGTCGCCGCGCGGATTCCAGGAGCGCAGATCGAACTCGATGTCGGGAAAGATCAGCTTCAGCGATAC
>DATKJP010000330.1:0-2737 GCA_035543635.1 Casimicrobiaceae bacterium
TGGCAGAACCGCGCGCATTTCTTTGCGATCGCGGCGCGGGTGATGCGCCGCATCCTGCTGGACGACGCCAGGTGGCGGATGCGAGAGAAGCGCGGCGGCGATCTGCCAACCATTGCGATCGAGAGCCTCTCGATGTCGGCGCCCGATGCTCCCGTCGAAGCCATCGACCTGATTGCCATCGATCGCGCGCTGCGGGAGCTCGAACGGCTCGACGCGGACCAGGCGCGCATCGTGGAGTTGCGTTTCTTTGGCGGCATGACGGTGGAAGAAACCGGCGAAGTGCTCGGCATCTCGCCTGCCACGGTGAAACGCGAATGGGCGCTGGCGAAGGGGTGGCTGCACCGGATGCTCACGACGGGAAACGGTTCGCAAATCTGATATGACGAGCGAGCAGTGGAAACAGGTGAAGGCGATCGTCTTCGAGGCTCAGGCCCTCGATCCGGCGTCGCGGGCGGCGTTCGTGTCGAGCGCGTGCGCTGGAGATGGGAACCTCCATCGCGAGGTCTCATCTCTCCTGGAGTCAATCGAGCTGGCGCGCAACCGGTTCGAGACCCCTCCGTTCGACGGGCACGACGCGGGTGCGCTGCTGCAATCGGTCATCGCTGGTGGAGGGCTGGATGTCTCTGTCGAGATGATCGGCCGCCGGATTGGTCCGTACGAGATTCAGCGAGAGCTGGGTCGCGGCGGCATGGGCGCCGTCTACCTGGCGGCCCGCGCCGACAGCGAGTTCAGGCACGAAGTGGCGCTGAAGATCATCAAGCGGGGCATGGACACCGACGCGATCGTCCGCCGTTTCCGCACCGAGCGGCAGATTCTCGCCGACTTCACACATCCGAACATCGCGCGGTTGCTGGACGGCGGCACGACCTCCGACGGCCTGCCGTACCTCGTGATGGAGTACGTGCAGGGCCAGCCAATCACGGCCTATTGTGACGAACGGCGCCTCGGCATCGACGAAAGGCTCGGTATCTTCCGCAAGATCTGCGCAGCCGTCGCCTATGCGCACCAGAACCTTGTCGTCCATCGCGACATCAAATCATCCAACGTTCTCGTCTCGAGCGATGGCGAACCGAAGCTGCTCGATTTCGGCCTTGCGAAGATTCTGGGGTCTGACGCTGGCGCGCACGAAACCGAAACGGTCCATCGCTGGATGACGCCGGCCTTTGCGTCCCCGGAGCAGCTGCGGGGAGATCGCGTCACGACGGTCAGCGACGTTTACAGCATGGGAGTTCTCCTCTACGAGCTCCTCTGTGGCCGCCGCCCCTTTAGCCGATTCGAGACGGACGGCGCCGCCCTTGTTCGCGCCGTGTGCGAGGACGAGCCGGAGAAGCCCAGTGCAGCGGCCGGAGGCGAGGCGCTCGATGCCGTCAGTGCGCTGCGCGGCATGAGCCCGGAGCGCCTGCTCAAGAGGCTGCGCGGCGATCTCGACAACATCGTCCTGAAGGCGCTGGACAAGGAGCCTTCGCGCCGGTACGCGGGCGCCTGGGAGTTTTCCGATGATATCCGCCGGCTGCAGGCTGGTCTCCCTGTGTCGGCGCGTGCCGATACGCTGACGTACCTCGTCGCGAAGTTCGTCCGTCGTCACAAGGTCCCCGCCGTGGCGGCGGCCGTGATGGCCGTCACGCTCGTGAGCGCGACGGTGATCACGGCGGCACAAGCGAGTATCGCGCGTCGCGAACGGGCGAACGCGGAGCGGCGATTCAAGGAGGTGCGTCAGCTCGCGAACGCGTTCCTCTTCGACTTCCACGATGCGATTGCCACGCTGCCCGGTTCGACGCCGGCGCGTGAGATGGTGGTGAAGACGGCACAGGAATACCTGAACGGCCTCGCCGAGGAGGCGGGGACCGATCGCGACCTGTTGTCGGAGCTGTCCACCGCATATCTGAAGCTCGGCGACGTTCAGGGCCGGCCGTCGGCGTCGCGCACCGGCGATACCGACGGAGCGCTTGCCAGCTATTCGCAGTCGCTGGCGCTCCGTCGGCGGCTGGCGGCAGCCGAACCGGCCAACGTGACTTTTCAGCAGGACCTCGCGATCGTCCTCGTGCGGATCGGACGAATCCTCGAGGTTCGTGGCGATCCGACAGCGGCGATCGTGCGTGCGCGCGAGGCGCTGGAGATTACGCAACGGCTGGTGGCTCGCGCGCCGAGCGCCGAATTGCGCCGCGATGCCTTCCGCGCGCCGCTCTATCTTGGCGACGCGCTCTTCGGCACCGGCGACTACGACGGCGCGCAGGCCATGTTTCAGAAGGCGCTGGAGGTGGCGGAGACCGCGCGACTGGATCCGCCGGAGGCCGACTTCAAACATCGAATCGCCGTGGCGAAGGAACGGCTCGGCATCATGTTCATGGTGCGGGGAGACCCGGCGCAGGCCCTCGAAAGCTTCCACGAGGCGCTGTCGACCGAGGAGTCGATGAGCGCAAGCGCGCCGGACAATGCGGATTACGTCGCGCTGGTCGCAAACGGGTACTACTACACCGGCGACGCACTTGGAGGGCTACAGCGCTACGCGGACGCGATCGCAGCCGAGAAGCACGCCCTCGCGCTGTACGAGAGCCTCCAGCGCGCCGATCCCAGGAATGCGGCTCCGCAGAAGGACATCGGTGGCTGCACACAGAAGATGGCCGAGATTCTTCTCGCGGAGGGCGACCACGCCGAAGCGAGCACGGTGCTCGAGCGGACGATCTCGATTCGCCGCGAGCTGGCCGCGCACGATAAGGGGAACATCGAATACCTGGAC
>DATKJP010000331.1:0-13721 GCA_035543635.1 Casimicrobiaceae bacterium
GCCGATCGCAATCTCTTCCGGCACGAGCCGGCGCAGAAATTCCGCGATGCGGGCGATCTTCGTGCGCCGTCCCGCATGCTCGCTCACCGCTTGCGAGGTCGCGACCAGATCGGCAAGAAGCGTGGTGGCTATGGTCCCGCCGCGAGCCGTTCGACGGTGGCTCGAACGTTCAGCAGCGCCGAGCGCAGCGCCTTTGTGGGCTGCAGGTATCGCGCGCGCTTTTCCTCCGCGATACGCGCGTCGAGAGAAGCCATGTTCTGGTCGATCTCCCATACGGTGTAGCGCGCCTGGTCGCGCAGGTCAGCGCGAAGCTTCAGCTCCAGCGTCCACGAGGTCGCGGCGACCACATCGTCGAGGACGCTGCGCAGGAATCCAACCTGGACCCAGGGGCCCATCGATTCGTCGTACGTGCGGTACAGCTCGAACCTTTCCTTGCGCGGTGCCGCTTCGATCAGCGCGAGGAAGTTCCTTTGCACTGCCGCCGAGGCAATCGAGCGCTGGCGCAGTTCATCGGCGTTGGCAGTGTCGCCTGGACGCTCGAGCGCAGTCGCAATCGATGATCCGCAGCCGCAGGCAAGCACAAGCATGAGCGAGCCCGGCCACCGACTCCGCTTCGACGCGCAAGGCATCGTTCGAGCATACACCTGATCGATGCGTCGCGATTTGGCGACGGTGCGGCTTGACCGGCGCGAATCCCGGTGGCAGGCTGCTCACCCGATGCACTGCCGCCATGTCAACGGATCGAGTCTTACTGGCGTTGGTGCGAATGGGCTCGGACCTGCACCAGGGGAGGCTGTATGAAAAGGACGCTGTCTGCTGTTCTCTCGTTGGTCGGACTTCTGCTCGCGCAATATGCGGCCGCGCAAGTCGTGCTTTATGATCAGGAGTGGCTGCGCGGGCGCGCGTTCATCGTAGATGCGCCGTTTGACAACTTCGCCGGCACTGGCTTCAACGACAAGGCCATGTCGGCGGTCGTCGAACGCGGTGACTGGGAAGTCTGCGAAGACGCCTATTACCAGGGCCGCTGCGTGACCTTGCGGCCGGGCCAGTATTCGTCGCTCGCGTCGTTCGGCATGAGCAGAAAAATCTCGTCGGTCCGACCGCTGTCCGCCCCGCCGCAGTATGGCTACGCGCCGCCGCCGCCGCCCGCGCCGGCCTACGAATACTATCCACACGCCGAGGAAAGGCTCTATCAGGCCGACGTCATTGCCGTGCGCGCGGTCGTCGGTCCGCCGGAGCAGCGCTGCTGGGTCGAGCAGCAGCAGGTCGTGAAGGAAAATCAGCCCAACGTTGGCGGCGCGATCATCGGCGGCATCTTGGGCGGCGTGATCGGCCATCAGATCGG
The DNA here is from genome assembly GCA_035543635.1 of Casimicrobiaceae bacterium. GTDB lineage: Bacteria > Pseudomonadota > Gammaproteobacteria > Burkholderiales > Casimicrobiaceae > PALSA-1003. Next base: position 1,346 of record DATKJP010000331.1, read on the forward strand.
CAGCGGCCGCGGCAACGATGTTGCGACCGCCGTCGGGGCGGTCGGTGGGGCGGCGCTGGGGTCAAACGTGAATCGCGGCACTTCCGTCCAGACGCAGGATGTCCGCCGCTGCGAACAGGTTCCGAGCTCGGCACAACCGCAATATTGGGATGTGACCTACATTTTCCGCGGCGTCGAGCACCGCGCGCAACTAAGCTTCGCGCCCGGAGCGACGATCACCGTCAACGAGCGCGGCGAGCCGCGCGTCTAGTAATACTTCTTCTCGGCCGGACCGGCGAGCGACATCGCTCGCTGGTGCGCCGGCCGCGCTTCCACGCGCTTCACGTACGCGACGAGGTTGGCGTACGGCGCGAGCTCATAGTCGAGAAAGCGCCGCATCGTCGTGAAGGGAAAGGTCATCATCACATCGGCCGCGGTGAATTTCGCACCTGCGAACCACGGGCCATTGCCCAGCTCCGAGTCGACGAAGGCGAGCATCTGCTTCATGCGGTCCCGGATTCTTCCCGTCACGGGACTCGCGCTCGCTTCCGGCACGCGCGAAAGCACGAGTGCGATCAGCATCAGCGACATCAGGCTGCCTTCGGCGAAGTGCAGCCAGTAGACATAGCGTGCATACGCCGGGTCATCTTGCCTCAGCGCAAGACGGCCTTGCGCGTGCCGATGCACGATGTAGTCGACGATCGCACCCGACTCGGCGAGCACGAGATCGCCGTCGCGAATGACAGGCGCCCGGCCGAGTGCGTGCATTGCCTTCATCGCCGGCGGCGCGGCGCCGGTCGGCTCGCGCTCGTAAGACTCGAGCTTGTATTCGAGACCGAGCTCCTCCATCAACCATACGATCCGCTCGGAGCGGGAGGTGGAAAGATGGTAGATCGTGATCATCGGGCACTCCGAGCACCCGGCGCCACGGCACTGCCCAAGCCGGCACCGCGAAGGGCGCGGCATGCCGCCGCGCCCCCTGATTTCATCAACTTCCCTTCAACTGCGCGCGTACCTCGCCGCCGGGATGCGCGGCGCTGTGCACGTTGACGTAGAGCTTGCCCGCCTTGTAACTCTCGTATTGCGCATCGGTAACCTTCGCGCCCGCAGGAGCTTCGAAGGTGTTGTCCGCAGTTTTGGTAAAAGGAACGATGACCGGTCCGTTGGTGCCCGCCGCTCCTTCGTGAATATGCGATGCGGTTGCCGTCATGCCCGTAACGGTCACTTTGACGGTCACGCTTTTGTCAGGCTTGATGGTGACTACGGCGGTGCCCGTCGCCGGGGTATTGACTGCCGGCACCTCGTTGCTTCCCGACAGCGTGAGGGTTTCGGCACCGCCGCCACCCATCGCTCCCGACATCGACCCACATCCATAGGCGAGCACGATTGCGCTCGTAACAGCCAGTGCACCGATGACGAGACGCCGCTGTTGAAACTTGGCATTCATGGATTTTCCTCCGTCAAAGAAGTCGCGCGCATTCGGTCGGTGCGCGCCTTGTTATCTTGTGGTTATGACCGCGACGCCAAGATACCACTGATTCGTCGACTGCTGTGGATCTAATCCCCCGATCTGATGTTGTTATCTTTGATCACCTTCGCCCAGCGTGCCATTTCCGTGCGCACAAAGGCATCGAGCTGATCCCCGGGTGCGCCCTTTACGTCGATGCCCTGTGCGACCAGCTTTTCGCGGACGGCCGGCGTGTTGATCGCTTTCGACAGCTCGTCGTAGATGCGCTTCGCGAGCGGGGCAGGCATGTTGCCCGGACCAAATATGCCCCACCAGGTGTACGCCTCAAAGCCCGGCACACCCTGCGCGGCAATCGTCTCGACGCCGGGCAGGGCAGGTTCCGGCTTCGCCGAAGTGACCGCTAGTGCGCGCAATCTTCCGGACGTGACGTGAGGACTGACCAGGAACACCGAGCCGATCGCGAGCGGAACCTGATTTGCGATTGCATCGCTCATGAGCGGGCCGCCGCCGCGATAAGGCACGTGAGTCCACTCGATGCCGAGCTGATTGCCAAGCTGCGCCATGGTGAGATGACCGATGCTGCCGGCGCCGATCGTACCGTAGGCGACGCTGCCAGGCTTCGCTCGCGCAGCCGCGACGACGTCCTTGAATGATTTGTACGGCTGCGCTGCGTTGGCGACGAGCGCCATCGCTCCCGTGCCGACCAGCATCAGCGGCGTCAGATCCTTCAGCGTGTCGAACGGCAAATTGGGAATGAGCGACGGGTTGACCGCGTGCGTATCGAACACGACACCGATCGTGTACCCGTCAGGGTCGGACTTCGCGAGCGCAGCTGTGCCGATCGACCCGGATGCTCCGCCACGGTTGTCGACGACGAAGGTCTGTCCGGTCTGGACATTCAATTGCTGCGAAAGCGCGCGTGCCACTTGATCGACCGAACCTCCGGGAGGAAACACGGCGATGATCCGAACGGGTTTGGCCGACGGCCAGATTTGCGCCGTGGCACCAGGCGCAAGCGCGGCGCAGAGCGAAACAAGGAGCACGAGCAACGCAAGCCGGACTCTCATAAAAGCCTCCGCTTCCCCTCGCTGCGACGAGCGAGCAGTCTACAGGAAGCCCCGCGCGTCGCCTCTGTACACCACCGCTCGTCCGTCACCTGCCGTGCAGGCACAAAGCTTGCTGCGCGCTGTCGCATGAGGGAATACGCGCCAGGGATTAGCTCGTCAGAATTGAGCTTGATCGATACGCAGACGAACTCCTCTAAGGAGAAGGCTGCGCCGGACGCTGCGCCTCCATCAAGCGCGGCGGAGGCTACTTCCGAGCCGAGCGAAGACCGCTATCTCGTGCGAGCGAGGGAGGAGCACGCCAAGGGCCATGTCGACTCGGCCCTTTGGGTGCGCGCTCTCGCACAGGTAGGTGGTGACAGAGTAAAGGCGCTTCCGGTCTATCTCGACACGCGCGCTACAGCAATCCGTGTCGCAAAACGTCAGGAGAAAGCGGCGCGCAAGGCTCGAGTCGTCGAGGCTTTGAGCCAACCCGATGACGGCCTAGAGCTCCCGACGCCGGTCGTGGCGGAGACAAGGACTTCGAAATCCGCCCGCAACGGGGCACGGCCGAACCGCAAAGTCATATTTCTTGCTGCCGGGGTGCTTGTATCCACACTTGCGATCGTCGCTGTCGTCGCACTGTGGCCGGCAACCGCTCCCGCTCCTGCGCCAAGCGCCGCGAAGGCGGCGCCCACGGCCACGGTTTCTGCCCGCATTACGACCGCTGCCCAGGCGAACGCGGCGAAGACGGAAAGCAAAGCGGCCGATGGAACTACGGAAGCGACGCTCAGCAGAGTTCAAGCGCTCGAGAAGGAAGGCAATTGGAATCTTCTCGTCATCTACACCGCGGAATGGACGCGCAAGCAGCCATTCAATCCGCAGGCGTGGAAAACGCTCAGCGTCGGCTACGCCAAGCTGCGCCAGTTCACCGAAGCACTGGACGCCGCGACGAAAGCCACGGAACTCGCGCCCGATGACTGGGCGCTGTGGCAGAACCTCGGACAGATCAATCTGGCCGTGCCGCGCCCCGCAGAGGCGCTCGCCGCCTTTCAACGGGCGACGGCTCTGAATGAAAAGGACCTCGTGAGCCTTGCGCAGGTCGGGACCTTGAACACGCAGCTCGGGCATCTTGCCGAGGCGAAACTTGCTTTCGACAAGGCGCTGGCACTGAATCCCGAGGACATACCGACGCTGTGCGGGTCCGCGACTCTCGCGCAAAAGGAAGGACGAACCAAGGACACCGAGGCGATAGCGCTCCACGTGACCGCGCTCGACGCTCGCTGTCCCTCGCCGAGCGAGGGACAGACCGTACGCGTGGCCAGCGCTCCGCCGCTCAAGAAGCCCGCAGTTTCGCCAGCACGGCGATCGCCTTAAACGTACCAACACCCGCGGTTTCGTTGCAGTCTCGTTACGCGCATCTGCGCCGCGCCGCGACGATTGACTCGTCCGCGCGGATGCCGCACGCTCCGGCTCCGAGATGTCCGCATCGTTGTCTTCGCCCCGGCGCAGCATTCCCCGGCGCGTTCTTCGCTATCTCGCTGCGCTGGCGCTGATCGCGCTCGTCGCGCTGGCCGGCGCTGCGCTGTGGTTTTTCGTCGAAGTGCGCGGCAGCCTGGCGCAGCTCGACGGTGAAGCCGCGGTGCCCGGCGCGACCGGGTCGATCGCGATCGAGCGCGATGCGCTCGGCATCCCGACGATCAGTGCGCGCACACGCGCCGACGTCGCGCGCGGACTTGGCTTCGTGCACGCGCAGGATCGCTTCTTCCAGATGGACCTCGCGCGACGGCGCGCCGCAGGCGAGCTGTCCGAATTGTTCGGGAACGTGGCCGTCGAAATCGACACGCGCACGCGCAAGCTCCGCCTGCGTGTGCATGCGCTGCGCGCGCTGCAGTCGTCGTCGCCGGAAGAGATTGCGCTGCTCAGCGCTTATGCCGAGGGCGTCAACGCCGGCTTGCGTGCACTCACCGTAAAGCCTCCGGAATATCTCGTTCTACGCACCGAGCCGCGGCCATGGGCCGCGGAGGATTCGGCGCTGGTCCTCGCTTCAATGTTTCTCACGCTGCAGGACTCGGAAGCGCGGCGCGAGGCTCGTTTGGCCGCGGTGTACGAAGCGCTTCCCAGGCCGCTTGCCGACTTCGTCACAACCACGTCGAGCGAATGGGAGACGCCGCTCGTCGGCGGGCCGCGGGGCTCGCCACAAGTTCCCGACGCGAGCGTGTTCGACTTGCGTACCGCTCCACCGATCACACCGCGATCGAATGGGCGCTCCGATGCGCGCGAAAGCGACGCGCTGCTGGCGTCGCTGTTTCCGCACATCGAGGAACACGCACGCGGGAGCAACAACTGGGCAGTTGCCGGACGCCTCACCGCCGACGGCGGGGCCATCATCGCCAACGACATGCACCTGGGCCTGTCGGCACCAAACATCTGGTATCGCGCACAAATGCTGTGGCAGGACCCGCGTCCACGACGTCTGACGGGCATCACGCTTCCCGGCGTGCCTTCGCTTGTCGCCGGCAGCAATGGTGATGTCGCGTGGGGCTTCACCAACACGTCGGGCGACTGGAGCGATCTCATCGTGATCGAACCCGATTCGCGCGATCGCTATCGCGCGCCCTCGGGAACGCTGCCCATCGAGATCGTGCAAGAGAAGATCAATGTGAAGGGGGCCGCAAGTGTGCCGCTCGAAGTCCGCGAGACGATCTGGGGCCCGATCGTCGATCGCGACTGGGATGGGCGCGAGCGCGCCCTCGCTTGGGTGCCGCTGCGCGATGGCGGCATGAACAACACGCTGACGCGAGTGGAAACGGCGGAGACGCTCGAGACCTTGTTCGACATCGCGGCTTGCGCCGGGATCCCGGGGCAGAACATGGTCGCCGCGCAGCGCGACGGCCGCATCGGCTGGACCATCGCCGGACGCATCCCGCGCCGGATCGGTTACGACGGACGGCTTCCGACGTCGTGGGCCGACGGCTCGCGGCGATGGGACGGATGGATCCCGCCGTCCGAATATCCTCGCGTAATCGACCCGCCGCAAGGACGCATCGTCACCGCCAACAACCGCCTCGTCGATGGAGCCGCTCTGCAGCTGCTCGGCGACGGCGGTTACGATCCCGGCGCCCGCGCGAGACAGATCAGGAACGATCTCGAGGCGATCGCTCGTCCCTCGGCGCGGGACATGCTGAGCGTGCAGCTCGACGATCGCGCGCTCTTCTTGTCGCGCTGGCGCGATCTCCTGCTGAAGACGCTCGCAACGTCCGAGATGGAGAAGTCGGAGACGCGGAGCGAGCTGCAGCGGGTGGTGAGCACGACATGGACCGGACGCGCGTCGACCGACTCGGCGGCCTACCGTCTGGTGCGTGACTTCCGTGCGCACGTGAACGAGCTGGCGTTCGCGCCGCTGGTCGCGCGCATCCGCCAGTTCGATCCCGAATACTCGGTGACCGCTGCGCGCGGCAGCGAGGGACCGTTATGGTCGCTGGTATCGCAGCGGCCATTTCATCTGCTCGATCCGAAGTTCAACTCGTGGACGGAGCTCTTCATCGCCGCCGCCGATCTCGTCGCGGAAGAAGCCCAAAAGGCAGGCGGCATCGCGAGCTATACCTGGGGTCGATCGAACACCGTGCGGATCCGGCATCCGTTCAGCGCTTCGATGCCGATGCTCGGTCCACTACTCGACATGTCGGCCGAAGAGCTTCCCGGCGATTCGAACATGCCGCGCGTGCAGGGGCCGACGTTCGGCGCCTCCGAGCGCTTTGCAGTCTCGCCCGGCCGCGAAGCAAGCGGCTATCTTCACATGCCAACCGGGCAGAGCGGTCATCCGCTGTCGCCGCATTATCGCGATGCGAACGATGCCTGGGTCGCCGGCTCACCGACGCCGTTTCTTCCTGGGCCCGCGATGCACACGCTCGTCTTGCAACCCGTACTTTCCCAGCGGAACTGACTTGGCGCGCCCCCGGTCCTTCTCATGGGAAGGGATCCATTTGCAGCCGATATGGAGGAAAGCATGAACCCTGTTGTTCATTTCGAGATGCCCTACGACAACCAGACGCGGATGGCAAAATTCTATGAGTCCGCGTTCGGCTGGCAGATGCAGCTGCTCGGCGAGGACATGGGCAACTACGTCGTGGCCACGACGACCGATACAAAGGACAGCCGACCGACGACGCCCGGCACGATCAATGGCGGATTCTTCCCGAAGAAACCCGACTGGCCGGCGCAACATCCTTCCGTCGTCATCGCGGTAGACGATGTGAAGCAAGCCATGGCGAAAGTGACGAAGGCCGGCGGCAAGGTGCTGGGTGAGCCGATGGAGATACCCGGTGTCGGGCAATATGTCTCCTTCGTCGACACCGAAGGCAACCGGGTCAGCATGCTGCAGCCGGCGCCGCGAAAGTAAAATGATCGAATGATCCGCGCTCGAGAGTGGCGAAATTGTGCCGTTGCGATCGGATTTCTGCTGACGGTCACGTCTGGCGCACGTGCTTTCGCGCAGGCAGCGGCGACGCCGGCGAAGCCGAAGGTCTATGCGCTGTTGGCCGCGATCGGAGAGGACTTCACTCTCGTGACCGAGGTGTCGAGGACAGGTACGCATCTTTCGCCGTACCGTCGCCACACCGAGAAGGTCGCTGGCGATGTCCTGAACCGCATGGCGCTCTACAGCCTCGATCAGGCGATCACGAAGATCGACCCTGCCAGCGCGCGCGTTTACATGACCATGCCCGCGGCATCGATGCAGGGTGTGGCCCCATCGCAGCGCGCGGCAGTCGCGATGGCGAAGATCGTCTCGGATCTGGAACAGATGCCGCAGAGGTTGCAGTGGGACCGGATCGTCGTTGCCACCCCGGCGTACAAGGCGCTGGAAGCCAACGGCCTCGGCAGCAAGCTGCAAGGCTTCGGCATGTTCGCGCAGTCGCAGTGCCAGGCTGCCTGTGGAGGGTTCGGGCTCTTGGATCATGTCGCCGCGGCGGCGGCGGAGCCGCCGGACGGCGTGGATGCCGTGACCTCGGACGACCAGGCGATCAAGGCAAGAACCTTTCTCGCGCCGTTCTCTTACATCGAAGTGTGGGTGCTGGATCCGAAGACGCTCGCTGTGCTTGACGAGCAGGAAAGCTTTTCCAGCCAAAAACTTGCCGAAAAAGTGTGGAAACCGCTGGACTTCGATAACGGCACAGCCCAGAAGTATCTCGCGACGCGCATCGCGAACTTGATCGAGTTGTCGATCAGCGAGGCCGTCGATCGTTCCGAGATCAGCATTCGCCGCGGAACAGTGGAAATAGGACCAATCAGGGAGATTGAGCCAGGAGACGCGAAGCAATAGCCGCGTCTCAGCCGGTTGTCAGCACGATCGGCGCGTGATCGCTGGTACCGATGTCGGCGAGCACCTTGCAGCTCGTCGCTCGCTCGGCGACGGCACGCGAGGCGAGAATGTAATCGATACGCCAGCCGATGTTGCGCTGGCGCATGTTGCGCCACGGCGGCCACCACGTGAACAAGCCGGCATTGTCGGGATCGAGCTTGCGCGTGACGTCGACGAGATTGCCGCCGAGCAGCGCCTCGAAGAGCTCGCGCTCCTCGGGACGCTGGCCGATGACGCCTTCCTTGCGCTCCTTGGGATGCACGTCGATGTCGGCGCGCGCGATGTTGATGTCGCCGCACAGGATCAGTTCGAGCCCCTGCTCGTGCAATTGCATCGACCACGCGGCGGGCGCGGTGAGGAAGGCGAGCTTCGCGGTGTAGTCCTTGCCTCCGTTCGGTACGTACACCGAGGCGAGCACGAGATTGCCGAGTGAGACCTGCACGATGCGGGTCTCCATGTCGAATTCGGGATGGCTGAACTCCGGATTCTCCAGCAGCTCGCGGCGAATGTGCAGAGACACGCCGGAATAGCCCTTCGCGCCGCCGTGCCAGAGCGCGTGGTAGTCGGCATCGATCAGCCTGCAGCGCTCGGGGATCTGATCGGGCCGGGCCTTGATCTCCTGCAGGCACAAGACATCCGGATGATCGCGGTCGAGCCAGTCGCAAAGCTGCGCCTCGCGGGCGCGGATGCCGTTGACATTCCAGGTCGCGACTTTCATTGCGAGAACAGTAGCGCCTTTCGGTTACCTTACGGCAAGAGCCGAGATTACCATTGATCTATCTCGAAATTCATCCGCGGAGTCCGACAGTATCCTTCCATCTCTCCTACAAGCAAATCAGAGTGGCGCTGATTCTCATCCCGAGACTGGAGGCCTAAGGTTTGAGCATGGAGCCGGTGCGTTGAATCGCCCGGTCGCAAGCACAGATGAACGAGGGTCTCAAACCGTTTCGGATTTACGTCGTGGAGGATTCGCCGCGCATCCAGCGCTTCCTCGCCTCGGCGATTGAGGAAGCGGGCGCCGAGCTGTTGGGTTTCAGTGATGACGCGCAAACCGCGATCAGCGACGTCTTCGTCCTGCAACCCGATCTGATCCTGATCGACATCAGCCTCGCCTCGGGCAGCGGATTCGACGTGCTGAGAGCGCTGCAGGACCACAGCCTTGCTCCCGGCGCGAGCAAGGTCGTCCTCACCAATTACGCGTACACCGAGTATCAAGACCTCAGCACTCGGCTCGGTGCCGATCGGTTCTTCGACAAGTCCCTCGAGATGACGCAAGCGGTCGAGTTCATCAGGAGACTGGTGGAAGCAAGACGTCGCGCTCCGGCCCGGAGCGCGCATGAGCTGGCTTCGGTCGCGTAGCTTCGCAGGTCGTGGCGCAACGCGTTCGACAGCTCAGCTCGTGGCGGGCGCCTTCCCTCGACTGACATTGTCTCCGTCCCCCGGACGCAGGGTCCAGAACGCGAGCGAAGAGAGCATCGTCAGGGCACCGACGGTGAGAAAGGTGAGATGCAGCGCGCGCGTCACCGCGGCTGCGTCGCTCTGAGAAACGCTTCCCAGATACCAACCGGCCAGCAGCGACCCGGCGGCCAGTCCGAAGCTGAGCGACAACTGCTGCATGGTGCTCGCGATCGAAGTCGCCATGCTCGAATCGGTCGGCGCGATGTCCGCATATGCCATGCCGTTCACTGCCGAGAACTGCAGCGAATTGAACAAGCCCTGCGCGAGCGCGATGAGCACGATCAGCGCCAGCGGCGTGGCCGGCGTCACGGTGGAGAAGACGCAAATCGTCGTGCCGACGAGAATGGTGTTGAAGATCAGCACCGTGCGAAAGCCCCAGCGGCGCAGGATTTTCGAGCTCAAGATTTTCATGCCCATCGCTGCAGCCGCACTTGGCATCGTCAACAATCCCGATTCCCATGCCGGCATGCCGAGGCCGAGCTGGTAGAGCAGCGGCAGGAGGAACGGCATGCCGCCGATGCCGAGCCGCGTGACCAGGCCACCCCAGACCGAGACGCGGAAGGTTCGTATCTTGAACAGCGCGAGCTGGATGAGCGGATGCGCGATCTGTCGAGCGTGCCAGACATAGGCGGCGAGCAGCGCCAGTGCAAGCAGCAGCATCGAGAGACCTTCGAGCGCGCTGATGTCGTGCTCGCCGAAGATCTCGAGCAGCCACGACAGGATCGCCATTCCAGAGCCGAAAAGCACCAGCCCGACAAAGTCGATCGGGCGGCGGCTCTCGCCGCGATAGTCGGGCATGTAACGGCGGATGATCAGGAGCGCAGCGATGCCGATCGGCACGTTGACGAAGAAGATCTGCCGCCACGACACCCAGTGCACGATCAATCCGCCAACCGTTGGACCGAGCAGCGGCCCGATCAGGGCGGGCACGATCACGAAGTTCATCGCCACCAGTAATTCCGACTTGGCGAAAGTGCGCACGATGGCGAGCCGCCCCACCGGCGTCATCAACGCGGCGCCGAGTCCCTGCAGAATGCGCGCCGCGATGAGCATTGTGACGTTGACCGACAGTCCGCATGCAATAGATGCCAGCGTGAACAAGGCAACAGCCGAGCTGAACACGCGTCGCGTTCCGAAGCGATCGGCGATCCAGCCGCTGATGGGAATGCCAACCGCGAGGCTCACGATGTAGCTCGCCACGACCGCCTTGAGGCTCAGGGGTTCGACGCCGAGGCTCGCCGCCATCGCGGGCACCGCGGTGTTGACGATGGTCGAATCGAGCTGCTCCATGAACAACGCGGTCGCCACCACCCACGGCAGATAGAGCTTGATCGCTTCGGCGCTGACCTGGGGATTGGTCTTGTCGAACGGCGGCATCGAAGAATGAATGCGGCAACTATTTGTTGTCGTGCGCAAGCGACATGTTACCAGCGGTGTCGGACGTCAGCCGGTGGCAATCACTGGGCGTTCAGGTGCAATGCTTCGAGACGTTTTAAGTGATGCTGTCCGACGTTCTCCTACGGAGGAGGAATGAGCTCCTACAAACGGAGGCAGGAACCGAGGCTAAATGGCCGGGTCGAATTGTCTGGAGGCGCTGAAGCCGCAGTTACGCCGGCTCTGCGCCATCTTCTGTAGCATCAAAGGAGGTACGATGAAGAGAGTAACGCTTTTATCGGGTTTGATACTTGCCATGTTCGCGGGTCTCGCTTCGGCGCAAGTCACGTTCTACGATCGCGAAGGGATGCACGGCCGCGCGTTCACAGCCGACGGCGCCATCGATAACTTCGACCCCACCGGCTTCAACGATCGCGCAAAATCGGCTCACGTCGAGCGCGGCGTGTGGGAAGCCTGCGAGAACGCGTACTTTCGCGGCCGCTGCGTGACACTGCGCCCCGGGGATTATTTCGATCTGGATCGAATGGGCATGGGCAACAAGATCTCCTCGGTACGCCCGCTCGAGCGGTACGGTTACGGCTACGGGCGGCGATATGAAGAGCGCAGGTACGACTCCGACAGAGATCGAGACTACTACCAACGCTAACTTGCTGCACTAACGACGGCGCGCGCTCGACGAGCGCGCGCCTTTTTTTTGCGCTACGATCGCGGCCAGTGGATAGCTTTCAATGCTAAATCACTGCGTGAAATGATGGGGCTGCCGCTGGCGCGCCACGAGATCATTCGTTACTGGGGCGCCGCCATTCTCGTCGCCGGGTTGGTGGCCGCGGCGCTCATCTACGCTTTTGCTTCGGAGGACAGGGATCTCGAGGCTGCCGCAGAGATCGCCGGCGGCAGAATGTATCAGCACAATCTCGAGCTGATGGGCGGGAAGCTCGGCGTCATGCTCGCTGACGTCGATGACTGGTTCGCAAGTCTCTGGCACGGGACGCGGCTGGCCGCGACGATTGCGGTGCTTGCGATCGTCGTTGGAGGAGGATGCCTCTGGGTCGCGAGCCTGATGGGGCCGAACGGGACCGACGCAACGCGCAAGAATTGAGGACGCCATGCAGAAACGCAAGCTCGGCAACACAGGATTCGACGTCGCGCCGCTCGCGCTCGGCGGCAATGTGTTCGGCTGGACCGCGGACGAAGCGATGTCCTTCAGACTCCTCGACGGCTTCGTCGAAGCGGGATTCAACCTGGTCGACACCGCGGACTCGTATTCGCGCTGGGTGAAGGGCCATCAGGGCGGGGAATCCGAGACCGTGATCGGGCGCTGGGTCGCACGGCGCAAGAAGCACGACGACGTGATCATCGCCACCAAGGTGGGCTCCGACATGGGGCAGGGGCACAAGATACTGCGCAAGGATTACATACTGCAGGCATGCGATGCGTCGCTGCGCCGCCTGAAGGTCGACTGCATCGACCTCTACCAGTCGCACTGGGACGACGAGAACACGCCGTTCGAGGAAACCTTGAGCGCGTACGATCAGTTGCTGCGCCAGGGCAAGGTGAAGGCGATCGGCGCGTCGAATCTCTCGGCTCCGCGCCTGCGGCAGGCGCTCGACGTCGCCAAGCAGAACAAGCTGCCGCGCTACGCCACTTTGCAGCCGCACTACAACATGTACG
>DATKJP010000332.1:0-20938 GCA_035543635.1 Casimicrobiaceae bacterium
TCTATCCGCTTGGCGGCGGCCAGCCCGGCGACACCGGTGTGCTCATGCGCGAGAACGGCGAGCGCATCGCCGTCGTCGACACGCGCAAAGGCGAAACGATCGACAGCGTGCTGCACATCGTCGCGCCGTCGGCAGCGCTGCCCGCACCCGGCGAGCGCGTGCGGCTCGAGATTGACTGGACGCGCCGCCACACACTGATGCGGCTGCACACCGCGCTGCATGTCATGTCCTGCGTGGTGGTCGCGCCAGTTACCGGCGGCAACATCTCGCCCGAGAAGGCGCGCCTCGATTTCGACATCGACATGAATCTGCTCGACGTGGCGAAGATCGAGCATGAGACCAACGCGCTCATCGCGCGCGGTGTGGCAACCCGGACGGAGTGGATCACCGACGAGGAGCTCGACGCGCGCCCCGAGCTAGTCAAGACGATGAGCGTGCAGCCGCCACGAGGCGCGGGCCGCGTGCGACTGGTGCGCATTCCGGGCATCGACCTGCAGCCCTGCGGTGGCACGCACGTCGCGAACATCGCCGAGATCGGCGGCATCCGCGTGGTCAAGATCCGCAGCGAGGGCCGCCGCAACCGGCGCGTCGAAATCGCGCTCTACGCCTGATTCGCGCCGCGCTCCGCGCGCTGCAAACTCGCTCAGCTCTTCAGGTGCTCCTTGAAGAAGGCGAGCGTGCGCGACCACGCGAGCTTCGCCGCCGCTTCGTCGTAGCGCGGCGTGGTGTCGTTGTGGAAGCCGTGGTTCGTCCCGGGATACATGTACATCTGATACTTGACCCCGTTCGCTTTCAGCGCCGCCTCGTAGGCCGGCCAGCCCGCGTCGATTCTTTCGTCGAGCGCCGCGTAGTGAATAAGCAGCGGCGCCTTGATCTTCGCCGCATCCGCGGCGCTTGGCTGCGCACCATAGAAAGGGACCGCCGCGGCGAGATCCGGGAAGCGCACCGCCATCTGGTTGACGATGCCTCCGCCATAGCAGAAACCCACCGCGCCGACCTTGCCGTCGCAATCGGGGCGCGATTTGACGTAAGGCACTGCCGCCATCAGATCCTCGGTGCGCTTGGTTGCATCGAGCTGGGAGAACAGCTGACCTCCCTTTTCATCATCGCCCGGATATCCGCCGACCGGAGTCAGCGCATCCGGCGCCAAGGCGAGATAACCCTCGACCGCGAGGCGCCGCGCGACGTCCTCGATGTACAGATTGAGCCCGCGGTTCTCGTGGATGACGATGACCGCCGGCAACTTGCCGCCGGCGTTTGCGGGCTTCGCGAGATATCCGCGCATCGTCCCCGATCCCTGCGGCGAAGGGTAGGTGACGTATTCGGTCTTGATGCGCGGGTCGTTCTTGGCGACCTGCTGGGCAAGCGCGTAGTTCGGCCGCAGGCTCTCCAGCATCGCAGCCGCGGTGAAGCCGCCGACTGCGAATCTCGCCGCTCCGTCCAGAAAATCGCGCCGGCTGATGAAGCCGTGCACGTAACCGTCAAACAGCTTGAGGACTTCCGGAGGAAAGTCGCTGGCTTTCTTGCGTTCCATTGGATTCACTCCTCGGTCAGGGAAACCACAGGCATCCTACGAAGCCGCCGGGCGCCACTCGATCAGCGCGCCGACGAGCCGGCGCAAAACTTCGACCAAAGCGCGCGCGCGCGGTTCATTCCATCGATAGGGCGGCGCCTCGTCCATGTAACAGGTCTGCGCGATCTCGAGCTGCAGCGCGTGCACGCTGCGAGCGGGCGCGCCGTAGTGGCGCGTCACATAGCCGCCCTTGAAGCGGCCGTTGACCCCATGCGAGAAATCCCGAGCGCTTGCGACCACACGCTCCGCGACGCTCTGCACCGATGTGGCGCAGCTCGCGCCGCCCGCAGTGCCGAGATTGAGATCGGGAAGCCGTCCGGCGAAGAAGCGCGGCACGACGGAGCGGATCGAGTGGCCGTCAAGCAGGGCCGCGAAACCGTGCCGCGAGCGCACGCGCTCGATTTCGGCGGCGAGCTGCGCATGATAAGGGTCGAAGTGCGCGTTGCGCCGCGCGGCGATTTCCGCAGCATCGGGAGGATCGCGCTCGTAGATCGGCTCGTTGTCGAAGGTTCGAGTCGGGCAAAGCTCGGTGTTGTCGGCGCCGGCGTAGAGCGCCACGCCCGACGGGTCGCGGTTGAGGTCGACCAGATAGCGCGATTGCGTGGCAACCATCACGGTCGCGCCGGCGCCGTGAGCGAAGGCATACAGCTTGTCGACGTGCCAGTCGGTGTCCGGGAAAGCGCGCGCCGCAGACGAGAGCCGCGCCGCGAGCGCATCCGGAACGAGCGTTCCCGCGTGCGGGATGTCGATCAAGAGCGGCGAGTCGCCGCGCGCAAGCAGCCAGTTTTCCGCTAGCATGGGGCTCACGCTGCCAGAAAATCCGCGTTCCGTCGAGCGTTCTTCACGATGACCGAATCGACCGAGCCTCTCTCGCTCGTCTACCTCAACGCGCCGGACGTTGCCGCGCTCGCGTTGACTGACGACGAGATCCTCGACGCCGTTTCCGCCGGACTTCGAGCGCAGGGCGAAGGGCGGACTGTGATCGAGCCGCGCGTGCATCTCGTTCCGGGACGCGCGGCCGATCGCGGCCCGATTCACGGTCATTTCAACGTGCTGCGCGGGTACATCGCGCCGCTCGCGCTTGCCGGCGTGAAGATCGTCGGGGATTACGTCGACAACTATCAGCGAGGGCTGCCCTCGGAGATGGGGCTGCTCAATCTGTTCGATCCCCAAACGGGTCGCCCCGTCGCGGTGATCGACGCGGCGGGGCTCACCGACATGCGCACCGGCGCCGTCACCGCGATAGGGGCTCGTCATCTTGCACGAAACGGCAGTCGCGTGCTCGGCCATGTCGGCGCGCGCGGCACCGCATACTGGAACGTGCGCTTGCTGGATCGCTTGTTTCATTTTGACGAGATCCGCGTGCATTCGCGCCGGCCCGAATCGCGCCGCGACTTCGCGCAACGCATCGCGCGCCATCTCGGCAAGCAAGTCACTGCAACGGAAGATTGGGGATCGTGTGTGCGCGGCGCCGACATCGTCGTGGAGGCGTCGCGGCTCGCGGAGCCGACGCCGCTGCTCAAGACCGAATGGATCGGGCGCGGCACGCTCGTGGTGCCCTATGGGACGATGAGCGCGGTCGAGCTTTCCCTCACCGACGTCATGGACAAGATCGTCGTCGACGACTGGGGTCAGTGCAGGAGCGGGCAGTTCGGTGCGCTGCGCGCGCACGTCGACGCGGGCAGGCTGACCGAAGCAACGCTCTATGCGGAACTGGGGGAAATCGTCGCCGGCCGCAAGCGCGGCCGCGAGCGCGACGACGAGACGATCCTCTTCTGGCATCGTGGCCTCTCGCTCTCCGACATCGCGCTCGGCGCCGCTATGCTCGACAAGGCGCGCCGCATGGGCGTCGGCCAGACGCTGCGTTACAGGTGAGTGCGCGTGCTCGTCGCCAACGCGCGCATGTACGCGCTCAACGCCGAGGTCGATGCGCGCTGGTGCGAGCTTTTCGCGTGGGTCGCGACGCGAGCGGACGTTCCTCTCGAAATCGCCCATCATCCCCAGCCGCTGGCGCTGCGGGCTTTGTGGCGGCGCGACGATCTCGGCGCAGCGGCGATTTGCGGTTACCCGCTCGCGTCTTGGCGGGACGCTTCGCATCCGCGGCCGGTGCCGATCGCTGCGCCCGCGCCCTCGCCGGAGCTTTTCGGTGGACGCGCCGTTTACTGGACCGACATCGTGGTTCGCGCCGACGCGCACTTCGCGAATGCCGACGACCTCGCCGGCACCCGCTTCGGCTTCACGGTCGAGGATTCGCAAAGCGGCTATCACGCTCCGCGCCGCTACTTTGCCGAACGTGCGCTCGCACGCGGGGGAAAATTCTTTGCGTCCACGACGGGTCCGCTCGTGACGCCGCGGCGCGTCGTCGAGTCGATTTTGCAAGGCACGCTCGACGCCGGGCCGCTCGACGCCTATTGGCATGCGCTCCTGCGTGCAAACGAGCCGGCGACGGCGGCGCGGCTGCGCGTCGTCGCGCGCACATCGTCCACGCCGATTCCATGCTTCGTCGCCGCGGCGGCGACGCCCGAAGCGCTCCGTGAAAGACTCGCCGAAGCCTTCGTCGCGGCCGGTTCGGCTCCGGCTCTGCGCGAGGTTCTGGCGGCGCTGCTCCTCGCGGGCTTCGAGCGCGTCGATGCGCGCGCTTACGATCCGCTGGTCACGCAGGCACGCGAGACCGACGCGCTGGGTTACACTCGCCTGGCATAGCACGGAGCTCGTTCGGTGCATCGGCCGCTGGAGAACGCAATCATGAAACGCTTCCTGAGCTTGCTGCTCTCGAGCCTGCTGCTCGTCGTGGCAGCGGCGAGCGCGCTCGCGCAAGGCAACTATCCCGATCGGCCGGTGCGCATCATCGTTCCGTTCCCCGCCGGCGGTCCCGCCGACGCGCTCGCGCGCATCGTCGGCGAGCGGCTCGCGCAATCGCTCGGCAAACCATTCGTGATCGAGAACAAGGCCGGCGCAGGCGGCAACATCGGCATGGAGCAGGGTGCTCGCGCCGCTCCTGACGGCTACACGCTGACGCTTGCGCCGGTGGGGAATCTCACCGTCGCGCCCGCGTTGTACGCGAAGCTTCCCTACGATCCGGTAAAGGACTTCGCGCCGATCACCGTGCTCGCCGTAGTGCCAAACGTTCTGATCGTGCATCCCTCGGTGCCGGCAAAAACGGTCGCGGAGCTGGTCGCGCTCGCCAAGGCGAAGCCGGGATCGCTCAACTACGCCTCGCCCGGCAACGGCAGCATCCCGCATCTCGCCGCAGAGCTATTCAAGCGTGTCGCCGGCGTCGACGTCGTGCATGTCCCGTTCAACGGCGTCGCGCCGGCAACCAACGCAGTGCTTTCGGGCGAGGTGCAGATGTTCTTCGCGCAAAGCTCATCCGCGCTGCCGCAATGGCGCGCCGGCAAAGTCGTCGCGTTGGGCGTCGCAACGCGCAAGCGGCTCGCCTCGGCGCCGGAGCTGCCCACGATCGCCGAACAGGGCTTTCCGGACTTCGAAGCGACGTCCTGGTACGGGCTGGTCGCGCCGGCAGGCACGCCGTCATCGATCGTCGAGCGGCTGCATGGCGAGATCGTGCGCGCGCTGGCGTTGCCCGAAGTTCGCGAGCGAATCGCGGGTCTCGGCGCCGAGACGGTCGGCAATTCCCCGAGCGAATTCGCGGCGATGCAGAAAGCGGAGGCGGCGCGCTGGATCAAGATCGCCAGAGAGGCGAACATCCACGCCGATTGACGCTCGCAACGGCCTGCGGTCACAATGAAATCCCTTCCGCTCGAGGTAGTGATAGCGTGGGGATAGATTCCGATTCCGGGAGGCAGTCCATGAAGTCTGTGTGCATGGTCTTCGCGGCCGCGCTGGCGGTCGCACTTATGTCGTCGCTGGTGCAGGCGCAGCAGCCGGTGCGCGTCGGCTCGAAGAATTTCACCGAGCAGTTCATCCTGGGCGAGCTCTACGCGCAAGCGCTCGAGGCGAACGGCATCAAGACCGAGAAGAAGTTCAACCTCGGCGGCACGCTGATCGCGCACAAGGCGCTCGAGGAGAAGCAGATCGATCTCTATCCCGAGTACACGGGCACGATCCTGCTCGCGGTGCTGAAGCAGGAAACGATGACCGATGCGAAGGCAGTCTACGACAAGGTCAAGGGCGAGTACGCGGCAAAGGGTTTGGTCGTGTTGAACCAGGCGCCGGTCAACAACACCTACGTGCTCGTCGTGCGGCCCGAGACAGCCGAGAAGTACAAGCTGGAGACCGATTCCGATCTCGCGAAAGTATCGAAGGAGCTGAAGCTCGGTGCGGGTCCGGAGTTTCGCGATCGCAAGGACGGGCTGCCCGGTCTGCGCGACAAGTACAGCATGGAGTTCAAGGAGGACCTGCAGCTCGCCATCGGCTTGCGCTACCAAGCGCTCAAGAACGATCAGATCCAGGTTGTCAACGGCTACTCGACCGACGGGATGATCAGCGCGATGAAGTTGAAGCGCCTCAAGGACGACCGGAACCTCTGGCCGCCGTACTACATCGTTCCCGTCGTGCGCAAGGACGCGCTCGATGCGAACCCGAGGATCGCGGAGGTGCTCAACCGTGTGAATGCTTCACTCGATGACGCGACGATGGCGGAGATGAACTATAAGGTCGATGGCGAGAAGATGGAGCCGAAGGATGTCGCACACGACTTCCTGAAGGCGAAAGGCATCGTCAAATAGCGCCGTGACCGTTACGCTCGGTGCCGCGCGAGTCACGCTCGATGACGTAGTTGCCGTCGCGCGTGACGCTGCGAGCGTGGCGCTTGCCCCGCAAGTCGCGCCGCGGCTCGCCGCCGCCCGCGCCGTCGTCGAGAGGCTCACCCGAAGCGACAAGCCGATCTACGGCGTCAACTCGGCGCTGGGCGCAAACGTCGGGGAGCCGATCGAGGAATCTGCTCTCGCGCGCTTCCAGGCTTCGGCGATCCGTGCCCGCGCGGTCGGAGTGGGGCCGACGTACGACACCGCATCGGTGCGGGCGATGCTCTTTGCGCGCGCGGCAAGCCTCGCGGTCGGCGGCGCTGGAGTCTCCCCTGCCGTCATCGATGCCTTGATAGCGCTGCTCAACGCACGCGCGCATCCCCGCGTTCCGCGTTTTGGCTCGATCGGCGTCGCGGATTTGCCGCAGCTTTCGCATCTCGCGCTCCCGCTGATTGGAGAAGGCGAGGCGGAGGTGGGTGGCGCGGTAATGCCTGGGGCGCAAGCGCTCGCGCGCGCAGGCCTCGTGCCGATCGCGCTCGGACCAAAGGACGCCCTCGCGCTCGTAAGCGCGAATAGCGCGACGGTCGGGCGTGCCGCGCTTGTGCTGCACGATGCGATCGTCCTGCTCGAGCAGTGGAACGCAGCGGTCGCCCTCTCCTATGAAGGCTTTCGCGCGAACATGAGCGTCATCGATCCGCGCGTCGTGCGCGCGCGTCCGGCGCCGGGACAAGTGGAGATCGCCGATCGGCTGCGAGCGCTTCTCGCGGGCTCGAGCCTGTTCGAGCCCGGCCGGGCGAGGCGCGTGCAGGATCCGCTGTCGCTGCGCTGCGTGGCGCAGGTGCACGGCGCGCTGTGGTGGATGCTCGGCGAAGCGCGCTCGCAGGTCGAGTTGGAGCTCAATTCCGCCGGCGAGAGTCCGCTCGTTCTGGTCGACGACGGCGAGATGCTGTCGACGTCGAACTTTCACATTCCCGCGCTCGCCCTAGCCTTCGATGCGGCGGCGATCGCGCTCGCACAGGTTGCCTCGCTCGGTGCGGAACGTTGCATCAAATTCATGTCGCCCGTGATGACCGGATTGCCGCTGCAGTTGACGCGCCACGGTCCGGAGGAATCCGGCTTCGCGACCATTCAGAAGACGCTGACCGCGCTCTACAACGAGATCCGATTGCGCGCGAACGCGGGCTCGCTCGATTTCCTGCCGGTCACCGAGGCGATCGAAGACCACGCGCCGATGACGCTGGGCGCCGTGGAGAAGCTCGCCGAGTGCATCGATCGCGCGCGCTACCTGGTTGCGATCGAGTGCCTGATCGCGGCTCAGGCGGTCGACCTGCGCGAGCTTCGCAAGGACGCGCTCGGGGCGGGTGCACGCGCGACGTACGAGCGCACGCGCGCCGAAGTACCTGCGCTCGATCATGACCGGCCTCTCGGACCGGACGTCGAGCGCCTCGAGAAGCTCTTGCGACGCGGTGCGCTGCTCGCGTGAGCTGGGCGGCGCGCAATTGGGATCAGGTGGCCGTCGCGCTGTACGAGCACGTGCTGATCTCGCTCACCGCACTCGCGATCGCCGCGGTGATCTCGCTTGCGCTCGGCATCTGGGCCGCGCGGCGGCCGCGCGTTTTCGCGGCGACGCTCGCTATCACCGGCGCGCTGTACACGATCCCGACGCTCGCTTTTCTCGCGCTGTTGATTCCGTTGGTCGGCCTGGGAAAGGTGAACGTCATCATCGCGATGGTCGCCTTCTCGCTCGTCATCATGACGCGCAACGTCGCCACGGGTATTCGCGAAGTGCCCGCCGACATCGTCGAGGCGGCGAGAGGCATGGGGATGAATGCACTGCAGCTGCTGGCGCGCGTCGAGCTGCCGCTCGCGCTGCCGGTGATCGTCGCGGGACTGCGCATCGCGACCGTGACCGTGATCAGCGTGACGACCGTCGGTGCGTACGTCAATGCCGGTGGACTCGGCACGCTAATCTTTAACGGCATCGCGACTGATCACGCGCCCAAGATATGGACCGGGGCGCTCACCGCCTGCGCGCTGGCGGTCGCAGCCGATCTTGCTCTCGAACGCTTTGAGCGCACGCTCAGGCGTCAACGGGCGGCTTGAGGTTCCTAATGCTGGTCGAAGCCTGGACCTATCTCGTCGGCCATCCGGCGCAGTTTTGGAAAGCCTTCGGCGTGCATGTGAGCCTGTCGCTCGCCGCACTTGCGTTCGCCTCGGCGATCGCGATTCCCATAGGCGTGCGCCTTGCCGACCGGAAAATGAGCGCGCTCGCCGCTATCAACGCCGCCAACATCGGCCGCACGCTCCCATCGATCGCCGTGCTCGCGCTCGCGATGCCGCTGCTCGGGACGGGCTTCCTGCCCTCGGTCGTTGCGCTGACGCTGATCGCGCTGCCACCGATACTGGTCAACACCATCACCGGCGTGCGCGAGATCGATCCCGACGTCATCGACGCCGCGCGCGGGATGGGCATGTCGAATCACGAAGTGCTGCGGCGGATCAAGCTGCCGCTTGCAGTGCCGGTGATCTTCGCCGGGCTGCGCACCTCGGCTGTCCAGGTGGTCTCGGGCGCCGTGCTCGCGACCTTCATCGGCGGCGGCGGTCTCGGCGACTTCATCACCTCGGGCATCGCGATGATGGCGCTGCCGCTGATGCTCGTCGGCGCGATTCCGGTGACGCTGCTCTCGCTCGGAGCCGACGCGCTCTTCGGCCTATTGCAGCAAACGCTCACGCCGCGAGGCCTGCGATGATCAGCTTGCGCGGGCTTACCAAGCGCTTCGCCGGCGAAATGCTTCCCGCTGTCGATTCGCTTTCGCTCGAAGTCGGCGCGGGCGAGACTTGCGTGCTCATCGGGCCGTCGGGGTGCGGCAAAACGACGACGATGCGCATGGTGAACCGGATGATCGAGCCTGACGCCGGGACGATCGAGGTCGCCGGGCGCGACGTGACGCACGTCGATGCGATCGAGCTCAGGCGCTCGATTGGCTACGTGATCCAGCAGATCGGGCTCTTTCCGCACATGACCATCGCCGAGAACATCGCGACCGTGCCGCGGCTTCTCGGCTGGGACGAAGCGCGGACGGCCATGCGGGTCGACGAGCTGCTCAATCTGGTGGCGATGGACCCGGGTGCCTATCGCGCGCGCTTCCCGCGCGAGCTTTCGGGCGGGCAGCGCCAGCGAGTCGGCGTGGCGCGCGCGCTCGCCGCCGATCCGCCCGTGATGTTGATGGACGAGCCCTTCGGTGCAATCGATCCGATCACCCGCGCGAAGCTTCAGGACGAGTTCCTGCGCATCCAGCAGAGGCTGAGAAAAACGATCGTCTTCGTCACGCACGACATCGACGAAGCGATACGCATGGGCGACAGGATTGCGATCATGCGCGCGGGTCGCCTCGTGCAGTACGACAAGCCCGAAACGATTCTCGCGCGACCGGCAGATGCCTTCGTCGAGGAGTTTGTCGGCTCGGATCGAGTGCTGAAGCGTTTGTCGCTGCTGACTGCGGGGGCATACGCGGAAGCCGACGGCTCCTCGGCATCGGCTCTCGCGGTTCCTGCCGGGGCTACGCTCCGCGAAGCGCTGACGCTGATGCTCGTCAACGATGTCGACGAGGTCGCGGTCGGTAGCGACGCGAGGCGCGTGGGAGCACTGACGCTCGCGCGCATACGGGCGGCGATACGCGCCGGCAGCGCAGATAGCGCGGAGCCGCCGCCGCAGTAGAATGGCCAACCCATGAACAGGATTTCGAGGCCCAACGCCGCTTCTTTGATTCCAGTCTCGGCCGCGCCGGTCCCCGCGTTCTTTACCCTCGTCTCGCTGCAGCAGCTCGACACGATCCTGTCGATCGTGCTCACGCTCGCCGCGATTGTCATCGTTGCCGCGCTGGCGCTGGCGCTCTGGCGCGAGCTCGCCAACGACACGGTGGTGATCGCGCCGATCGCGGTACCGCGCGATCTGGCCGAGCGCGGCTACGAGCCTCAGGTGGTGGCTGCACGGCTCCTCGACGCCTATCGTGAGCTGCATGCGGAATCCGGCACCTTCTTCAGGAGAAGGCTGGCGCAGCGCGCGGCCGGTGCACCCGACGTGCAGCTTCCCGGCGGACGTACTTCGATGCGGGGGATCGTGCGCTACTTGCGGCATCTCTTCGGCCGGCCCGCGCCGGAGATCGACGGCGAGGTGACGCGCGAGGGCGAGGGCTACGTGCTCAGGTTGCGGTATGGCGGCGTGCGCATCGAACCCGTGGCCGGCGAGCGCTCAGCCATCGCGGACATTGCCGCGGTGCTGCGTGGCGGGGCGGAGGACCTGATGCTCGTCACCGATCCGGGCACGCTGGGCATGCGCGTGGTGCTGCAGGAGCGCTCGCTCGGCAGCTTCACGCAGGCCGAGCGCATCTTCGAGCGGGCTGCAGCGAGCGAGGTGCCGATCGACCGAGCGCGCGGGTTTCTCGGACTGGCGAGGATCCGTCAGGAAGAAGACCGC
This sequence comes from Casimicrobiaceae bacterium, assembly GCA_035543635.1. Lineage (GTDB taxonomy): Bacteria > Pseudomonadota > Gammaproteobacteria > Burkholderiales > Casimicrobiaceae > PALSA-1003. The sequence goes on from DATKJP010000332.1 coordinate 10,757, forward strand.
GTCGACGAGGCCGAGGACTGCTACTGCCGAGCACTGGCGGAGCCGGTGGTCGCAAGACAGGCCCTGCACAACTACGTGCTATTCCTGCTCGAGCACGGGCGCATCGACGACGCGATCGCGCAGGCGACGAAATACATGCGTAACGCGAGATCGGACGCGGAGCGCACGGCTGCTGCGGTCGCGCTGATCGACGTGCGACAGAACGAAGATGCGCTGGCGCTCGTCGATCATCTAGTGCAGCGAAACCCGAAGAACGGCCAGCTCCACATGTTGCGCGGGCGCGCGCTTGCCGGCCTGCATCGCTGGCATGCAGCTGTCGCGGCCTTCGAGCGCGCCACGACGCTGGAACCATCGGTGTTCAACTGGCGTCAATATCTCGCCTGGGCGCTGGCCCAGGCGGGGCGCGCACCCGAAGCGCTCGAGGTGGCGCGTCCGATCGCGCATCTGCACGGCGGCGATCAGTGGGGTCAGTATTGCCTTGGCATTGCGGAGCTCGAGGCGGGGCGGCTCGACGCCGCGCTCTCCGCGTTGGCCATCGCGCATGCCTCGGCGCCGGCGCGCGCGAGCTACGCCGGCCAGTACGCTCGCGCGCTGGTTGCCTCGGGGCGTCCGGAAGAAGCGCTGGAGGTCATTCGTCCTATCGTGCACCATCCTGCGATGTCGCCGCGGCGCGGATGGGCCGAAGGGATCGCTTTGCAGGCGCTGGGCCGGCACCAGGAGGCGCTCGCGAGCTTCGCCGAGGCGGCGGAGTTCGATCCCAACGATCCTGCGACGCGCGCCGCCGCCGCTTCCGCGCTGGCGCAACTCGGGCGCGCCGAGGAAGCTCGGCGCATGCGTGAGGACGCTGAAACGCTCGCGGCACGCAACGCGGCCTACACATGAAACAAGGAAGCTTCGTCACATTGATCGGCGCGGCAGCTCTCGCACTGGTGAGCGGCATCGCCTTCGGCGCAGCGTCCAACTGCAAGATGGTGCGGCTCGCCGAATGGCCGGTACAGACGAAGCGCAACGCGCTCATCGTCGATGGCGCCATCAACGGCAAGAGCGTGGGCGTCATGCTCGACACCGGCGCCGGCAACACGCAGATCCTTCGCTCGGCGGCCGTACAGCTGGGATTGACTCGCGAGTCAATCGGGAACTTCCGGCAGTTCGGGGTGGGCGGTGAGACCGACGTCGAGGTGACCGTGGTGGACGAATTCAAGATAGGCGAGTCCAAGCGCCGCAACTGGAGCATGTTCGTCGCCGGCGAGAACGACCTGGGGGGCGACGTCGGTGTGATCCTTGGCGAGGATTTCTTCCGCAAGGTCGACGTCGAGTTCGATCTCGCCCACAACATGGTACGGCTGTATGAGCCGAAGGATTGCGAAGGTGTGTCGCTCGCCTACTGGACTCAGGAGCGCCCGAGTGTGGCCGACATCGCACCAGTCGACGAGACACGTCCGCAGATCGTGGTCACGGTGCTGATCAACGGCCGGCAGGTGCGCGCGCTGCTCGATTCCGGCGCCAGTACTTCCGTGCTCGACAAGTACGAGGCTGCGCAGGCGGGCGTCACGCCGGAAACGCCGGGAGTGGTTCCCGCCGGACCCGCGTTTGGCATGGGCAGGAAAGGTGTCGATTCCTGGGTGGCGCCGATTCAGTCCATCACCATCGGTGACGAGATGATCCGTGACACGACGCTGCGTTTCTCGGATCTGTTCAGGGATGCGACCTACACGCCGGGCGGCAGCCGCATCCCGAGAAAGGTGGACGAGCTGCAGCCGATGCTGCTTGGCGCGGACTTCCTGCGCTCGCATCGAGTGCTCGTCTCGCACAGCCAGAGCAAGATCTACTTCACTTACGTCGGCGGTCCGATCTTTCAGACCGCGCGCGCGCCGGAGCCGCGCAGCACACCTGCGCAGCCGGGCAGCGCGCCGCCGCAATTCGACTTCAAGCCCTGAGCGCCCACGCCAGCGGAGCGCAAGCTTGCAGGCTAAGCGCGCATTGCCGATTTCGCTCCTCGCCATCGCCGGTGCACTCGCGATCGCGACGGGCATCGCCGCAGCGGAGCCGCCATGTCACCTCGATCGCATCGCGGAATGGCCGACTCGGACGGAACGTAATCAACTGCTAGTCGATGGCGCGGTCAACGGTCAGCCGGTCATCGTCAAGCTCGACACCGGCGCAACGCGCACGATCATCCTTCGTCCCGCGGCGCTGAAGCTCGGACTTACGCTGCACCAGACGCGCAGCCGCCTGTACGGCGTCGGAGGCGAAGCCGATCTCGAGCTGGCGTGGGTCGACGAGCTTGCGATCGGCGAGATCAGGCGTCAGAGCTGGCGTCTCCTGGTTGCCGGCGGACGCGATCGCGACGAAGGCATTGCGGTTCTTCTCGGCGAAGACTTCTTTGAGAAATTCGACGTCGAGTTCGACCTGGCGCACAACGCGGTGAGGCTCTATCACCCCGTGGCTTGCAGCGATCGCTCTCTCGTCTATTGGGCCAGCGGAGGCGTAAGCGAGGTCGAGATGGAGGCGGTCGATGGAGGACGCCCGCAGATCGTTCTCTCGGTGAAGGTCAATGGTCACTCGGTGAGCGCGCTCCTCGATTCCGGGACGCAAAGCTCGCTGCTAAACCTGAGCGACGCGGCGGCCGCCGGCATCACTCCCGAAACGGCAGGCGTCGTTCCGGTCGGCAAGGTCGGCGGGCTGGGCCGGAAGTCCGTCACGACCTGGCTGGGAACTTTCCAGAGCGTGTCGATCGGCAACGAGATCGTCAGGGACGCAGCCCTTCCATTCGCCGACCTCTACAAGGACGCGACGTATACGCCGCGCGGGAGCTTCATACCACGGCGGGCCGAAACGCTCCAGCCGATGCTGCTCGGCGCCGACTTCCTGCGCGCGCATCGCGTATTGGTCCTGCACAGTCAGCGCAAGATCTATTTCACCTACGCCGGCGGCCGCGTGTTCACATGGGCCGCCTCGGCGCGAGGCAGCTCGCAGCCGAAGCAGGGACCTTGATCGGGGCGGGCTCGACAAGACCCGGCTGCGCGCACAGAATGCTCGTTCGCCACTTCGCTACAGCCCTGCAGGAGGCTCTCCCATGAGAACAATCGTCACCTCATTTGTCGCCATCGCCGCGCTCGCCTGCACCGCTGTCGCTGCCGGCGAGCTCAAGGACGAAGTGAAAGTCGAGATTCAGAGCACCGAGATGCACTCCGGCATGGCGCCGGGAACCTACGTCTGCGCCGGCGGCCACCTGCACGTGAAAGGCACGGTGCAGAACCTCGCTGCTGTTCCCGTCGGTCAGGTCAAGGTGTCGGGCAAGGCACTCGATGCCGAGGGCAAGGTCGTCGGCACCGCCACCGCGTCGACGAAACAGCCGGTTCTCAATCCCAACGACAAGACAACGGTCGATATCGAATTCCTGAGCATCACCGGGCCGCTTCTCGACAAGGTGAAGAGTCAGGAGCTCGCGGTGGTCGCAGTCGCACCCAAACCGTAGTCAGATTACCCAAGTTCGCGCGCGAAGCGGTAAGAGCTCCCCGCGCTGCGAGATCGGTCGCGCCGGGCGAGGCTGGTTCCGAATGTTTCGAATTCGCGAGATCGATCACCTTGTTCTGCGCGTAAGCGATCTGGACAAGATGCTGCGGTTCTACTGCTCGGCGCTCGGCTGCACGATCGAGCGGCGCCAGGATGCGATCGGGCTGGTACAGCTTCGCGCCGGCCGCTCGCTACTCGATCTCGTTCCCGTGGACGGCAAGCTCGGGCGCGCCGGAGGTGCGGCACCGGGCCCGAGCGGCTGGAACCTCGATCACTTCTGTTTCCGCGTCGAGCCGTTCGATGAAGCCGCCATTCGATTGCGGCTTCAGGAGTACGGGGTTTCCGCCGGTCCGGTCGAAACGAGGTACGGCGCGGAGGGCGAGGGACCGTCCATGTACCTCACCGACCCGGAAGGCAACATCGTCGAGCTGAAAGGGGCGCCGCGCGCCTAACTGGACGCCGCCGAGGCCGTGCGCGCCGCCGAAGCGCCGGCGATGCGGCCGAAAACCGCCCCGGAGGTGAGCCCCGAGCCGCCGGGATAATTGAAGTAGAAAAGACCGCCGACCAGCTCGCCCGCCGCGAAGAGGCCAGCGATCGGACCGCCGTCGACACTCTGCACGGCCGCGCTCGTATCGATGCGCAATCCGCCGAACGTGAACGTGATGCCGCAGGTCACCGAGTAGGCTTCGAACGGCGGCGTGTCGATCGCATTGGCCCAGTTGCTCTTGTTTATCGCAAGGCCTTCCGTGTGCCGGCCGTCGCGCACGGTGGGATCGAAGGGTATGTCCTTGCGCACGGCCGCGTTGTACGCCGCGACTTCCCTGAGAAACTCTTTGGCATCGACGTCGTCGAGCTTCGCCGCCAGCTCCTCCATCGTGCCGGCGCGAACCTTCGTTACCTGCCGGATCCGGTATTCGTCGCGCAGGAGATGCGTCACCTTGGAGTCGAAAACCTGCCACGCGAACTGCTGCGGCTGCGCGAGGATCACGCGCCCGTACTTCGCATAGGTGTAGTTCCGGAAATCGGCGCCCTCGTCGACGAAGCGTTTCCCGGTCGCGTTGATCATGATCCCGAAGGGATAACTGTGCTTCTGGAAGCCGTCGCCGACTTCGAGATCGCCGAACTCCGGCGCGTTGCGGTCCCAGCCGACCGCGTGACAGCCGGACCAGTTGCCGCAGGGCGAGGCGCCGATCTCGATCGCCATCGCGATGCCGGCGCCGGTGTTGAAGCGCGTGCCGCGTACCTTCGCCAGATCCCATCCGGGCCCGAGATAGCGCGTGCGCCATTCCGCGTTCGCCTCGAATCCGCCCGAGGCGAGCACGACCGCTTTTGCCGCGACGCGTTGCGTCGTGCCGCCGCGGCGCAATTCGAGTCCGTGCACGCCTTCGTCGTCGGCGAGAAGGCGCGTCGCGCGCGCTCCGTACCAGATTTCCGCGCCCTCGCGTTGCGCGGCCCGCGTGAGGTTGTCGACGAGGCCCGGTCCTCCCCCCCAGGCTTCCACGGTGAGGCCGCCCCAGAAGCGCATGCGATCCCCCGACTTGAACGCCTGACGGCCGTACATCGGCGCGAAGCGCACGCCCTTCTCCCGCATCCAGCGCAGCGTGTCGAAGCTGCGCTTGACCAGTAGCTCGGAGAGCTCGGGATCGCTGCGATATTCGGTGACGCGCCCGAGATCGTCGAGAAAATCGCTCTCGGCGTAGGCGCCGAAATCGGTGCGTGCGATCTCGTCCTCGGTCAGGTCCGGCATCAGCGCGCGCAGATCGTCGACGCCGCGGTAGACAACGCGCATCGCTCCCGCGGTGAAGCGCGAATTCCCGCCGCGCTCGGCTTCAGGCGCGGCTTCGAGCACGAGCACCCTCGCTCCGCGCTCGCGCGCCGAGAGCGCGGCGCACAGCCCCGCGTTGCCGGCGCCGACGACCGCCACGTCGAAGGGCGGCTTAGCTTCCCGGCGCGCTGTTGACATTCGGGAAGAAGAGTTTTTTCCAGGGCTCCGGTCGCATCCGGTCACTCCGCTGTCGCGCCCGACGCCTTGACGACCTTCGCCCACTTCGCCGTCTCGGAGCGCATGTAGGCCGCGAATTCCTCCGGCGTGCTCCCCGCAGGATCTGCGCCGAGCTTCACGAGCTTGGCGCGAAGCTCCGGAATCTTCAAGGCGCGCACGACCTCGCTCTGCAGCTTGAGCACGATATCGCGGGGCATCTCAGCAGGGCCTAGCAGGCCGAACCACGACGATGCTTCGAATTCCGGATAGCCTAGCTCGGCAACGGTCGGAATGTCCGGCACCGCCGCGGACCGGGTCTTGCTCGTGACGGCCAGCGCGCGAAGGCGGCCGGCGCGCACAAACTCGATTACCGACGGGATCGTCGCGAACATGAAATGCACCTGCTTGCCTGCGAGGAGATCGTTCAACGCCACCGCGCCCTTGTACGGCACGTGCGTCGCGTCGAGCCCCGCCATGGTCTTTAGCAACTCGCCCGAAAGATGCGAGGAGGTGCCCGTTCCCGTCGACGCGAAGAAATACTTGCCGGGATTCGCCTTGACCAGCGCCAGGAACTCCGCAAACGATTGCACGGGCATCGCGTCGGGATTCACGACCAGCATGTTCGGCACGTGCACGATGAGCGAAACCGGCGTGAAATCCTTCAGATTGTCGTACGGCATGTTCGCGTACAACGACGCGTTGATGGCGAGCGGGCCAACCGAGCCCACCAGCAGCGTGTAGCCGTCAGCCTTTGCTTTGGCGACCACCGCCGCGCCGATGTTGCCTCCGGCGCCCGGGCGGTTCTCGACCACGACCGGCTGCCCCCAGCTCTTGCGCATCTCATCGGCGATGAGGCGCGTGACGATGTCCGTGCTGCCGCCGGCGGTGAATCCGACGGTGATGGTGATCGGTTTCATCGGGTAATCGGTCTGCGCGGCAGCGCTCGTAACGCCGACCGCGAGCAGGAGCGAAGCGAAGGCTCGAACGAGCGTCATTCGCGAAACGACGGATCGAGCTTGTCGAGCTTCGCGAGCAGCGCCGGCCATTCGAGCACGCCGAAGCGGCGGCGCACGCCGGGTTGATACAGCCGCCATGACTCGATCACGATCTCGTCCGGCGGAAGTTTCAGCTCGACCTTGCAGGAGAGTGCCGCCACCTGCACCTGGCAGGCGCGCTCGAGGCGGAACATGCTGTTGAACGCCTCGGGAATGCTCGCGCCGACCGTGAGCAGCCCGTGGTTTCTGAGGATCATGCCTTCGTGCATGCCTAGATCGCGGACCAGGCGCTCCTGTTCCTCCAGATTGAGCGCGACACCTTCGTAATCGTGGTAAGCGATCTTCGCGAAACGCATCGAGGTCTGGGCGATCGGGAGCAATCCGCATGACATCGCCGACACCGCCATTCCGGCGATGGTGTGCGTGTGGATCACGCAGTCGACTTCGTGGCGCGCAGCATGGATGCAGCTGTGCACGACGTAGCCCGCCTTGTTGATCTCGTAGTCGGTCGGATTGAAGAGGATATTTCCATCGAGATCGAGCTTGATGAAGCAGGAGGCGTGCATCTGCTCGTAGAGCATCCCGTGGGGGTTGATGAGGAAGGCATTGTCTTCGCCCGGAACGCGCGTGCTGATGTGATTGGCCGACATTTCCGACATGCCGTACAGGTCGACCAGGCGATAGCAAGCAGCGAGGTCTACGCGCTTTGCCCATTCCGCGGCGCTGACCTGCTGCCGAACGGGCTTCTTCCTGTCCAACGACCGGAGGCTCATGAGAGCTATTCTCGCCGCGGGAGCGAGACGTTTCAAGAGAGCGTAAAATCGAATGCTTGGAGGTGTTCGATGAAACAAGTTCCCGTCAAGGCCGGCAAGCGAGCGCTGCGCAAAGCGGAAAGCACGCTCCCCGCCGTCGTGGAGCCCGTCGCGGGCGGCGCTTCGTTCATGAGCTTCCGCTATTCCTTCACGGAGATCTCGACGACCGGCCGCACGGCGAAGCTGCGAGCGAAGCACACACGCTACGAGGACGGCCGACTAACGTCGGAGAACTTCGAGGGCGAGCTGGATCGGGGCGTCTACGAGCGCGCTGTGCGCGACGCGCAGCAAGGTCTGCTCGATCAGTGGCGGCTCTTCCTGCGCTCGCTCTCGCTCCTGCCATGATCCTCACCAGCGCATCGCCCGCGTTCGCCGCAAACGCCGCGATTGAGGCGCTTTAGTTCCACGGTTTCGCAACTCCGAGCAGGCGAACTCTCATTTCCGGGGAGACGAAGGATGCTGGTCGTCTGGGGCAGGAAGAATTCGGTCAATGTGCAGAAGGTGCTGTGGTGCTGCGAGGAGATCGGCCTCGAATACGAGCGCAAGGAAGCCGGCGGCGCCTTCGGCGTCGTGAACACGCCCGAATATCGCAGCATCAATCCGAACCGTCTCGTGCCGACCATCGATGACGACGGCGTCGTGCTCTGGGAATCGAACGCTGTCGTCCGCTACCTGGCGGCGAAGTACGGAGCAGGCGGGCTCTGGCCCGACGATCTCGCGACGCGCGCCGACGCTGACCGCTGGATGGACTGGCAACAAACAACGCTCTGGCCGGCGCTCCGGCCGGTGTTCTTTGGGCTCATCCGCACGCCGCCCGAGCAGCGCGACGCCCGCGCGATCGAGGAATCGCGCCTGAAGACCGCCGACCTGCTGGGGATCCTCGATTACTACCTGGCGTCGCGCGCTTTCGTCGCGGGCGATGTCTTCACCATGGGTGACATTCCGCTCGGCTGCGCGATCTGGCGCTGGATGGCGCTGCCGATCGAGCGCCCCGCGCGTCCCAACGTGCAGCGCTGGTTCGATGCGCTCTCGCAGCGGAGCGCGTTCAAGTCGGCGGTGATGCTGCCGCTCACCTGAGCTGGCCCTGAGCTTCGGCCTCGATCAGCTCTTCTCGCCGGCGACGATCGCCGCGGTGATCGCGATCATCGTGATCGCCGGTCTCGCCCACGGCACGATCGGCTTCGGCTTTCCGCTCGTCTCCACGCCGCTCGTCGCCCTGCTGGTCGACATCAAGACGGCGGTGCTGCTGACCGTGCTTCCCAACGTCGCCGTCAACATGATCAGCATCCTGCGCGGCGGGAACTGGCGCGAGAGCATCGGGAAGTACTGGCCGCTCGCGCTATGGGTCGTCGCCGGAACGCTCGTCGGCTCGCGCCTGCTGCTGACCGTTCCGCACGAGCCGCTGCAGATCGTGCTCGCGCTGATGATCGTCGTGTTCCTGCTGCAGGACCGCTTGCGCGCGCTCGACTGGTCGTGGTCGAAGCGCCGGCCGCAGCTTGCCGCCTGCCTCTTCGGCCTCACCGCGGGGGTGCTCTCCGGCGCCGTCAACGTCGCCATGCCGCCGCTCGTGATCTATCTCATGACCCTGGAGCTGACGCCGATCGCGCTCACGCAGACGCTGAACCTTTGCTTCATCGCGGGTAAAAGCGTGCAGGCGCTCGCGCTCGGCGTCGCCGACGCGATGAGCCAGAAGCTGCTCTACGCTTCGCTGCCGCTGATTCCGCTCGCCGCTGCCGCAGTGTGGGCTGGTCTGCGCCTGCAATCTCGCATCAGCGGCGAAACTTATCGCGGATTGTTGCGCAAGGTCTTGGCGGCGATCGCGGTCGCGCTCGTCGCGCAGGTCGCGTGGGCGATGATCCGCGCGCGCTGATTACTTGCCCGGATGCCGGCGAAGTTTCACTTCGACGCGGTCGAGAGATGACCGCGCACCTCGAAGCCTACGCTCGACAGCAGGCGCCCTTCCTCGTCTTTGAGGACGAGCAGATGACGTCCTGCCACCGGCCGCCAGTCCGCCCGGCCGCCGACCCCCGCGAGCAGGGCATCGTCGAGGCGCCAGCGCAGGCTCGGCAGCGCAGGGCTCGCCTCGAAGACGATGCGCTCGGCGCCATCTGGGATGTCCGGATCGAGCGCGATGATCGCATCCTCGGCCGGATAGCGGATGCGCGGGCTCGCTGCGGCGATCGCCGATGCGTCGGCGAGACCGTGCACGACTTCGGTATCGGTTCCGCGCAGGAACCATTCGCCGCGCGCGGGCTCGACATCGGGCTCGAAGACGACGTTGCTCCGCGACACTCCGCCCGGAGGCCACGGCGGCGGCGAAGGATCGACGCGATGGAGGCGATGAACGATATCGCGCCAGATCGGCGCGGCGCCGGTGACGCCGGAGACGTCGTGCATCGGCGCGCCGGAGAAGTTTCCGACCCACACGCCGACCGTGTAGCGAGAAGTGAAGCCTACGCACCAGTTGTCGCGCATGTCCTTGCTCGTGCCGGTCTTGACGGCACTCCACACACGGGTGGCGAGCGGATTCTCCAGTCCGAAGGTGATAGCGCGCGCGCCGCGATCGGATAGGATGTCGGCCACGACGAACGCAGCCTCACGACCGTAGATGCGGCGCGGTGCCGCAGCGTTCTTCGATGAGAGGAAGCGCGAAGCGCTCCATTCGCCCCCGTTGGCGAGCGCGCGATAGGCGTTGGTGAGCGCGAGCAGCGTCACGTCGGCGCCGCCAAGCGCGAGCGAGGCGCCGTAGTAATCGTCACTCTCGGTGAGCGTGTCGAATCCGAGGCGTCTGAGCGCATCGTGGAAGCGTTCCAGCCCGACGACTTCCAGCGTGCGCACGGCGGGCACGTTGAGCGAGCTGGCGAGCGCTGTACGCACG
>DATKJP010000333.1:0-16786 GCA_035543635.1 Casimicrobiaceae bacterium
GGTCAGCTCGACAAGCGCCTCTCCCGTGCCGCAGCCCGCGTCGAGAATCGTCTCGGGTTGCAGCCTGACCAGCGCAAGACGCTCGGCCATGCGCCGACCCACTTCGCGCTGCCGTTCTGCAGCGCGAAGTGGGTCGGCGCATGGCCGAGCGTCTTGCGCTGGTCAGGCTGCAACCCGAGACGATTCTCGACGCGGGCTGCGGCACGGGAGAGGCGCTTGTCGAGCTGACCGCACGCTATCCCCACGCAACGATCATCGGCCTCGATTTCGCGCTAGGGATGGTTTCCGCGGCGCAGCGGCGCGCGGCGTCAATTCGCGCTCCGCACCGAGGGCTTGCCGCGAAGATTCTGCGCGCACGAGCGACCGCGCGAGGCGCGAGCGGCTTCGTGTGCGCCGATGCGACGCGGCTGCCGCTTCGCCGCAGCTCGATCGATCTCGTGTGGAGCAACCTTATGCTGTCCTCGGTCGGGGAGCCCGCAGCGGTCTTTGCCGAGTTCCTCCAGCCATTGCGCGTCGGAGGATTGCTCATGTTCTCTACGCTCGGCCCCGATACGCTGAAGGAATTGCGCGCGGCTTTCGCCGGCATCGACCGCGCGACGCACGTCGGACGCTTCATCGACATGCACGACGTCGGCGACATGCTCCTCGAAGCGGGCTTCGCCGAGCCGGTGATGGACGCGGAGATGATCACGCTGACCTACGCCGACGGCATCGCCATGATGCGCGAAGTCAAGGAGATGGGCGCGCACAATGCGACGCGAGGGCGGCCGCGCGGCTTGATGGGCCGCGCACGGTGGACGCGCATGCTCGCTGCGCTGGAGCAATTTCGCCGCGACGGGCGGCTGCCGGCGACATTCGAGATCGTTTACGGACACGCCTGGAAGCCGGAACCGCGCTTCGCCGCCGATGGCCGCGCGATCGTCCATTTCGACCGGCCACCGCGACGATGAGCGCGCCGTGACGATGTTGCAGCGCAGCCATCCATGTTAAGATTTGCCGGTTTCACGATGTCCGTGTCGAAAGATGTCCGGCGCTGATATCCCGCCGCTTCCTGCCGAACCCGAATTCTGCGTAACGTCGCGTCGTAACGACTCGCTTGGTTCACGCTGGCGCTGGCGATTGTTCGCGTCGCTTGTGGTAGTGTCGTTCGGTTTCGCGCTCGCTTTCGCTGCCTTTGGCGCCTGGTTGGTATTGCCGTACTCGGCGCTGGAAATGGTCGTGCTTTACGTGGCGTTCTTGTGGATCGAGCGGCACGCATCGGACTGGGAACGCATCAGCGTGGCGGGCGACCGCGTGATGATCGAGCGGCAGCGCAGCGGCGTCCTCGTGAAGTACGAGTTCAACCGCTACTGGACGCGGGTCGAAGTGGAAGACGAGGGGCTTGCCCGCACGCCGCGGCTCAGGTTGCGCTCTGCCGGGACGTGCGTTGCGGTGGGCGAAGAGCTGTCGGCGACGGAGCGCATGTCCCTGGCCCGCGACTTGCGGCGCGTGTTGGCGAAGGCTTGAATCGCGGGCGAAGGCAAGACAGAACAAGAGGGGTCATCGACGTGATCGAGGAATGCTTGACGGGCAAGGGGATGGCGCTGGGCACGATCACGCAGCAGCGAATCGGATTGCTGCTCCGGATTATCGGAGCCTCGGCGCTCGCGCTGGCAGGCGCCGCGGCGCATGCCGAGCGGGTATACGGCCTGCAGGATCCGGTCACACCGATCGCTACCGAGATCTTCGACCTCCACACCTACATCATGTGGATATGCCTGGCGATCTTCGTCGGCGTGTTCTCGGTGATGTTCTATTCGATCTTCGCGCATCGCAAGTCCAAGGGGCACCAGGCAGCGCAGTTTCACGAAAACACCGTGGTCGAGGTGGTCTGGACGATCATCCCGTTCCTGATCCTGCTGTTCATGGCCTTTCCGGCCACCAAGACCGTGCTCGCGATGAAAGACACATCGGCGCCGGACATGACGGTGAAGATCACCGGCTCGCAATGGAAGTGGAATTACGACTACCTCGACGACGGGTTCGACTTCTACAGCAATATCACGACGCCGCCGGAGCAGATCGAAGCCGACCAGCCGAAAGGCGAGCATTACCTGCTCGAAGTCGACAACCCGCTTGTTGTCCCGGTCGGGAAGAAGATTCGCCTCCTCATAACCTCGAGCGACGTCATCCACGCCTGGTTTCTGCCCGCCGCCGGAGTGCAGCAGGACGCGATGCCCGGGTATGTCCGCGACGATTGGATGAAGTTCGACCAGACGGGCACTTTCCGTGGTCAATGCGCCAAGATCTGCGGCAAGCAGCACGGCTTCATGCCGATCGTCGTCGAAGTGAAGAGCGCGGAGGATTACGCGAAGTGGCGCGATGAGCACAAGAAGGCGGCCGCGGCAGCCGCCGAAGATCCCAACAAGGTGTGGGACCAGAACGAGCTTCTGGTGCGCGGGGAGAAGGTCTTCACGGCGAACTGCGCCGTCTGCCATCAGGCGACCGGCAAGGGCGTGCCGGGCGCTTTCCCGGCGCTCGACGGCTCGAAGGTCGTCACCGGGCCGAAGGACGTTCAGATCAAGACCGTTCTCAACGGCGTCACCAAGAACGGCCAGCCTACCGCGATGGTGCCGTGGCGGAACACGCTGTCGGATCTCGACATCGCGGCCGTAATCACGTACACGCGCAACAGCTGGAGCAATCACACGGGCGAAGCGATCCAGCCTTCGGAAGTGAAGGCGGATCGCGGATGAGGAGCAGCCGATGAGCAGCATTCCGCACGATCAAGCCGCCGGACACGGGCACGAGGAGCACGCCCATCACCCGAGCGGCATCATGCGCTGGATCACCACCACCAACCACAAGGACATCGGCACGCTGTACCTGTGGTTCTCTCTGGTGATGTTCTTCATCGGCGGCGTGATGGCGCTCACGATTCGTGCTGAGCTGTTCCATCCAGGCCTGCAGCTGGTCGAGCCCGAATTCTTCAACCAGCTCAACACGCTGCACGGACTGATCATGATCTTCGGCGCGATCATGCCTGCAGCGGTCGGCTTCGCGAACTGGCAGGTGCCGCTCATGATCGGTGCTCCCGACATGGCCTTTGCGCGCCTCAACAACTGGAGCTTCTGGCTGCTGCCCTTCGCCGCGACCCTGCTGGTGTCCTCGATGCTCGCCCCGGGCGGCGGGCCAAGCGCAGGTTGGACGATCTATCCGCCGCTGTCGGTCCAGACCGGCATGGGCATGGACATGACTATCTTTGCCATTCACATCATGGGCGCGTCGTCCATCATGGGATCGATCAACATCATCACCACGATCCTGAATCTGCGCGCTCCGGGCATGACGCTGATGAAGATGCCCTTGTTCGTGTGGACCTGGCTCATCACCGCGTATCTGCTGATCGCGGTGATGCCGGTGCTCGCCGGCTCGGTAACGATGCTTCTCACCGACCGGCATTTCGGCACCAGCTTCTTCAACGCGGCGGGCGGCGGCGACCCGGTGCTCTTTCAGCATGTGTTCTGGTTCTTCGGGCACCCCGAGGTCTACATCATGATCCTGCCCGCGTTCGGAATCGTTTCGACGATCCTTCCGACGTTCTCGAGAAAACCGCTGTTCGGGTACGCCTCGATGGTCTACGCCACCGCGTCGATCGCGATCCTGTCGTTCCTGGTCTGGGCGCACCACATGTTCACGGTCGGCATGCCGGCGGCGGGACAGCTTTTCTTCATGTACATGACGATGCTGATCGCGGTGCCGACCGGCGTGAAGGTCTTCAATTGGCTCGCCACGATGTGGAAGGGCTCGATGACCTTCGAGACGCCGATGCTGTTCGCGGTAGGCTTCATCTTCCTTTTCACCATGGGCGGTTTCACCGGCCTGGTGCTCGCGCTGGTTCCGGTCGACATCGTGCTGCACGACACCTACTACGTGGTCGCGCACTTCCACTATGTGCTGGTCGCGGGCTCGCTGTTCGCCTTCTTCGGCGGCATCTACTACTGGCTCCCCAAATGGACCGGCAGGATGTACGACGAGACGCTCGGCAAGTGGCACTTCTGGCTGTCGATGATCACTTTCAACGTCACGTTCTTTCCCATGCACTTTCTCGGGCTCGCGGGCATGCCGCGGCGCGTGCCGGACTATGCGACCCAGTTCACCGACTGGAACGAGGTGGCGACGATCGGCGCCTTCGGCTTCGGCCTGTCGCAGGTGCTGTTCGTATTCATACTGCTGAAGGCGATTCGCTTTGGCGAGAAGGCGCCGGCGCGGCCGTGGGAAGGTGCCGACACGCTCGAGTGGACCCTGCCGTCGCCCGTGCCGTATCACACCTTCGAAACGCCTCCGACAGTCACCTGAGATCAGTCCGCTGGCGAGCTCAAGATGGCATCGCTGCATCGATCCGACGACGCGAGCAATGACAGGCGCCGTGCGAACCTGCGCACGGCGGCCATACTCGTCTCGATCGCTTTGGTGTTCTTCGGCGGAATCATCGCCGCGCAGCTCGTCGGCGCCAACGCCGTCGGAATAGGCATCCTCGGATTCGCGATCATCGGGTTTCTCCTGTTGACGGTCGGCCGTAGACTGCGCGGAGGCGCCGGCAAATGACCGAGCGCGATCCCAACGAACTGAAGCGCGCCAACCGGACCCTGCTCGTGAAGCTCGGCGTCGTCGCGGCCATCATGTTCGGATTCGGCTTCCTGCTCGTGCCCTTCTACGAGCAGATCTGCAAGGCGACGGGACTGCGCGACATCGACAGGCCCGACAAGGTGCAGAACACGCAGGTCGACGCGGCTCGCAGCGTGCGCCTCGAGCTCGATGCCAACGTCAACAAGCTGCCCTGGCGATTCCACCCGCTGACGCCGATCGTGACCGTGCATCCGGGAGAGCTGGCGCAGGTGGTGTACGAAGTGGAAAACACTTCGGAGCGGCCGATGACCGGGCAGGCGGTGCCAAGCTACGGACCGCGGGTGGCCGGAGAGTATTTCAAGAAGCTCGACTGCTTCTGCTTCAGCAAGCAGGGCTTCGAGCCGCACGAGACGCGGCGGATGCCGGTGGTGTTCGTAATCGACCCGAAGCTGCCGAAGGACGTCAACACAATTACGCTCTCGTACACTTTCTTCGAAGTCGAGGGCAACAGATCGTAGATGGGGAGCCACGCATGAGCGCACCGGATAGCGGCGCCAAGCCTTATTACTTCGTGCCGCAGCCTTCGCACTGGCCGGTCACCGGATCGTGCGCGCTGCTGCTGATGGCGTTCGGCGCGGCGACCTGGTTCAACGCGTACAGCTTCGGACCCTGGCTCGTGCTCGCAGGATTCGCGGTGCTGCTCACGATGATGGTCGGCTGGTTCGGCCGCGTCATCGACGAGTCCGAGCACCGCCTCTACAACAAGAAGGTGGACGTCTCGTTCCGCTGGGGGATGAGCTGGTTCATTTTCTCCGAGGTGATGTTCTTCGCCGCGTTCTTCGGCGCGCTTTTCTACGTTCGCAACCTGTCGGTGCCCGATCTCGGCAGCCCGGAGCAGAAGCTCATATGGCCGAACTTCACCGCGTTCTGGCCGACGAACGGCCCCTACCTGAAGGACCCGTTCACCCCGATGGCGGCGATCGGCATACCGCTGATCAACACGATCATCCTCGTGTCCTCGGGCGGAACGCTGACGGTGGCGCATCACGCGCTGAAGACGGGCAACCGGGCGATGCTCAAGCTCTGGCTCTTCATCACCATTGTGCTCGGGGTCACCTTCCTAGCGCTGCAGGCGCACGAGTACATTCACGCCTACTCGGAGCTGAACCTCAAGCTCTCGACCGGCGTGTATGGCTCGACCTTCTTCATGCTCACGGGCTTCCACGGCTTTCACGTGACGATCGGCGCGATCATGCTCTCGGTGATGCTCGGTCGCGCCTTCCGCGGCCACTTCGACGCCGAGCACCACTTCGCCTTCGAAGCCGCGGCGTGGTACTGGCACTTCGTCGATGTCGTGTGGCTGCTGCTGTTCGTGCTGGTGTACTGGTTGTAAAGGCGACTATCCGTCGGTTGGGCGCGGTGCGCCGCAGTGGCTTGGCGCCGTGGCGCAATTCGGTCGCCGAGCGGGTACCCGATTTGCGGCGGCGACTCAACACACGAGTCGCCGCGCACAAATCACCCGCTTCGCGGCGACTGCGCCACATCGCGCCTTCGCTCGCTGCGGCGCACGGCGCCGGTCTGGCTGCCTATCAGCGCAGCCCGTGCTCTCCAATCCAGCCGAGTCGATAGCTCACCACGAGGAAGATGAGCAGGCACGCCGACAGCGCGACGCGGATCGCCAGTGCGTGCACCATGCGCATGCCCTTGCCGCGGTCGTGGTAGAGATAGTAGAGGGCGCTGCCGAGGCTCGCGAGAATCGCGATCAGGGCGACGATGACGATGATGCGGATCACGATGGGCCGACGTTGCGTCGCGAGTCACGAGTAGAGCGAGGCTAGTGTAACGCCAGACTGCGGGTCATGCGCCTGAGTTCCTTTTTTCGCTCGCGTCGCTTCGCTCCGACTCTGTGGCCGACGCTGGGCATGATCGCGTTCGTCGCCTTGACCGTCGCGCTGGGCAACTGGCAGCGCCACCGCGCGGCCGAGAAGCAAGCGCTCGAAGACGCCTTTAACGCTGGCACAGCGCAGCCGCCGCTCGAGCTCACAGGCGAGGAGCGCGACGCGGCGCCGCTGCTCTTCCGCGCCTTGCGCGCGAGCGGCGAATACGCCGCGGCGCGCCAGGTGCTGATCGACAACAAGCTGCACTCGGATCGGCCCGGGTTCGACGTGGTCGCGCCGCTGTGCTTCGCGGCAACCAAGCGTTGCGTCCTCGTGGATCGGGGTTGGATCGCGCAGCGAGCGCAGCGCTCGGACCTGCCTCAGGCGCCGCCGCCCGCGGGAACCGTGACCGTGTCAGGCCGCGCGGTCGTTCCGCCGCGCCGCTATCTGGAGCTGCGTTACGAGCAGGCCGGACCGCTGTGGCAGAACCTCGACATCGCGCGCATCGCCGCGGCGAGCGGCCTCGATCTGCTGCCGATCGTCATCGAGCAATCCGACCCGGTGGCCCCCTCCGACACGCTCGTGCGCGATTGGCCACAGCCCGAGTTCGGCGTTGAGCGCCACTGGTCCTACATGCTGCAATGGTATTCGCTCGCGGCACTGGCGATCGTGTTATGGCTCAAACTCAACTGGCGCAAGCGGAATGATGCAGCCAGCGGCGAACGATAAGCCTGCGCGGCGGCGCAAGGCGCGGCGTACGCTCGCGCTGCTCGCGCTGATCTGCACCGCGCCCGTGGTCGCGTCCTACTTCGCCTACTACTGGTGGCGACCGGAGGCGCGCACCAACTACGGCGAGCTGCTCGAGCCGGGAGCCGTGCCCCGGATCGCCGGCGCGCGCCTCGACGGCACGCCTTTCCAACTCTCCGAGCTGCAAGGACGCTGGGTGCTGCTGCTCGCCGAAACCGCGAGCTGCGAGTCGCGCTGCGAGCGCGCTCTCTACGCGACGCGCCAGGCGCGCACGATCCAGGGCCGGGAGCAGGATCGCGTCGTTCGGGCGTTGCTGCTTCCGACAGACGCGCCGGCGCCGTCCATGGAATTATTGTCATCGCATCCCGGTATCATCGTTGTACGCGGCGATTCGCGGCAGTGGCAGTCGCTGCCGGGAAACGCAGCCGGCGCAAGAGTCTATCTCGTCGACCCGCATGGAAATCTGGTGCTGCGCTACTCTGCCGATCCCGACATTCGCGGTCTGGCCAAGGACCTGGAGCGGCTGCTGCGCGCATCGCGTATCGGGTAGCGGCGCGATGGTAAAATTCGCCTTCCGCTTCATTCCCCGATGACCACCCTCGCCCTCACCGAAAGCCGGCTGCGCCAGTTCCTCTCGCTCGCCAAGCCGCGGGTCGTGCTGCTGATTGTCTTCACCGCGGTGATCGGCATGTTCCTCGCGTCGCCCGGCCTGCCGCCGCTGGGCGCCGTCGTGTTCGGGACGCTCGGGATCGCGCTCGTGGCCGGCGCCGCCGCAGCGATCAATTGTCTCGTCGAGCGCAAGATCGACGCGCTCATGGCGCGCACGCGCGCGCGCCCGCTGCCGCGCGGCGAGATCACTGCCAGACAGACGGTCGCCTTCGCGGTTGCTGTCGGCGCGATCGGGCTCGCGATTCTCTACGCGAAGGTGAATGCGCTCACGATGTGGCTCACGCTCGGCACCTTCGTCGGCTACGCCGTCGTGTACACGGTCCTTCTAAAGCCCGCCACTCCGCAGAACATCGTTATCGGCGGCGCGTCCGGTGCGATGCCACCGGTGCTCGGCTGGGCCGCGGTGGCCGGCCAGGTCACGGCGGAGGCGCTGCTGCTCTTTCTCATCATCTTCGTCTGGACGCCGCCGCACTTCTGGTCGCTGGCATTGTATCGATCGAAGGAGTACGCAAAGGCGGGTCTGCCGATGTTGCCGGTGACGCACGGTCCGGAGTACACGCGGCTGCAGATTTTGCTCTATACGGTCGTGCTGTTCGCCGTGACGCTGCTGCCTTACGCGATCCGCATGAGCGGATCGCTCTACCTCGCCGCCGCGGTTGCTCTCGGCGCCGGCTTCGTCGGTTACGCGATAGCGCTGGTCAGGCGCTACAGCGACGAGCTGGCGCGGCGCAGCTTCCGTTACTCGATCACCTATCTGGCCGCGCTGTTCTCGGCGCTGCTGCTCGATCACTACTTGCGGTGAGTCTTCTCAGGCAAGCGCTGGCAATCGCTCTCGGCGCGCTACTTCTCGGCGCCTGCAATCAGCAAACTCGGTTCGAGGGCTCCGACGTCACGGGCGCTGCGATCGGAGGCGATTTTCATCTGACCGATCACACGGGCAAGCCGAGAACGCTTTCCGATTTCCGTGGCAAGGTCGTGGTGATCTTCTTCGGTTACACACAGTGTCCCGAGGAGTGTCCGACCACGCTCTCGCGCCTGGCTGCGGCGATTTACAAGCTCGGCCCCGACGCCTCGCGCGTTCAGGTGCTGCTCATAACGGTGGATCCCGAGCGCGACACGCGCGAGGTGCTGTCGCAGTATGTCCCGGCGTTCAACCCGACCTTTCTCGGTCTTTACGGCGACGCGGCTGCGACGGCGGAAGTCGCGAAGGAATTCAAGATCATCTATCAGAAGCAGCCCGGACCCACGCCCGGAACGTACAGCATGGATCACTCGACGGGAACCTTCATCTTTGACCGCGAGGGACGGTTGCGCGTATACGAGAGCTACGCGCAGGGGCCGGACACGCTCGCGCACGACATTCGCGCGCTGCTGTAGATGCAGCTCAGCGTCCAGGATGCCTTTGCGCTCGCCGCGCGGCACGAAGCCGAGGGACGCAGCGCCGACGCGCGCACGATCTACGAAGAGATTCTGGCCTCGCTGCCCGAGCATCCTGGAGCGCTGCTCCGCATCGCCGAGCAGGAGATGGCGGCGGGGAACCACGATGCTGCGCTCGCTCGGCTGCAGCGTGCGCTCAGCGCCGCGAGAAGAACTGCGCTGCCTGCGCAGGAGATCTGGCTCGCGCTCGTCCGACTGCGGCTCGCGCGCGGCGAGCGCAGCGAGGTCGATGCGGCGATCGATGAGCTGCACGCGATTGCGATACGCCTGAAGGCGGCGGGCGCTGCGGGCGCGGCACGCGAGCTGCTCGAGCAATGCGTCGCGTTCGCACCCGATCACGCCGGCTTGCGCGTCACTCTGGGAGGTGTTTGCCTTGACGATCATCGCCCTGCCGCGGCGCGCCAGCACCTGGAACGTGCGGTGGCGCTCGGCGCGCCGAGCGCGGAAGCATGGGACAACCTGGGGCTCGCGTTGCGCCAGCTCGGCGAGGAATCGGAGGCGCTCGCATCGTTCGAGCGCGCCGCCGCGGCGGCTCCGTCGCTCACGCCCGCGCTCGCCAATGTCGTTTACACGAGCTATGCCTTGTGCGAGTGGGGCGGGCTCGAAGAGCGCGAGCGTCGCCTCATCGCCACCCTGGACGATCCCTCGAGCGATCCGCGCTGGTCGCCATGGATCGCGCTCTCGATGCCTATTACGCCCGCGCAGCAACTCGCCGTGGCGCGTCGCTGGGCGGGTGCGATGCTGCCCGCGGTCGCGCCGCGGCAGCGCCCGCCGGCGGCGCGCGGCCAACGGCTTCGCATTGGCTATCTGTCGGGTAATTTCCACGATCATCCGACGGGCCGCTTGATGGCGGGGCTCTTCGAGCAACACGATCGCAAGCGCTTCGAACTCTTCGGCTACGCCTACGGCTCCGGAAGCGACAGCCCGGTGCGCGAGCGCGTGCGCGCGGCACTCGATCGCTGGCGCGATCTCGATGCCGTGAGCGATTCCGAAGCATCTCGGCTGATCCGCGAAGACGGGATCGACGTCCTGATCGAGCGCCATGGCTACACGCTCGGCGGACGGCTCGGCATACTCGCTTCGCGTCCTGCGCCGGTGCAGCTCCATTACATGAGCTTTCCCGGATCGCTCGGCTACGATGCAGTCGACGGCGTCATCGCGGACGCAGAAGTGATCCCGCCCGAGGACGAAGTCTTTTTCCATGAGCGCGTCTGGCGCCTCCCGCGCTGCTATTACGTCAACGACAGCAGGCGCGGGATGCCAGCGGCGACGAGCCGCTCGGCAAACGCACTGCCCGAAAACGCGGTTGTGCTCGCCTGCTTCAATCAGAGCGAAAGGCTTCGGCGGGCGCTCTTCGCGACCTGGCTCGCCGCGCTCGAGGCACGAAAGGACGCGGTGTTGTGGCTCCTCGCGGGCCATCCGCGCACTCAGGAAAATTTGCGCGCCGAAGCGGAGCGTGCGGAGGTCGATCCGCGGCGCCTGATCTTTGCGCCGAGGCGGGCGCAGGAGACGCACATCGCGCGCATCGCTTGCGCCGATCTGGCGCTGGACACGCTGCCTTATGGAGCGCACACGACCGGTTGCGACGCGCTCTGGTGCGGCGTCCCGATGCTGACCTGCCGCGGCGCGACCTTCGCCGGACGCGTAGGCGCGAGCCTGCTCAAGGCGAGCGCATTGCCCGAGCTCGTCACCGCAACGCCGGAAGAGTACGGCCAGCGGCTGCTGGAGCTGGTGTCGAATCCGGCGCGACTGCGCGACTATCGCGCGCAACTCGAGCGCACGCGCGAAACCAATCCGCTTTTCGACACCGCCGGCTTCACGCGCGACTGGGAGACGCTGTTGCTGCAGATCTACGAGCAAGCAGCGCGATAACTAGCGCTGGTGCTCGATCAGCTCGATCTTGTAGCCGTCGGGATCCTCGACGAAAGCGATCACCGTCGTGCCGCCCTTGACCGGGCCCGCTTCGCGCGTGACCTTCCCGCCTTTTGTACGCACGGCGTTGCACGAGGCCGCGGCGTCGGGCACTTCGATCGCGACGTGGCCGAAGCCGCTCCCGATATCGTAACGATCGACCCCGTAGTTGTAGGTGAGCTCCAGCACCGCGTGCCCCGATTCGTCGCCATAGCCGACGAAGGCCAGCCTGTATTTCTGCTCGGGACGGTCGGTGGTACGGAGCAGCTTCATTCCGAGGACATCGGTGTAGAAGCGCGTGGAGCGCTCGAGATCGCCGACGCGCAACATGGTGTGGAGGATTCTCATCGGCCTAGAACTCCAGCAGCTCGTAATCTTCCTTGCGCGCGCCGCAATCGGGACAGGTCCAGTTCGGCGGTACGTCCTCCCACTTGGTCCCTGGAGGAACGCCAGTGTCAGGATCGCCGAGCGCCTCGTCGTAGATATGCCCGCAGATGAGGCACATGTATTTTCGCATCGATTGGAAGAACGCGCAAAAACGGATGGAGTAGAATTCGATTCTACCAAGTTCAGCGACACCGGAGCGCGACCAGCGTTTCCGCCTGCGCGCAGTCAACACGATGTCCTCGTCGTCCGGCCCGCCCACCGATTCCCCCGCGGTCGTGCTCACCTTCGCCGCTTCCGACCCGAGCGGCGGCGCCGGCATGCAGGCCGACATCCTGACTCTGTCCAGCATGGGCTGCCATCCGCTCTCGGTGCTCACCGCGATCACGGTGCAGGACACGCTCGGCGTGGAGGGGCTACAGCCGCTCGATTCCGAGTGGGTCGCCGATCAGGCGCGCTGCCTGCTCGAGGACATGCCGGTCGACGCGTTCAAGATCGGCGTGCTCGGCAGCGTCGAGAACATCGCCGCGATCGCCGAGATACTTTCCGATTATCCGGACGTGCCGCTCGTGCTCGACCCTGTGCTCGCTTCGGGACGCGGCGACGAGCTCGCGACCGAGGAGATGCTGCATGCCTTGCGCGAATTGCTGCTGCCACGCACCACGATCATCACGCCCAACAGCACCGAAGCGCGGCGCCTTGCCGCGGACGGCGAAGAGGACGCCGAGCCGGCACTGGCCATCTGCGCGCAGCGACTGATCGAGATGGGTAGCGAGTACGTCCTCATCACCGGCACGCACGAGCCGACGCCACAGGTCGTGAACACGCTCTACAACAAGAGCGGCGTCGTGCGCAGCGATCCCTGGGAGCGGCTTCCGGGCGGCTATCACGGGTCGGGTTGCACGCTTGCATCGGCGATCGCAGCGCTCGTCGCCAATGGCCTCGAGCTGCCCGAGGCGGTGCGCGAAGCGCAGGATTACACATGGCACGCGCTCGCGAAAGCGTATCGTCCGGGCATGGGCCAATTCCTTCCCGATCGGCTCTTCTGGGCGCGCGAGGACGAGAGCGAACCGCCGGCAGGTGAAGCGTCCGGCGAACGCTCCCCCGATCTCCATCGGCATTGATGATCTCCGGCCTCTACGCGCTCACTCCCGATCTGCTCGACAGCGACGAGTTGCTCGAGCGCGTCGCCGCCGCGATCGCCGGCGGCGCGAGCGCGATCCAGTATCGCAACAAGATCGCCTCACCGCCGCTCAAACGCGCGCAGGCCCTCGCGCTGCGCGATCTCTGCGCAGGCAATCGCGTGACATTCATCGTCAACGACGACATCAACCTCGCCTATTCGGTCGATGCGGACGGCGTGCACGTCGGCCGCGACGATGCGCCGGTCGCCCATGCGCGTCAACGCATGGGTCACGGCGCGATCGTCGGCGCTTCCTGCTATGACTCGCTGGAGCGCGCCACCGCCGCGGTGGCGGCCGGCGCCGATTACATCGCTTTCGGCAGCTTTCATCCTTCCGCTATCAAACCGGACGTTGTGCGCGCCGACCCCTCGCTCATCACCGCCGCGAAAACGCGCTTCTGGACCGTGCCGGTGGTCGCGATCGGCGGCATCACGCCGAGCCACGCTTCGGCGCTCGTCGCCGCAGGCGCCGATGCGCTCGCTGTCATCACCGCGGTGTTCGACGCGCCGGACGTGCGCGCGGCCGCGAAGGCGTTCAGCGATCTGTTCGCGGCGCGCAGCGTGACCCCCGCAGCACGCGCCTGACAAGTGGCGCGCCCTCATGAGTCGCAACGAAGAGTTGTTCGCGCGCGCGCAGCGCACGATTCCCGCGGGCGTGAATTCCCCCGTGCGCGCTTTCCGCTCGGTCGGCGGCACGCCGCGCTTCTTCGCGCGCGGCCAGGGCGCGTACCTCTGGGACGCCGACGGCAAGCGCTACATCGACTACGTCGGCTCGTGGGGACCGGCAATCCTGGGGCACGCGCATCCGGAGGTCGTGCGCGCGGTGCAGGAGGCGGCGCGCAACGGCCTCTCCTTCGGCGCGCCGACCGAAGGCGAGATCGAGATCGCGGAGATGCTATGCGCTCTTTTGCCGTCGATCGAACTGGTGCGCCTCGTGAGCTCCGGCACCGAGGCAACGATGTCGGCACTGCGGCTTGCGCGCGGCTACACCGGCCGCTCCAAGATCGTGAAATTCGAGGGCTGCTATCACGGCCACGGCGACAGCCTTCTCGTGAAAGCGGGGTCGGGCGCGCTCACTTTCGGACAACCGTCCTCGGCCGGCGTGCCGCCGGCGATCGCCGGCGAAACGCTCGTGCTCTCGTACAACGATTTGGACGAGGTCGAACGCGCCTTCAAGGAACATCCGAGCGACATCGCCGGCGTGATCGTCGAGCCGGTCGCGGGCAACATGAACCTGATCGCGCCGAAGCCGGGCTATCTCGCCGGCTTGCGCAAGCTCTGCGACCGCTACGGTGCGGTGCTCATCTTCGACGAGGTGATGACGGGTTTTCGAGTGCACTTGCGCGGCGCGCAGGGCCTCTACGGCGTCGTTCCCGATCTCACGACGCTCGGCAAAGTGATCGGCGGAGGCATGCCGGTCGGCGCCTTCGGAGGGCGGCGCGAGATCATGCACAAGATCGCTCCGCTCGGCCCGGTGTATCAGGCAGGAACGCTATCGGGCAACCCGGTGGCGGTCGCCGCGGGTCTCGCCACATTCAAAGCGATACAAGCGCCGGGATTTTTTGATCGCCTCGCGGAAACCACGCGGGCGCTTACCGACGCCTTGGCCGCTGCCGCTGCAAGAGCGGGCGTCGCATTTGCAGCACAATCGGTCGGCGGCATGTTCGGCATTTACTTCGCGCGCGAAGTCCCGCAGACATACACCGCGGTGATGAGTTGCGACAAGGAAGCTTTCAATCGTTTCTTCCACCGCATGCTCGAAGCGGGCGTCTATCTCGCGCCGAGCGCTTTCGAGGCGGGATTCGTATCCGCAGCGCACACGGCGGAGGACGTCGCTACCACCGCGCGCATCGCAGAAGAAGCCCTCATGCGAGTTGGCGCCGACTGAAACAGCATGTCTATCCGAGTCCACGCCAACCAGGCGACATGACGCAGCAGGAACTCTCTCTCGCGCTCCAGCTGCACCGAGCCGGCCGCCTGGCGGAGGCCGAAGCGAGCTACGCCGCATACCTCACCCGTCATCCCGATAACAAGACGGCACTCAACAACGCGGGCGCTATCGCGTTGCAAAGTGGGAAAATTGAGCTCGCCATCGCGCGATTCGAAGCGGTGGTCAAGCTTGTCCCCGAGTATGCCCGCGGTCACAGCAACCTCGGCTACGCGCTGGTTCACGCCGGGAGGACTTCCGATGCATTGAAGCATCTCGAGCGCGCGGTCGAGCTCGACCCTAACGACAGCCTCGCTCACAACAATCTGGGCATTGCCTACGAGCAGATGGAGCGCCGGGGTGATGCGATCGCCGCTTTCGAGCGGGCGATGGAGCTCAATCCCCGATTCGCCGAGGCCGCCGCCAACCTGGGCGAGATGCTGACTCGCGACGGCGACATTGAAGGCGCCCGCACCATGCTCGGCCGCGCGCTGGCGATGCAGCCCGACCATCTGGGTGCACGTGTCGCGCTCGCCGTGACCGACGCGATCGAGGGCAATCTCGGCGCGTCGCGAGCCAAGCTCGAAGCGCTCGCAGCCAGCGTCACAATGTCCTACGAGCCACTCTGGGAGTCCCTTGGAACCTCGCGGCTCTGGAGCGGCGATCTCGTCGGCGCCGAAGCGGCCTTCCGGCGGGCGGTAGCACTCGACCGCTTCGACCATCAGGCGCGGTTCGGATTGGCGGCTTCGCTGCTCGCGCGCGGTGCCTATCGCGAGGGATGGCGCGCCTTCGAAGAGCGCACGGATGGCTGCTTCGGCGAGCCGCGCCGGTTCGCCGAATTTCCACAGTGGAATGGCGAGCCGCTCGAGGGCACGTTGTTGCTCTATTGCGAGCAGGGGTTCGGCGATGTCGTCCAGTTTGCTCGGTTCATCCCCGCCGCCCGCCGCCGCGTGCGCCGGCTCGTGATGTTTGTGGATGGACCTCGACGAAACCTCCAACCGCTTCTTGCAAGCTTGTCCGGAATCGACGAATTCTGCGTGGAAGAGGCTGCGATCAAAGCCATGTCTGCGCGACCCAGTGCGCGTGTATCGGTCCTTTCGCTGCCTTTCCTTCTGGGCGTGGAGGTCGCTGCGCTTCCCGGCGAGATCCCCTATCTTTCGGCTCCGCCCGATTACGTCGCCCGCTGGGAGCATCGCCTCGCCGGCCTCGCTCGGCCGCGGATCGGGCTGACATGGGCAGCCTTGGCGCGTCGCGATGTCGCCTACCTCACGCGGATGAAATCGATTCCGGTGCGCGAGCTGGTACCGCTGCTTTCGTTACCGGAGCTGAGCTTCGTCAGCCTGCAAGTAGGACCTGCGGAATCGCTCGCGGCGCTGGGCGCGCTCGCGGCGCGGGTGAGTGATTTCACCGCCGACATTCGCGACTTCGGCGACACCGCGGCGATCATCTCGCAGCTGGATCTCGTGATTTCGAGCGACACCTCGGTGGCACATGTTGCCGGCGCCATGGGAAAACCGACCTGGCTGGTCGATCGCTTCAACAGCGACTGGCGCTGGCGCCTCGCCGAGGATCGATCGCCGTGGTATCCGAGCCTGCGCATCTTCCGGCAGGATCGGTTTGGCGAGTGGGCTCAGCCGATCACACGGATCTGCACAGCTCTTCGGGAGGGGAACAGCAGCGGCGCCGCCCGCGATCACTGACGGCTTACGCTTCCGTCCTTGTTGCTGCGGTAACTCGTCGCGGGACCGAATCCCGGTTCGATAGCGTTGCCGTCGAGATCGACTTGCATGGTTGGCTTCACGGCCTTTATATCGGCCAGAAAGGCCGCCTTATCTGCATACTTCGGCTTCAGACCGGGCGCCGGCGCCGGATCGGGAGTTGAAGGACTCGGAGCAGCGGCCAGCACCGGGTTCGGCATCTGCAGATTCGCCGTTTGCCCTGCCGGCGCGGCGGTTTCGGGCGCGGCTGCCGGTTTGGCGGACACGGCAGCAGGAGGAGCGCTGCGCTCGGAACAGGCGCCGAGTGCCAGCGCCAGGATGGCAA
>DATKJP010000334.1:0-10608 GCA_035543635.1 Casimicrobiaceae bacterium
TTTCCATGCGGCGCATCGAGCGCGCAGTCGGCGGGAGCACCCGCGTCAAGTCTCGCGTGCGGTAGCGGATGATCGGCAGCGCTTCCTTTGTTAGCGATGTGAACACGAGCTCCCCTTTCTCGCCATCGGGCAATACGCGACCGCTCTCCGGATCGACGATTTCCGGGTAGAAGTGATCCTCCCAGACTGTGAGCCCGTCCTTGGTCTCGATGCATTCCTGCGCGACGCCGGGCCCGATCACTTCCGACAGTCCATAGATGTCGATCGCGTCGAGGGCGAGCTTCGCCTCGATCGCCTGGCGCATCGTCGGCGTCCATGGTTCTGCGCCGAAGATGCCGATCTTGAGCGAGCATTTGCGCGGATCGATGCCCTGCCGCTCCATCTCCTCGGCGATTGCGAGCATGTATGAGGGCGTCACCATGATGATCTCAGGCTTGAAGTCGACGATGAGCTGGACTTGCCTCTCGGTCATCCCGCCCGACATCGGAATCACTGTGCAGCCGAGCTTCTCGGCGCCGTAATGCGCGCCGAGCCCGCCGGTGAACAGTCCGTATCCATACGCGACGTGGACGATGTCGCCGGCGCGCCCGCCCGCGGCGCGGATCGAACGCGCCATGACGCTCGACCATATCTCGATGTCGTCGCGCGTGTAACCCACCACGGTCGGCTTGCCGGTCGTCCCGGACGACGCATGAATGCGCACGATCTGCTCACGCGGCACGGCGAACATGCCGAACGGATAGTTGTCGCGCAGATCCTTCTTGGTCGTGAACGGAAGCCGCGCCAGATCGGAAAGCGACGTGACGTCGTTCGGATGCATGCCGATCGATTCGAATGCCCGGCGGTAATGCGGCACGTGATCGTAGGCATGGCGCAGCGTCCATTGCAGGCGCTTGAGCTGAGTGGCCTGCAACTCGTCGCGGCTCGCAATCTCGATCGGCTCCAGATCGCCCGGCGCGGGCTTCTTGACCGGCATGCGCCCTCCTAGCTTTCGTCGACGACGTGTCCTTTGATGCGATACGACTTGCCGCGGAAGAGTGCGATCGTCTCGCCGCGCTGATTCTTCACTTCTATGTCGTACACGCCCGTGCGGCCGCTGACGCTGCGCTCGCGCGCGTGCGCGGTGAGCACATCGCCTTCGCGCGCCGGCGCCATGTAGTCGATGGCGCAGCCCGACGCCACCGTTGTCAGATTGTAGCTATTGCAAGCGAACGCGAATGTGCTGTCGGCGAGCGTGAAGATGAATCCGCCGTGACAGATCGCGTGGCCGTTGAGCATGTCAGCGCGTACCGTCATCGTCATCTCGGCGTGGCCCGGACCGACCGAGACGAGCTTCATGCCGAGCGCCTGCGACGCGCGGTCGCGCGAGTACATGCCTTCGGCGACTCGCTTGGCAAGCGCCTCCGCTTGCTGCGGTGTCGATGCGGGGTGATGCTCGCCCATCGCTATCGCCCGCTAAATCGCGGCGGGCGCTTCTCACGGAACGCGGCGACGCCTTCCTGAAAGTCGGCGCTGCGTCCGAGCGTTTGTTGCAAGTCGCGCTCGCAATTGAGCTGCGCCTCGAGCGTGTTGCCGGACGCTGCATCGAGCGCTTCTTTCGTTGCCGCGAGCGCGCGGGTCGGCGCAGCGGCGAGCTGTCGCAACAACGCTTCCACCGTGGCGGTCAGCGCGTCGTCGTCGACGCACTTCCAGATCAGGCCCCACTCCGCGGCCTGTTCGCCTGAGAGCTTGTCACCCAGCAGCGCCAGACCTCGCGCGCGGGCGCTACCGACCAGACGCGGAAGGAAATAGGTGCCTCCCGCGTCGGGCAGCAATCCGATCTTGCAGAACGCCTGGATGAAGCTCGCCGACTTCGCCGCGACGACGATGTCGCAGGCGAGCGCCACGTTTGCGCCGGCGCCGGCGGCCACTCCGTTCACCGCGCACACGACCGGCATCGGCAAGGAACGAAGCGCCAGCACGAGCGGCTTGTAGCTGCGCTCGATGATCCCGCCGATGTCGATCGGCTTGCCGGGCGGCACTTCGCCTTCGGAGAGATCCTGTCCCGCGCAGAAGCCGCGCCCGGCGCCGGTAAGAAGCAGCACGCGCAGAGTAGCGTCGCTCTTGACGCGCGCCAGCGCGTCGCGCAGGTCCGCGTGCATCGCCTGGGTGAAGCTGTTGAGCCGGTCGGGCCGGTTGAGCGTGATGCGCGCGACGCTGCCTTCGCTGCTGAACAGGATATTGTCGTATGCCATCTCGCTACCCACTGACTTTCGTGCTGACGACCACGCGCCCCACAACCGCTCTCTCCCTACACATGCATGCGATGCTGCACGACGCGAAACCGGCTCGCGACGAACGCCGCGTCGGTAAGGGCGGCATTTGCAGCAGGATTCGCGCCGGTGCCGTGGTAATCGGAGAACGCCGCCGACTGGTTGACGAACACGCCGCCGGTGAGATTGATCGACAGCGCAACGCCGGAGTCTTCGGCGACGGAGACCGCCTCGTCGACCACATCGGGATCTTTCGAATATACCGACAGCGTCAGCGCTCCGTGATCACGCACCGCGCGCCTGGCGATGTTCAGACTTTGCTTTGTGTCGTTGGTTGCAATCACAAACGCGATCGGCCCGAACCATTCCTTGAGGTACTTCGCGTCGTCCTTGGCGTCGAGCTTGACGATCAACGGCGTACGGATGCGTGCGTTCTTGAATTGCGGGTGCGCGATCGGCTGACTGTCGAGTGCAATCTGTCCAAGCCCGCGCGCTGCCTCGATGCGCTGCGCGACGCCGTCGTTCACCACCGCGCCGAGGATCTCCACCGCGCGCGCCGGATCGCCCAAGAGCTTTTGCACTGCTTCGGAGAGCGATTGCGTCACTTGATCGAACGATAGACGCCCGTCAGCCGTGTCGATGCCATCACGCGGGACGTAGATGTTCTGCGGCGCGGTGCACATCTGTCCGGTGTATAGCGCGAGCGAGAAGGCGACATTGCGCGCGACGCTTTTGATGTCGTCCACCGAATCGATCACGATCTGATTGACGCCGGCTTTCTCCGTGAAGACCTGAGCCTGACGCGCATTCTTCTCCAGCCATTCGCCGTTCGCGCTGCTCCCGGTGAAGTCGATGAGCTTGACTTCGGGCCGCAGTGCGAGCTTCTGCGCGGTGTCGTCGCCAGTCGCGTGTGCGACCAGCGTCACGACGTTCGGATCGAAGCCGGATTCGGTCAGCACGTCGCGTGCAATTGCCACGCTGATCGCGAGCGGCAGGATCGCGTTCGGATGCGGCTTGACGACGACTCCGTTTCCCGTGGCGAGGCTCGCGAACATTCCGGGATAGCCGTTCCAAGTCGGGAAGGTATTGCAGCCAATGACGAGTCCGATGCCGCGCGGGACGATCCGGAAGCGTTTCTCCATTTTCAGCGGCTCGTTCTTGCCCTGCGGCTTCTCCCAGTACGCCTTGTCCGGCACGCGTCGCATCTCGTCCCATGCATACGCGATCGCCTCCAGCGCGCGGTCCTGTGCGTGCGGGCCCGCGGCCTGGAACGCCATCACGAACGCCTGGCCGGTCGTGTGCATCACCGCGTGCGCGATCTCGAAGCTCCTCTTGTTGATGCGGGTGACGATCTCGAGCGCGACACCGACCCAGGCTTCGGGACCCGCCTTGCGCCAGCTCTCTTCGGCTTTTGCGATCGCTGCGAACAGCGCATCGAGCTCGACCCCCGGATAGGTCACGCCGAGCGAGATGCCGTAGGGCGAGACTTCACCGCCGACCATTCCGACCGTGCTGGGCAACGTCAATGGAAATGGTTTGTTCAGCAGTGCGTCGAAAGCGGCTTTGCCGGCCTCGGGCACGCCTTCGCCGTACACCTTGGGGCTCGGCGACTCGGGAAATGCGCTCCAGTAGCCGCGCGCAGCAATCGCCTTGAGCGCCTGATCGAGCAACGCTCGATGACGTTCGAACAATGGGTGAGACACGGGGATTTCCTTTCGGTCGTCCCGGCAGGGGCCGGGACCGCAGTTTTGCCCGATATTGTATCGCTGAGTCGCTTACGCGGTCTGATCGTAGTCGACGACGACCTTGTCGGTTACTGGATAGCTTTGGCAACAGAGGATGAAGCCGCGCGCCACCTCGTAATCCTCCAGTGCGAAGTTGACGTCCATGTCGACTTCGCCTTCGACGAGCTTCGCGCGGCAGGTCGAGCATACGCCGCCCTTGCACGAGTACGGCAGCTCGATTCCATGCTTGTGCGCGGCGTCGATGATGTTCTCCTTGCCCTTCTCGACCGTGAATTGCCGCGTCGTGCCATCGATGATGACGGTGACCTCGCAATCGGCCTGCCCCGGCGCCGCTTGCGCCGGCAGCTTGTGCTCGTGCTTCGGGATGCTTGCCGCGAAGAGCTCGATCTTGATCCGCGACTTCGGAAAGCCGCGCGCCTGCAACGTCTTCGACACGGCTTGCATCATCCCGTCCGGACCGCAGACGAACGCGGTGTCGACGTCCGTGAGGTCGACCCAGTGTGCAAGAAGCGCTTCAGCCTTCTGCTCGTCGATGCGCCCATTGAGGATCGCGATGTCCTGCGGCTCGCGGCTCATCACGTAGACGAGATTGAGACGCTCCAGGTAGCGATCCTTGAGGTCGGACAGCTCCTCCTTGAAGATGACCGCTGCAGACGATCGATTGCCGTAAAACAACGTGAAGCGGCTCGCCGGTTCGGTCGCGAGCGTCGTTTTGATGATCGACATGAGCGGCGTGATCCCGCTGCCGGCCGCGAAGCCGAGGTAATGCTTGCGGTTCGCCGGGTGCAGCGGCACGTTGAAGTGCCCCATCGGCGGCATCACCTCGATCACCTGGCCGGGCTTCACGTTCTCGTTTACCCAGGTGGAGAACACTCCGCCCGGCGCTTTTTTCACGGCGATGCGCAGATCGCCATCCTGCACCGCTGAGCAGATCGAATACGATCGCCGCAGATCCTCTCCTTCGATATCGGCGCGCAGCGTGAGGTGCTGTCCCTGGATGAAGCGAAACGCCTGCTCGAGCGACTGCGGAACCGCGAAGCGCAGCGCCACGGCATCGCGCGTCTCGCGCGCGACGTGAGCAACGGTCAGCGAGTGGAACTTGCTCAATGCGGCTTGAAATAATCGAACGGCTCGAGGCAGTCCTCGCACCGGTATTGCGCCTTGCACGGCGTCGAGCCGAAGCGCGAAAGCTCGCGCGTGTTGCCCGAGCCGCAGCGAGGACAAGCCACGTCTGCACGCGCGCGGCGCCGCAGGAGCGCACTGGCGTCGATCACGCGCGCCAGATTACCCGCACTCGTTCCCGGCAGCGCAATGCCAAAGCGCGCAAGACGCTCCTTCGCTTGGGGCGCGATCCAGTCGGTGGTCCATGCCGGCGCCAGTTTCGTTTCGACGCGATATTTTGCGACGCCCGACGTCGCAAGCACGCGACCGATGTCGGTGGCGATCATCTCGGTAGCCGGGCAGCCCGAATAGGTCGGCGTCACCGTCACGACGATCTCGTCGTCGCGCCATTCAACATCGCGCACGATGCCAAGCTCGACAATCGAGATCACTGGAATCTCCGGATCCGGAATCGCGGAGAGCAGTTGCCGCACTTTGTCGACGCTTGCGCTCGCTGCCGACGCGACTCCACTTAGCGTCGCGTTCACCAGTTCGCTCCAGGATACGACCGTTGCAGCACCTGCATCGTCGCGAGCATCCGTCCCAGCTCCTCGCTGTGCACGCCCTGCTTGCCGCCAAGCTGCATCCACTTTCCTTCGGGCATCACAAGCGTCGCCTCGCTCAGGACAGCGGCGACCGTATCGCGCCACGGCGCGGCGAGAACGCGGACGTCGCAGCCGACGCCATCCGCTGCCAGCGCAGTCTCAGTCTCGTCGGTCTCGAACATCTCGCCGGTGTACATCCATAAATCGTCGATCGCCGCCTGCATTTTGACGTGGCTCTCGTCGGTGCCGTCGCCGAGACGGATCACCCAGTCGCCGCTGCGCTCGGCGTGATAGATCGCTTCCTTCAGCGACTTCGCCGCGATCTCGCCAATGCGCGCATCGTGCGAGCCCGCGAGCTCGCCGAGCAAGCGCACATGCCATTGATCGAAATAGAACTGGCGCGCCATCGTGTCGGCGTAGTTGCCGTTGGGCCGCTCGACGATCAGCAGATTGCGGAAGTCGCCAGAGTCGCGCAGGAATGCGAGCGCATCCTCGCTGCGGCCTGCGCCTGCGAAGCGCGCTTCGACCTCGCCCCCATACGCGTACCACAACCGCGCCTGACCGAGGAGATCGAGCCCCACGTTGGTAAGCGCGATGTCCTCCTCGAGCACTGGGCCGTGGCCGACCCATTCGCCGAGCCGCTGCGACAGGACCAGCGCGTTGTCACCCAACCGCAGCAGGTAGTCGAAGAGCTGCCGATCGTTTGCCATATCAGATGTGCTTGACTTCATCCGGCATCGGGAAAAAAGTCGGATGCCGGTAGACCTTGCTGTTGGCAGGCTCGAACAGCGGCTCCTTCTCCCCGGGCGAGCTGGCCGTGATGTCGGCTGACCTCACCACCCAGATGCTCACGCCTTCGTTGCGCCGCGTGTAGACGTCGCGCGAGTTCTTGATCGCCATCTCGGCATCGGGAGCGTGCAGGCTCCCGACGTGTTTGTGCGCGAGCCCGTGCTGCGAGCGGATGAAGATTTCCCAAAGCGGCCATTCGTTCATGCTGCCTCCTTCATGGCTTTGGCGGCACGCTTCTCCGCGTACGCCAGCGCCGCCTCGCGCACCCAGGCGCCGTCCTCCCATGCCTGCACGCGCGTGCGCAGCCTGTCGCGATTGCACGGACCGTTGCCCTTGATGACGTTGTGAAACTCCTCCCAGTCGATCGGCCCGAAGTCGTAATGCCCGCGCTGCTCGTTCCACTTGAGAAGAGGATCGGGCATCTTGATTCCGAGATAATCGGCCTGCGGTACCGTCTGATCGACGAAGCGCTGGCGCAATTCGTCGTTGGAGAGGATCTTGATCTTCCATAGCGCTGATTGCGCGCTGTGCACGCTGTCGGCATCCGGCGGACCGAACATCATCAGCGACGGCCACCACCAGCGGTTCAGCGCATCCTGCGCCATCGCCTTCTGCTCGGCTCTTCCCTGACAGAGCTTGATCATGATGTCGAAGCCCTGCCGTTGATGGAAGCTCTCTTCCTTGCAAATGCGGATCATGGCGCGCGAGTAGGGACCGAACGAGCAGCGACAAAGCGGAATCTGGTTCATGATCGCCGCGCCGTCGACCAGCCACCCGATCGCGCCGATGTCGGCCCAGGTGAGCGTCGGGTAGTTGAAGATGCTGGAATATTTCGCTTTGCCCGAGTGCAGGTCGGCGACGAGCTGGTCGCGCGACACGCCCAGCGTCTCGGCCGCCGCATATAGATACAGACCGTGCCCGGCCTCGTCCTGCACCTTGGCCATGAGGATCGCCTTGCGCTTGAGCGTGGGCGCGCGGGTGATCCAGTTGCCTTCGGGGAGCATGCCGACGATCTCCGAATGCGCGTGCTGAGAAATCTGCCGAATCAGCGTCTTGCGATAGCCCTCGGGCATCCACTCCTTGGGCTCGATCCTGACGTCGGCGTCGATGCGCGTTTGGAAGGCGCGCTCCTCGGGCGACATCTCCTCGAGCGAGCGCAGGCGCTTGGCGCCGGTCTCGACCATCTGTGCGTACATCGACTCCTCCAGCCGCCAGGACTGGCGGCGGCGAAATGAAAACGATACACTTTTTCAATGAGCAATGCAATTTCTGTATCACATTTATGGACTTACTGGTGAAAACTCGCCGGTTGGATCGACGCTCGGGCGGCGACCGGATCGCCCGCTGGATCGGCCGTGAGCTTCGCCGGCGACCACCGAAGGCCAAGTCGCTGGTCGTGACGGTCTGGGGCGATGCCATCGCACCGCACGGCGGCGCCGTCTGGCTGTCCGGCCTGATCCGGCTGCTGGCGCCGCTCGGCATGAATGAGCGGCTGGTGCGCACGAGCGTCTACCGGCTGGCGCGGGAGGGCTGGCTCAGCGCCCGCTCGCGCGGCCGGCGCAGCCAGTACCGTCTGACCACAGAAGGGCTGCGCCGCTTCGAGGAAGCCTATCGCCGCATCTACGCACCGCCGGACTCGTTCTGGGACGGTCGCTGGGACATGCTGCTCGCCCCGCCTGCGGCGCTACGCGCGGATGTGCGTGCCGAGCTTCGCACCGAGCTCGGCTGGGCAGGCTTCGGTGCCGTCGCGCCCGGCCTCTTCCTTCGGCCAAGACATGCGGCGCGGCGAGCCGCCGCGCTTGCCGCGCTGCGCGCCTTGGGCATCGAGCGGCGCGTGGCGCTGCTTTCAGCCGACGACAGCGACGAGCTGCGGGGCCGCAAGCTCGATCGGCTCGTACGCGAGGCCTGGGATCTCGGAGCGGTGGCGGCCGAATACCGGGCTTTCATCGCCCGCTTCGGCCCGGTCATCCGCGCGTTCAGGAGACTGAAGCGGCTCGATCCCGAGCAGTGCTTCGTCGTGCGCACGCTGCTGATCCACGATTTCAGGCGAGTGACGTTGCACGATCCGCAGCTTCCTGCGGCGCTCCTGCCGCGGCGATGGCCTGGGCCCGCTGCTTATGCGCTGTGCCGCAACTTTTATCGCCTCACGCACAAGCATGCCGAGCGGCACCTTGCGGTAACGCTCGCACGCGAGGGCGGCGCGCTGCCGGCTGCCGCGCCCTACTTCTATCGCCGCTTCGGTGGACTGAGAGGGCTCAGGGCTTCCCGGTGAAATGCTTGGCGAGGTCCTGCCAACAGTCGAGGTAATCCTTCTGCACCTGCGGCGACTCCAGCGCGAAGCGCGTCGGCCGGATCACGTAGCGGCTTTCGAACATGAACGCGAGCGTGTCCTCGAGCTTCTGCGGCGCGAGCGCGGCGTTGGATGCCTTCTCGAAGGTCGCCGCATCCGGACCGTGGCCCGACATGCAGTTGTGCAGGCTCGCGCCACCCGGCACGAAGCCTTCCGCCTTCGCGTCGTAAGCGCCGTGAATGAGGCCCATGAACTCGCTCATCACGTTGCGGTGGAACCACGGCGGCCGGAACGTGTGCTCGGCGACCAACCAGCGCGGCGGAAAGATGACGAAGTCGACGTTGGCGGTCCCCGGCGTATCTGATGGTGAAGTGAGCACGGTGAAGATCGACGGATCGGCGTGATCGAAGCTCACCGTGTTCATCGCGTTGAAGCGAGCGAGGTCGTACTTGTATGGCGCAAGGTTGCCGTGCCAGGCCACGACGTCGAGCGGCGAGTGATCGATCGGCGCACTCCACAATCGCCCGCCGAACTTGGCCACCAGCATGAAATCGCCGTCGCGCACTTCGAAAGCGGCGACCGGAGTTTCGAAATCGCGCGCATTGGCAAGCCCATTCGCGCCGATCGGCCCCAGCTCGGGCAGACGAAGCATCGCGCCGTAGTTCTCGCAAATGTACCCGCGCGCAGCATCGTCATGCAGCACGACCTGGAAACGCACTCCGCGCGGGATCACCGCGATCTCGCCGGGCTTAGCGTTGAGCGCGCCCAGCTCGGTCGAGATGCGCAGCGCGCCCTGCTGCGGGACGATCAGCAGCTCGCCGTCCGCGTCGTAAAAAAAGCGGTCGCGCATCGAGCTGTTGCACGCGTAGACGTGAATGCCGATGCCGGCCTGCATCGAAGCGTCCCCGTTGCCCGCCATGGTGAAGAGCCCGGCGACGAAATCGGTCGGCGTCGCGGGTAGCGGCAGCGGATCCCAGCGCAATTGGTTCGGAGGCGTCGCCCACTCGTCGAAAGGCGCGCTGCGCAAATAACCGGGATCGTGCGGCTGGAAGGCGCCGTGAACCGCCGCCGGTCGCATCCGATACAGCCATGAGCGGCGATTCGTGTGACGCGGCGCAGTGAATGCCGTGCCGGAAAGCTGCTCCGCATAGAGGCCGTACGCAACTCTCTGCGGCGAGTTCTGACCCTGCGGCAGCGCGCCCGGCAACGCTTCGGTCGCAAATTCGCTACCGAAACCGGATTGGTACCCGAGTTTCGCCGGCGTTTGCGCCTGCGGACGCTTCGCAGTGCGCGCTCTTTCGACGGTGTCCATGCGATTTTCAGCCACCGACTCTACGCATCATACGCAAGAGTAGACCACACTCGCGCGTCTGCAGCGGCTCTTCCTCTTCATCGTCGTCATCGTATCCGCCTTCGTCATCATCGGGATCGATGCTGCCGCCCGAGCCGCGATCCTTGTCCTCATCATCGTCGTCATCGTCGTCATCTTCCGGCGTGGGCGTCGGAAGATGCGCGACATAGTCGGGTGATGCCGGCGAGAGCATCTCGCGCAAGACTTCCATGATCGTCAGGAGAGGAACCATCCCAAATCCTCGTGCATTAATATAATGGCACAGAATTCGCGCGCCGGCGGTCAGCGCTTCTTGCCGAGCGCCGCGAGCCGGCGCTTGAGCTGCTCGGAAACGAGCGAGCGCTCGTAGTCATCGCGCGAGCTTGCCTGCGGCTGTTCTCCGGTGGCGAGCGCGTTGATCTGGCGTTTCATCGACTTGACCACGGCGGGCTCGCATTCGGCGAGCGCAGAGACGTATTCGGCGACCCTCTTGTCA
>DATKJP010000335.1:0-12716 GCA_035543635.1 Casimicrobiaceae bacterium
GTCAAGGCCACGAAGAACAGCGAAGCCGGCGCCCTTCCGACCAAACGGCTTCTCGCTGAGATGGGCGCTTTCAACGAAGAGCTGTCGAAAGCAGGCGTGATGCTCGCCGGCGAAGGGCTGCAGCCCAGTTCAAAAGGGGCGCGCGTGAAATTCTCCGGGAACAAGCGAACCGTCGTCGACGGCCCGTTCCCCGAGACGAAGGAGCTGGTCGCAGGCTTCTGGCTGTGGCAGGTGAAGTCGAAGCAGGAAGCGATTGAATGGGTGAAGCGTTGCCCGCATCCGATGCCGGGAGAAGATGCGGTGATCGAGATTCGCCAGCTGTTCGAAGCCGAGGACTTCGGCGAAGAGTTCACGCCCGAGATGCGCCGGCAGGAAGAGCTTTTGCGCGTGAAAGCGGAGAAGCGCGCCAAGGCGTAGGTTTGCACCTCATGGGGCGGACGAAATTCGCCCCTCCAATGACCGCAGGCACAACCAACGAAGGACGCATCATGCCGATTCTCGGTACGTATCTCTTCTTTGACGGCAACTGCGCCGAAGCGATGCGCTTTTACGAGCGCACGCTAGGCGGCAAGCTCGAAGTCTTGATGACCCATGCGCAATCGCCAGTCTCGGGGCAGACGCCGCCGGCCAGCGCGGATCGGATCATGCATGCGAGCCTGAATCTGGGCGATCGTCGATTGATGGCTTCGGACGCGATGTCCGGACATTACCAGGGCATGAAGGGCTTCTCGCTCTCACTCAGCTATCCTACGGCCGCCGAGGCGAAGCGTGTGTTCGATGCCTTGGCCGAGGGCGGCAAGGTGACCATGCCGCTGGACAAGACCTTCTGGGCCGAAGCTTTCGGAATGCTCGTCGACCGGTTCGGGACACCGTGGATGGTCAACGGAAACCTGGCGCCGATGTGATCGCGGGCTCCACCATTCGCTGAATCCCACGGGCATCCCGGCGTGATAAAGTCGCGCCAACGTCCCGTCGGGAGCCGAGTGAACCCTCTCGATAGAGACGAAAGTCTTCACTCGACGAGGGATAAGCATGCGACGCAATCTTCTGCTGATGGTCGTGATCGCGCTCGCGAGCACTGAGCTCGCGCAAGGCAAGGAATGCAAGGGCGTAAATCTCCCCGACCAGGTTCAGGTCGCCGGTAGCACGCTTGTGCTCAACGGCCTCGGGTTGCGCCAGGCGACTATGCTCAAGGTCAACGTCTACGTCGGGGCTCTCTACCTAACCAAGACGTCAAACGACGCAAGCGCGATCCTCGCTTCGAACACGCCAAAGCAGATCGTTCTCCACTTCGTGCGCAGCGTCGGTGGTGACGATATCGCGAAGGGCTGGAGCGAAGGCTTCGAGAAGAATGCGAAGGCCGAGCTTCCAGCGCTGAAGGATCGCATTGCCATGCTCAACGGCTGGATGGCAGACGTGAAGAGCGGCGAGCAGGTCACTTTCGTCTACACGCCCGACATGGGAGTCCAAGTCGACGTGAACGGGAAGATCAAGGGAGCCATCAAGGGCAACGACTTCGCGAAAGCCTTCTTCTCGATCTGGCTCGGCGATCCGCCGAATCCGGAGCTGAAGAGCGGAATGCTTGGCGGCACCTGCGGCTGAACGCGGCTCGCTTGTCGCTCAGACCGTCGAGTGCATGCCGCCGTCCGGTAGCACGAAGACTCTGCGCGCGAGGTCGGAAGTCAACGTCGCTGGCGAGTAGTAGCGCTGCAGGACGGAAGGCTTCCAGGCGAAGAGATCGGCGTTCGCTGCGCGAAAACTCTCCCAATCGCGTCGCGCGCCGTCGCGCTGCATGCGCTCGTGAATTAGCAGAAGATAGGCCCAGGTTATCGTCTCGTGGTACTTCTGCGGGATGCCGTGGTGTGCCGCGAAGCGCCGCAGCGATGTAGTGAAGCGCGCAATCGCCTCCAGTAGCGGATAGTCGTTGAGATAGATCCACGCCAGACGTATGTGGTCGGCGTGATGGAAATCGCCTCCCGCAACCGTGCAGCTCTCGACCGCGGCGACAAAATCACGGTCTTTCATTTTCTCTTTCGTGAAGTCTTCGAAAGCGCTCCGGTCTCCATAAGCTTGTGTGCATGCGAAGCGTTCAGATCGAGCCCGTAGATCTTCCTGATCTCCGCGATCCGGCGCATCGATTCCGGCCCGAAGGGCGCCTTGCCCTCTAGTGCGTGGAGGACGATGCCTTCCAGGAGGTCGCCGAGAGTGAGGTCATGGTACTCGGCGATCGCCTTGAGCACCTTCACGAGGCGCTTCTCCATTCGCACGCCGGTCTGGACTCGTTCGATTGTTATCATGGTACAATGGTACACACTATATTACGCCGCCGTCAAGGTTCCGGCGAGATCAGGTGAAGATGCTTAGCCGCGCTCGAGGCGATAGATGCGCGACTCGCCGTAGCCTTTGGCGAGCGCGAGCTGCCCGACATATTCGAGCGCGAACTCGTGCTGCCCCGTCGCGGCCAGCGTCGCGGCGGACGCCTCGCTCGCGTACGCCATGCCGGGCGGAGTGACCGGCTCGATGCGCGCGCACTTGGTGACGCTCGAGCCGAAATAATTGTCGCGCCCCATGATCGGATCGAAGCCGCGGAACACCGGACCCGAGTGCAGTGCGATTCGAACGTGGCTGGACTCGGGCAGCCCCACCGCAGTCCAGTCGGTCTCGCCCATGCGCTCGAGGAAGGAGAGCGCGAACTCGGCAGCATCGTGCGGAGCGTCGAAGACCACGTACAGCGCATCACCCCAGGTGCTCGCCAGCAACGGCTTCACTCGCGACCCTTCGATTTGCGCTGCGGCGACGTTCCAGAAACTCTCCTGAAAAAGCGGTGCGGTGGCATCGTGCAGCCGGCTCGAGCCCGCGAAGTCCGCAAACACCATGGTCTTGAGCATGCGTTGAGGTCGCGCTAACGGCTTGTCGTTCCGAGGAGCGTCCGCGCCGGGGAGTCGGCTCTCGCGGCGAGGTCCCTGCGACTGGGCAGCTCCGCCGCCGATAGGATGGAAATTTGCGGCAGCTCGCAGTTCGCCGAGATCGATGATTCGCGGCGTTCCGATGTTGCGCTGCCAGCGCTCGAACGACGCATGCGTACCGCCCACGCGGCCATCGGCAGCCGCATCGATCACGCACAACATGGCGGGATTGGTCTCGAGTTGCGATGCCCGCAGCACCGTGAATCCCTCGAGCAGCATCGCCGCGTGCTCGAACAGTACGTCGTCGCCGAGGTAGCTCTCCTCAGTGGCCATGATGACTCGCGTCGCGCGGGTGAGCGCTAGTTCGAAGCGCGCGATCCATTCGTCGCCGCCGACCGCCACGCTCGTGCGCAGGAAATCGTCGCGATCGAACGGCAGCACGACGTTCACCTCGGCGCCGCGCTCGAGCGCCGCCTCGATGAAAAGCAAATCCGCGCCGCACGCGGCTGACGTGTAGACGATGGGCTGATGCAGGGCTGCGAGCTGCTCTTGCAGCGCCGCACGAACCGCCGGAGCGAGAGCGGGCGGAAACCGCGGCACCGGGCGTCCCGGTACGTCAACCATATGACCGGCAAATGCGATGACGTCGGGGACCGGCAACACGCGAGCGATCTCGCGCGCCTCGGGCAAAGCGCGGGCGAGCAGATTGACCTGGCGACGCATCGTGGCGATGCTGCCCGCGTCGCCCGCCGCCGCGCGGCAGGCAGCGGCGTACGACTCGCGCGCCTGGTCGAACTGCCCGAGAAGCAGCTGAGCTTCGCCCGCGGTTGCGATGTCCCAGAAATTGCGCGGCGCCGCTTGGTGCGCGAGGCGATCGGCAACTTCTTTCGCGAGTCGCTGTGCCTGACGTCGATCGCTCAGCACCCACGACAGCGTTGCCGCGTTGATGCCGGGGAAGGGGTCGTGCTCGCGTTCGTAGTTGGCGAGGTATTCGTCGCGCGCGCGCTTGGCGAGCGCCATCGCGCCGGGTCCCTCGGGTGCGCGGTGATAGGCATCTTTCCACAGCCGACCGCGGAGGCTCAGGATGTCGGTGAGCCGATTCGAATCCGGCGAGGCTGCCTCCGCCCGGTCGAGCAGCGCACGCGCGGCGTGGGTCGCTCCCGAGCGGGCATGAGCGAGGGCTCCCCAGTAGAGCAACTCCGCGTCGTGCGGGTGGAGATCGATCGCCTCACGGAAAGCATCGCAGGCGTCCCAGGGTGCGCCTTGCTCGAGATGCTTGCTGATGCGCTCGACGGCCGCCGCAGCGGGCTCGACCGAAGCGGGAGGATTGCGCTCCATGAATGGATCCTCGCCTCGTTCGCGCAAGGATGATCAGTGACGCTTCTTCTGTTCCTCGACGATCCGTTCGCGCCAGATCGAGACGCTTTTGAGGCCACGCATCTCCGGCGGCAGGCCGTCCAGGATCGCAGCAGCCTGCGTCAGCTGGGCTGACTTCTGCCCCGGCGCGGCCAGCGCTGAGACATAAAGCGCCTGGGCGAACTCGGCCCGCTGGGTAAGATCGTCGTTGTCCTTGCGCGCGTAGAGCTCGCGATTGAGTTTCAGAATCGGTTCGATGGTCTTTTGTGCTTCGGAGTATCTTTCCACTCGCGCGTCGATCATCGCCGCAAGCATGAGCGAGTCGTTTGCGTCGCGCTCATCAAACAGGTTGCGCTTTGGAATGGCGCGCTGAGTCTCGATAGACTGCTTGATTGCAGTTTCCGCTGCTGTGTAGTCCTTCAAATTGTACGAAGCATCGGCCAAGGTCCGGTATGCGACGTACAGCAGTCGATTCTTGGCCAGCGCCTGCTGTGGATTGGCAGGCTTGATCTGCTCGATCCGACTCAGCGACGCGCGGACCTGGCTGCGCAGTGTTTCGTAGTCGCCCGCCGCGCGCGAGAGCCCATAGGGACCGTACCACACCCCAGGCGCCGGCACCGCGTACCACCCCAGATACTCGGGAAGAATCGCGCGACCAAACGAATCCGCCTTGAGGTCCTTGATCGACAGTTGAATATGGCGCCGGTTCTCCGCGAGCGCCGCTTCCGCCGCCTGCCGGTTGCCCGAATCGGCTTCGCTCGCCGCGAGATAACCGTCGGTGAAACCCAACATGGTGCCGATCATCGCCGACGGCTCGGCATACGCCTCCACCGCGAGAGCCGCCCGCATTGCCTCCTGACTCTTGCGGACCTCCCCTAGGCCGGCCAGCGCATACGACGACCTGCCCCTCGTCACTCCGAGATTGTGCCAGGCGATCTGGTTGCTTGGATCGAGCTTGAGGAAGGCTTCCCAATCGCGACTGCCCTGCTCCGATAACGCGAGGGCCTTGCGGCGATGCAGATCGTTCATTTCGCCGTTGGCCAGGCTGTCAGCGAGAAGAGCCCGGGCGCGCAGCGCAGGCATGTGGCCTGGCCGCTTCTCCAGCACCTCCCCAGCCACTCGGATGCCGTCCGCGCCGACGCGTCGAGCTTCGTCGAGGCGGCCCATGGCTATCAATCCGTCCACTTCCCAACTGGACACTTCGGCGTAGGCCGCGGCCGAAGGCAGGTCGCCGAGCTTCAAGCCATCGATGCTGCGAAAGACTTCACGCGCTTCCTCAAGCGTCTTGACCGCCGCTTCTTCTTCCTCTCCCACGTTTTGCGCATAGCCTTGATAGAGCAGCGCTCCACCATAAGCGCGGCGCAATGACATGGAGGGATTGGGTGCTGACATCAGCGGTTTCAATACGTCCACGGCTTGCTGCGCAAACTGCTCCGCTTCCTGACGATTGGCTTGGCTGTCGCGGACGCGCGCTTCGAATGTCAAACCGAGGCCGAGGCCGATCGCCGTAGCCTCAGACTTGTCGCCCTCGCGCTGCAATTTGCTCAGTACGCTGGTCGCTTCGGATAGCGCTTTCTCGCTTTCGTCGAGCTTCGACTGGTAGCGGAGCGCTCCGCCGTACCGGGCCAGTGCGAGCGCGCGATTGCGCTCGGTCTCGGCGGTGCGAAGCTCTGCTGGAAGGCCCGCGTAATAGTCGACTGCGCGCTTCGCGAGCCCCGCAACGACGTCGAGCCGACCGACCGGCTCCAGCTCGAGATAGAAGTCGTCGAGGAGATAGACGATGAGCTTCTCAGCTTCTCCTCGCGCGCTCTCAGCCAGCGCCCGCGTCTGCTGGGCTTTTAGCTCCGCCTGCTGAGCTCGCTTCGTGCTGATATAACCGAAGATCGTGCCGCCGACAGCGATGATCGCGAGCACGGCGCAGCCGGCGGCGATCTGACGCGCGCGGACCAGCGCTTTGCGTGTCGCGCTTTCGCGCTCGCGCTGTGCCGCGAGCTTTCGCTCTGCCTCGTCGCGCGCTTCGCGCTCGTGACGCAGTTCCCGACTTGCTGCTACGACACTGCACAGCACGTCGTGAGTCAGCTCGACGCGGCGCAAGTCGAGCCGCTCCTCGATGCGAAGCAGTCGCCGGTTGACCAGCGTCGGCAATGCTTCGCGCGACGCGCCTGCTGCAGCAAAGGCCTTTTGCACGCGCTCCTCGGCCAGGCTCTCGCGAAAGCCCGACTCGGTAAGCATTTCATCTTCGATGAATTTGCGCACGCCCGGCGGCTGGTCCGCGAGCGCACGCTCGTAGAACTCGGACAGGATCGTTTCGCGTGAGCCGGCGAGGACATCGGTGGAGATCTCCGTGCGGCCCTGCGCGATGCGCGCGTTGTTCAGCTCGCGACAGATGAGCGAAAGGAGCGACGGCTCGA
Organism: Casimicrobiaceae bacterium; assembly: GCA_035543635.1. Classification (GTDB taxonomy): domain Bacteria; phylum Pseudomonadota; class Gammaproteobacteria; order Burkholderiales; family Casimicrobiaceae; genus PALSA-1003. The sequence goes on from DATKJP010000335.1 coordinate 6,674, forward strand.
CCTCCGCGTTGCGCAGCTCCGATCCGCCGGCAATGAAGCGAACGATCGCCTCGGCGACCTCCTCGTTGACGAGCTTGCCTCCGGGACCCAGGACTGCAGCCAGGGCCTGCTCTCCCGTCATGCGAGCGAGCCGCATTCGGTTCTGGGTTATCGAAGGCATGTTGGCCTTCACGCCTTCGAGATGCGCGAGATAATCCTCGCGCAGCGCGATCAGAATGCGGTAGTCGCTGCGCGTGAAGTCAAACTTCTCCACAGCAGCGTCGTCGGCTTCCATCTTCGCCTCGAGTGCCGCCGGCGGCCGGTTCTCGACCAGGTCGGCCAGGTCCTCGAGAAACTGCGCAGCGCGCTTGCGGCCGAAGTCATCGTTCTGCGCCAGCGTGAAGATCTCTTCGAACTGGTCGAAGATCAGGAGCGGAATGAGCGTTTTGCCGCGCTCGTCGCGCAGCACGTCGTCGCGATGGTGCAGGAATTCCCAGAGCGATTCGCCGGCGACCGCTACTCCCGTCTGCGTCCACTGTCCCGAGCTGCGCGTGGCGCGATAGATCGCTTGCTTGATCTGCTCGGATGGCGCGGGAGATTCCGGCGAGTAGTCGATGCGCACATAGACCGGGCAGTAAGCCTCGGCGCGAAGGCGCGGCACGATGCCGGCGCGCAGGATCGAAGTCTTGCCGAGTCCGGACTGCCCGAAGAGGATCGTCAGCGTCTTGCGCTGCACGCGCCGTGCAAGCTCGGCGACTTCGTCGTCGCGACCGTAGAAGTAGGCGCGCGTCTCCTCGGTGAACGAGTCGAGCCCCAGCCACGGATGCTGGGCGTCTACTGACGCTTGCGCGGTCGTGCTATCGGGAGGCGACAAGATCGACGCTCGTCAGTGACGCGTGGAAAGCAGATCCTGGAGGCGGCGAGAGAACTCGGGCGAAACCTCGCCTCCGGGCAGGCGCGTGAAATGCAGGGCCTTGAATCGCTCGGGAATCTGCGCGGTGCCGGCGTCGGTGTCGTCGATGCACACCGGCAGAATGAAGAGCGCTGCGTCCGCCATGTTGCGTGCGCGGTCGATGGCGTAGCTCCATTCGCGGCGGAAGTAGGCTTCGAGCCGGTGTTCGGTCGCGGCCGAGACGATCGGAATGAAGTACGAGCAGCGCGCGACGTTGCGCTGGATCTTGCGATCGTAGTCGTCGCCACTTTCCAGACGCTCGAGATCGAACCAGGTCTTCACTCCAACGGCATCGAGCCCGGCTTTGAGCTTCTGCACGGCGGCGAGATCCTCGCGCGCGTAGCTGATGAACACCGCGTTGTCCGGCATCTCGCGTTCGGGCGGGAGGAAGCGCTGCGGCGCGCCGCCGAGCGTGATCACTTCGCCCGGCTTGCGGCGAACCGTCCACCGGCGATGCAGCTCGTCGACGAATTTCCCGGCCCCGCTGTAGATGCGCGTCCGCACGCTCACCTGCTGCAGGAAGCTCACCAATCGCTTGTCGTGGTCAGAATGGTTGTCGGCGAGGATTTCTCCGACGTCACGGGGATCGGAGAGCCGGTGGCGCTTCGCCATGCGCAGGAAGAGCCTCGCCAGCCAGTTGGTGAAGCTCGAGCCGATCAGCAGCAGATGATTGTGCTCCAGTTCGTGAAAGAGCTTTTCCGGCGTCAGGTGCTCGCTTTGAAGCGCGCACATGAATTCAAGCATGTCCTCGTCGGAGATGACATAGGTCGGCGACGCCGAGAGCCGTCCCAGGAGGTGATAGACGACCGGCCGCTGCAGCTTCTCGCGCTCGGAGGGGAGGTCGGCCACGCGGTTGGGTGCGTAGGCGACGACCTCCGTCGATTGCGCGCCGCCGAAGCGCTCGTCGTTGATCGCCTGCTCGAGCAGCGTATCGAAGGTCGTCGTGACGAAGAGATCGAAGTCGGTGATCCGCGCGAGCTGGCGCAGTGCGAGCGGCGGAGCGAAGTTCGCGTCGCGCAACACGCTTCGCAATCGCGTGTAGGCTTCCTCGCGCCTGCCGCGCGCCGCGAGGAACCAGCAGACGACGTCGTTGAGCGTGCAGGGCTTGGGGAGCTGCGCGGTGTCCACGCCGAGCTTGCCGGCGAGCTTCTCGGCGATCCACTCATAGAGGAGGCACGGACCCGTGTCGGTTTCGACCAGCAGCAGCTCCGGCCCGACGATGGGGATGACGCGCCGCTCCTCGATGAAATTGAGCAGGTCCTCCCAGGCATCCTCGTCGAGCGAGGCTATCGGGTGGATGATGGGCTCTACGCTGCTCATGGAACGCGGGCTTCCCCGGGGCCTCGAATCGGCCGCCGGGAAGTGTCCACGATTCCTAAACCGCGGTCAAACCGCGGGGTAGAGTCCGGTTTCGTATCGAGCCGGCGTGCGTCAGTCGGCGCCGACGCTCCAGAGTGGCGCTGGTGCGGCGGGGCAATCGGGCAACAGCTTCCTCAGGTGTTCGCGGAGCTCGCGCGCATGGCGAAGCTCCTCCCGCGATGCTGCGACGAAAGGTGTCGCCGCAGCGTCTTCGGACAAATTTGGGCGGGTTTGCGGGGATTCCATGAAACGAAGTCTGCCTCGCCCCGCGGCGCTCCAGCATTGTCCAATGACCTAATCCGTTCGTCGGAGTATTCTGATTTCGAGGTCAACGAGGGAGGGCCAAGTGACGGACTTGAACCCGCAAGCCAAGCAGATGGCCGACGAATCGATGGTGCGAAACCTGGCTGCGCAGGCGCAGGCGATCTGGCCGCAGGAAGCGCCGCTTTTTCGCCGCTACACGCTGCCGGCCTCCCCGCGGATCCTCGACGCCGGCTGCGGCACCGGCGAGGGAGCGTCGCGGCTCGCCGAGCTTTTTCCGCAGGCGAGCGTGCTCGGGGTCGACATCATCGACTCGCACCTGGAGCTTGCGCGCCAGCGCTATGCGCGGCTCGCGTCGCGTCTTGCCTTCGAGCACCAGAGCGTCTACGAGCTAGCCGCCGCCGACGGCACGTACGATCTCACTGTTTGCCGGCACGTGATTCATTCGATCCCATATCCGGAGCGGGTTGTCGGCGAGCTCAAGCGCGTCACGCGCCGCGGCGGGTATCTGCACATCATCGCCGAAGACTACAGGATGCTCCATTTCCAGCGCGGTGTGCTCGACCCGAGCGATTTCTGGCACGAAGTGCCGGCGAGCTTCGCCGCCGCGACCAACACCGACCTCTTCATCGGCCGCAACGTCTACGGCATCCTCGCCGATCTCGGGCTCGAGGCGATCACGATGGATTACGTCATCGTCGACACCGTGCGCGTCCCGCGCCAGACCTTCGCCTCCATCCTCGAAGCATGGCGCGATGGCTACGTCGAGTCGATCGGTGAGCTGACGGCCGTCAGCCGTACGTCGGCCCTCGAGTACTTCGAGCAGATGATCGCCAGCGTGCGCGACCCGCGCGGCTATGCCGTCTGGCTGGTTCCGGTGGCGAGCGCTCGCGTGCCGTAGCCGGCCGTCGACGCAACACGCGCGTGACACGGCGGCGTGCTACGATTGTCGGGCACGACTCGGTTCCCCGCCCGATTCGGTTCCAGCCATGACGCGGCCCGCAGCCCCCGACGATCCGTTTGCGCCGCTCACCGAGCAGACGCTGCGCGAAATCGCGAGTACCGGCGTCGTCCGCAACTATCCCAAGAACACGATCATCATCAACGAGGGCGAGGTCGGCGACTCGCTCTTCATCGTGCTCTCCGGACGGGTTAAGGTCTTCGCGAGCAATGCCGCCGGGCGCGAAGTCGTGATCGCCTTCCACGGGCCGGGCGAATACGTCGGCGAGATGTCGCTCGACGGCAGCCCGCGGTCGGCTTCGGTGATGACCACCGAGCCAACGACCTGCACGCTGGTGACGCGCGCCAACTTTCGCGAGTTCATCCTGCGGCACCCGGATTTTGCGCTGCACCTGATCGAGAAACTGATCCAGCGCGTTCGCCTCACCACGCAGAACGTAAAGAGCCTCGCGCTCGAGGACGTCTACGGGCGATTGGTGAAGCTTTTGCTTACGCTGGCAGTCGAGCGCGACGGCACGCTCGTGGTGCCGGAAAAGCTGACGCAACAGGACATCGCCGAGCGCGTCGGCGCGTCGCGCGACATGATCAGCCGGCTCTTCAAGGACCTGGTCGCCGGCGGCTACCTCGCCATCCAGGACCGCACCATCACGGTGCTTAAGAAGCCGCCGCCGGGCTGGTAAGCGGTACGTCCTCGCGCGGCAAAAGCGGACACCGCCGGGCGTGAATTTTCAGCAGGTATTGCCGCGAATTCTCGGTCTCGCTGCCCGGGCGCTTCTCCTATATTGAGCGCATCCGGAAGCCCCGCCGTGGCAATAGCTTCCGGTAAGAGGCGGAAGCGCCCACACGGGGGCCCGCCACGGCAACAGGAAACCAGGAGTGAACCATGTCGCGGAAATCGAGTTGGAGTGAGCGCATCGCCCTTTCTCTTAGGGTTGGTGCCATCGTAACGGTCCTGGGCTTCGTAGTGCTCGCGGCGGAGCAGCGGCTCGCACGGGATGTCTCTCCGCAGGAGATCATCTCGGCCGAAGCCGCGCCGAACTTTGCGCCGGCGGAGTCAACGCCCGCGCCGATGAAGCCGGTAGCGCAGCAACGGAACGACGACGACTATTTCCCGTCGCATTTTCCTGAGCCCAAAGGCGAGCCCGAGCCCCAGCCGGACACGTTCTGACGCGTGCGCCAGTCGTTGCGAGGAGCTTTAGCGACGAGGAACCTGCAGCTCGGTCACTTGGCCGGAAGCGGGCTCCTCGTTTCGTCTGGAATGGCGTTCGTCAGCGGTCGACGCCGCCGACGCAGACGTATTTGACCTCGACGTACTCTTCGATGCCGTACTTCGAGCCTTCGCGGCCGAGGCCGGATTGCTTGACGCCGCCGAAGGGCGCGACCTCGGTCGTGACGAGCCCGGTGTTGACGCCGACCATGCCGTACTCGAGCGCTTCGGCCACACGCCAGATCCGGCCGATGTCGCGCGAATAAAAATACGACGCCAGCCCGAACTCGGTGCGGTTGGCGAGTTCGATCACTTCGGCGTCGGTCGAGAAGCGGAACAGCGGCGCGACCGGTCCGAAAGTTTCTTCACGGAAGATCTTCATCTCCGGCGTGACGTCTGCGAGCACAGTCGGCTCGTAGAACGTTCCGCCCAGCGCGTGGCGCTTGCCGCCCGTGATGACCTTCGCGCCGTGCGCGGTCGCGTCGGCGACGTGCTCTTCGACCTTGTCGAGCGCGTCCTTGTTGATCAGCGGCCCCTGCGCGACGCCCGGCTCGGTACCCGCGCCAACCTTGAGCGCGCGAACCTTGTCCGCGAGCTTCGCCGCGAACGCGTCGTAGACCTTGTCCTGCACGAAAAGCCGGTTTGCGCACACGCAGGTCTGGCCGGTGTTGCGGTACTTGGAAACGATCGCGCCATCGGCCGCGGCATCGAGGTCCGCGTCGTCGAATACGATGAAGGGCGCGTTGCCGCCCAGCTCGAGCGAGAGCTTCTTCACCGTCGGCGCGACCTGCTTCATCAGCAGACGTCCGACCGCGGTCGATCCGGTGAAGGAAAGCTTGCGCACGGTAGGGTTGGAGGTCATCTCGCCGCCGATCGCCGAGGCCTTGCCGGTGACGACGTTCAGCACGCCCGGCGGGAAGCCTGCGCGGTGCGCGAGCTCGGCGAGCGCGAGCGCGGAGAACGGAGTCGCCTCGGCGGGCTTGATGACCACCGTGCATCCCGCGGCGAGAGCGGGCGAGACCTTGCGCGTGATCATCGACGACGGGAAATTCCACGGCGTGATCGCGGCGCATACGCCGACCGGCTGCTTGATTGCGAGAAGCCGCTTGTCGTTCCAGACCGTCGGAATCACGTCGCCGTAGACGCGCTTCGCTTCCTCGGCGAACCACTCGCTGTAGCCGGCGCCGATCGTGACCTCGCCCTTCGATTCGGCGAGCGGCTTGCCCTGCTCGGTCGTCAGGATGAGCGCAAGGTCGTCGACGTTCGCGAGCATGAGCTCGAACCACTTGCGGAGGATCGTGCTGCGCTCCTTCGCCGTCTTGTCG
>DATKJP010000336.1:0-7570 GCA_035543635.1 Casimicrobiaceae bacterium
CGCACGACGTGCGTGACGCCCTGCTCGGCGTCGTCGACCACCACCGCGAGCTGATAAGCAAAAAGACCATCGGCGCGCTTCACGACGAAATCACCGACCTCGCTCGCCAACCGCTGCTCGTACCATCCCTGCAGACGATCGCGGAAACCGATAGCCCCGTCGCTCACGGCGGCGCGCCAGGCACGCGCGCTTCGTCCTGGCGCAACACCGTTGCGGCAGGTGCCCGGATAGATGCGCTCGCCGCCGGCGCCGATCCTTGCGCCATCCAGGTCGCTGCGCGAGCACGCGCAGGCGAACGCAAGTCCCCGCTTCACGAGATCGTCAAGCGCCGACTGATAAAAGGCACCACGCTCGCTTTGCCACAGGATGGCTCCGTCCACGCGGAATCCGTACGCGTCGAGCTGCGCGAGGATCGTCAGCGCTGCATCGCGACTGGTGCGCGGCTCGTCGAGATCCTCGATGCGTACCAGCCATTCCCCGCCGTGTGCGCGCGCGTCGCAGCAGCTCGCGAGCGCCGCCACGAGCGAGCCGAAGTGCAGCGGTCCGGTTGGCGAGGGCGCAAAGCGGCCGCGATAGCGCGCCGCGGCTTGCTTCACTTTACGCCGGGGCTACTGACGCCGACGGCTGTGGCGTCGGCGCCGCTTACGGAGGAAGGAGTCCACGACCAGTTGCGGCGCATCGCGCCGATAACCGCGTTCGGATACTCGGGCCGACCGAGGCTCCCGTTATAGCGGCCCAGCGCGCGGTACAGATCGCCGTTCTCGCGGTCAAGGTAATAGCGCAGGATCGTACAGCCATAGCGCAAGTTGGTGCGCAGGTTGAACAGATCGTGATCGGGCTCGCCGATGAGACGCACCCAGAAGGGCATCACCTGCATGTAACCGCGCGCCTGCGCGCTCGACACCGCGTATTTGCGGAAGTTGCTCTCGTGATGGATCAGGCCCAGCACCAGTTGCGGATCCAGGCCGGCGCGCGAGGCTTCGTATTGCACCGTGACGAGAAAATCACGCCGCGTTGGCCAATCCGGTATCTTCGGCGCAAGCCGCGAAGACATGTCGGCGAGCCACGACCAGCCTTCGACGTCGGTATCGAAGACGAGGCGCGGTGCGGGATAGTCGCTAACCGAACGATGCAGCGAGTTCTGTACGCTGGCGGAAAGCTCCTCCTCGATCTGCGCACCGGCATGCGCCGCGTGAGGGAACGCGCAGATGAAAAGCGCCGTCGCGAATGTCGCCCCGAGTATCCGGAATGTCATCGCCAGCGAAGCGAAGAATCTGCTGTTTCTCTTCACGACCCAAGCCTTTCGCGCAGAAACGCGCCGATCTGGTCGCGCGGAACGGCAACCACCTGACCGTCGCGACGGCTCTGATACTCTAGCTTGCCTTCCTTCAATCCGCGCTCGCCGATCGTCACCCGGTGAGGGATGCCGATCAGCTCGAGGTCGGCGAACATCACTCCAGGCCGCTCGCCGCGGTCGTCGAGCAGCACCTCCACGCCCGCGCCATCAAGCTCGTCATGCAACTTCTCGGCGATGTTGCGCACGGCATCGACACGGTCGTAGCCGATCGGCGCGATCGCCACGCTGAACGGCGCCAGCGGCAGCGGCCAGATGATGCCGCGCTCGTCGTTGCTCTGCTCGATCGCCGCCGCCGGGATTCGCGTGATGCCGATGCCGTAGCACCCCATCTCCAGGACCTGCTCTTGACCCGCCGCGTCGAGGAAAGTTGCACCCATGGCCTGCGAGTATTTGGTGCCGAGCGCAAAGACATGACCCACCTCGATGCCGCGCATGATGTCGAGCGTGCCCTTTCCATCGGGCGAGGGATCGCCCTTGACCACGTTGCGTATGTCGGCCACACGAACGGGTTCGCGGCAATCGCGGCCGAAGTTCACGCCGCGCAGGTGGAAATCGGATTCGTTGGCGCCGCAGACGAAATCGCTCATCACAGCAACGGTCCGGTCGACGATGAGCGGCATGTCGGCGGGCATCCCGACCGGCCCGAGATAGCCCGGCGGACAGTACATCGCTGCGGTGATCTCTGCGTCGTTTGCCCAGCGAAAGCCGGCCAGCTCCGGGATCTTGCCGGCCTTGACCTCGTTCAAGTTGTGATCGCCGCGGATAAGCAGCATGTGCAGCTTGCCATTCGCGTGGAGCATGATGCACTTCACCGTTCTCCCGAGCGGCAGCTTCAATAGTTCTGCCACTTCCTCGCAGGTCGCCAAGCCGGGCGTCGATACCTTCTGCATGGGCTCGGCTGGCGCGGCGCGGTGCGCGTGCGGCGCGACGGCTTCCGCCAGCTCGACGTTGGCGGCGTAATCCGACTCGATCGAGTATGCAATCGCGTCCTCGCCCGAATCGGCCAACGCCTGGAACTCGTGCGACGCGCTGCCGCCGATCGGACCCGTGTCCGCGGCCACAGGCCGGAACGTCAATCCCATACGCGTGAAGATGCGCGTGTACGCGTCATACATCGTTTGGTACGACTTCGCCATGCCGGCCTGGTCGGCGTCGAACGAGTACGCGTCCTTCATGATGAACTCACGCGAGCGCATCACGCCGAACCGCGGACGAACCTCGTCGCGAAACTTGGTTTGGATGTGATAGAAGTTCACCGGCAGCTGCTTGTAGCTCCTGAGCTCCTTGCGCGCGATGTCGGTGATGACTTCTTCGGAGGTCGGCTGCAGCACCAGATCGCGCTCGTGGCGATCCTTGATGCGCCGCAGCTCCGGACCGTACTCGTCCCAGCGCCCGGATTCTTGCCACAACTCGGCCGGCTGAACGACCGGCATCAGGAGCTCGATCGCGCCGGCGCGATTCATCTCCTCGCGCACGATCGCTTCGACCTTGGCGAGCACGCGCAAGCCCAGCGGCATCCAGGTGTAGATGCCGGCGGCAAGCCGCTTGATCATGCCGGAGCGCAGCATGAGCTTGTGGCTCGCAAGCTCGGCTTCGGCCGGAGCTTCTTTCAGTGTGGCCAGAAAGAAGCGCGATACGCGCATGATTTGCTTCGCCTTTTAGGCAAAGCCCGCATTCTAGCGCGAAACCCGGCCTGGCTTGCCGCCCTCAGTTGAGCACCAGCGGCGCTGCGACTCGAGCGCGCGCCTTGTCCGCTTCTTCCCGCTTCGCCTCGGCCTCGTCCTTACGCCCGAGCGAATCGAGCGCGCGCGCCCATTCGGAGTAGATCTGCGCGTCGTCGGGGTCCTGCGGCGCAATGGCTGCGAAGCGCTGTACGGCAACCTTCGGCCGTCCAAGTGCGAGCTGCGCGCGCGCCCATCCAGTTTGCGCCATCAAGAGATGCGGCTCGTTGCTGAGCGCCATCTCGTATTGAGCGAGAGCATCGTTCGGCCTTCCCTCCGCAAGCAGCAGATTGCCGAAGTGCGTGGCCAGAAACGCCGAAGGGTTGCCGTTCGCTTGCGCGTAGCGGTATTCGGCGATCGCTTCATCGGCGCGACCGAGCGACGCGTAGGCGTCGCCGCGTGCCTCGCGGCAGTACAGGTCGCCGGGCCACTCCGCCAGCGACGCGTTGCAGATTTCGATCGCTTCGGGTGCGCGGCCGACCGCGGCGAGGAGGAAGGCGAGCGTGGACGGCAGGTCTTGGTCCGTCGGATTGAGCTTGAAGCCATGCTCGGCTGCTGCGACCGCCTCCTGGGGGCGGTGCACCGCGTAGAGTGCGAGGGCCATCGTATTGTTCGAGTCGGCACCGCTCGGATCGAGCGCGACAGCGCGCCGCGCATAGTCGAGCGCTTCGGAGTTGAGCCCGAGCGAGCTCATCGCGCTCGACACGACGATCCAGTCGTTCACGTTCGCGGCGAGGCTCGCGCGCTCTCGCGCCAGGGCGAGCGCCTCTTCGTTGCGTCCCATGCGCACGAGCTGCCGGATCACGGCAAGCGAGCCCGCCCAAGGATCGATCGCGGCAAAACGGCGAAACGACTCGAGCGCGTTCTCCGGCTCGCCTTCGAGCCGTTGCACGGTGCCCAGCATCTGATACGCCCGGCCGCGATCTTCGGTGCGGCCGTGCGCGAGGGAGTAACCGATCGCCGCGCGCGTGGCCGTGAAGCGACGCTCGGCGACTTCGCGCCCGTAAAGGTAGACGGCGAGCAGCTGCGGATCGGCGATCTGCACCAGCGCGCGTCCGGCATCCTTGAGCAGCCGATCGACGTCGCCGTCGTCGCGTCGCACGACGACGAGCTGGGTGCGCGTTCCTTCGCGGATTCGCAAAGCCAGCCGCAGCGCCTTGCCGTCCTGGAACATGTCGCCGGTGATGCGGTTATCGGGCAGATCGAACAGCCGCCGCGCGTAGCGCACGATCGCCTTCATCGACAGGCCCGCGCCGGCGACCTGCACGTCCGGCAGCGCCGCCGCGACCTCGAGCTGGCGGCGGGCCTGCAGGGTAAAGGCCTCGACCTGGATGCTGCGGATCTCGTCGAGGATCGCCTCGGCGATCGCAGTCGAGGTGTAGCCGCGATCGGCGATTTCGCGCGGCGTGCTGAAGCTGTCGAGTTCGAACGCGTCGCGGCGGATGTCGCGCACGAACGCGAACATCAGCGCCGCGAGCGCGGCGACGAGCGTGAGCGAGATCGCGATCGAAAAGAGCGCGCCGGCGTTCTCCGCCATTCGCGGCAGGAAGCCGCGCGGTCCCGGCGCTGCGGACGAGCCTTCAGCTGACGCAGAAGCAGAAGAGCGCTTGCGTCGCGCAAAGAAGGGATGCGTCGCGAGCCTGCTGATCTGCTCGATGCGGCGGCCGGGACGAAACAGTTGCCGCTTGATCTGCATGCTGCTCCGGAACGCGCGGCAAGGCGCACGGAGCTAGCATATCAACTGGCGCGCTAACGCACCACGATCACCGGCAGCTTCGAATGGGTCAGCACTTTTTGCGTTTCGCTGCCGAGCAACATTGCCGTCACGCCGCGCCGGCCGTGCGAGGCCATGACGATCGCGTCGCACTTGTTCTTCTTCACTGCGGCGAGGATGGCTTCCCAGGGTGCCGCGGAGATGGCATGCGCCTGCGAGCACGGCACGCCGGCGAGCTTCGCCTTCTCGGCAACCGCGCCGAGGATCTTGTTCGCCTCCTTGCGGCACGCCGCCGCATACTCGCTGCGCGATAGCGTCTCGTAAACCACCCCGTCGGCATAGACCGGTAGCGGGTAATCGGGCGAAGCGTGGAACGCGGTCAGCCGCGCGCTCAGCGCGCGCGCGAGCTCGATCGCGTGAGCGACCGCCTTGCCGGAGAGCTTCGAGCCGTCGGTTGCGACGAGAATGTTCGTATACACGATCATCTCCTGCGGGCAGATCCAGTGAACGCCTTTATTCTAAGCCAGGGACATCTCGCCGCGCTTGATCGAGATCAATCGGGTTTGATCGCCGGGACATGCGGTCGGCCTGCCGCCGTATGCGACAATGGATAGATGGTCATCGACGCCGACGTTGCCGATCCTCGCAGCTTCCCCGATCGCGTTAATCCGGCGTTTGATCTCGAGATCGAGCGCGCCGCGGCGAGTCTCGCCTCGATGAGCGTCTCCGGCGCTGACGTGCAGGACACGGCGTTGACGGAAAAGATGATCGATGCGATGCGCACAGGAGGAGGCGAATGGCTGGCCAGCCTCCTCGCGGCCGCGCCTTCGGCGGCGATTGCACGTACGCTCCAGCGCAGGATGATCGCGGCCTGGGACGAAGCTGTCGCGGACGGACCGGCCGGCGTGGCCGCGCAGCTCTTCGCGCTGCCGATCGTGATCGTCGCGGGCAAGTCATCCGGATCAGCGCCGTCCCTGATCGAGGCCGTGATAACCGAGCCTGAGCGGGTGCGGGCGATCCTGCTCGAGCATGCTGCGCTCGCCGGCAATCGCAACTTCGCGCTGGCCAACGCGCTCGCTTCCGCCGACGCAATCGACCTGCCGCGGCTGCCCGAACTGCTGAGCTGGACTCACGCGCTCGATAGTTCAGCAACTCAAGCGCGCTCGGTCGAGCCGGCGCCGATTGCATTGAGCATGGAAGGCGCGGTGCATCTGCGCTTTCTCGTTGGCACCGCACTCACCGCTCCACGTGCGCCGCTCTTCGCAGAGTCGGGCGTGGGCGCATGGGGCTTGCCGCTGGCGCGGGAGCTTGCACGCCAGCTCACTGCGCGGGAGACCTCCGTGCTGGCCTTGCCTCGCGCGCCGAAGCCCCCGCTCGTTGCCTTGCAGGAAGGTCGCGCCGCGCAGCGCGAAGTCGCCGCACAACTCTTCGCGAGCAACGCCATCCGGCGCCTGCGTTCCGCCGTTGGAGAGCCGGCCGCGGTCATCAGCGCGCACCGGTGCCCGGACACGAATGGCGGCGGCGAGCTGCGGCTATCGCTCTCGAGCGCGTTCGATTCCCGTCTGGCCGAGGGCTTTCGCTGCCCGCTGTTTCCCGGCGAGCGCGCGAGCGACGTTGCGGCAATGCTCGGCGCGTTGATGCGCGATTGCCGCGTTGCAAACGTTCACGTCCTCCCCGGCGTGCATCCCGACCACGATCCTGCCACCGGCCTCACGCTTCTCTTCAAGGCCGAGCTGCTCGAAGCGGAACCTCGCGCGAGCCTGCAATGAAACGCGATGCGTAAGTCGACGCGCGCGACCGACCCGGCGGAAGCCTTCCGCATCACGCTCGAGGAAGCGGCCGCGCTGCTGCCCACGCCCGACGGCAAGCGATCGGTCGCCGTGTTCGAGCACGGGACATTACAGGTGAAGCTCTACGCGCCGCGCGGCGGCGATCCACAGCAGCCGCACAGCCGCGACGAGCTCTATGTCGTCGCGCGAGGCGATGGGTGGTTCGTCAACGGCGAGCGCCGTCACCGTTTTGCGCCGAACAACGTGCTCTTCGCGAAGGCGGGCGTGGTGCACCGCTTCGAGGACTTCTCCGACGATTTCCTGGTGTGGGTGTTCTTCTACGGGCCCGAGGGCGGCGAACAGGATACTTAGCGGCGTCAGGATCGATTGCGGCGGGAGATCGATCCGATGCCGCTGATCGATTGCTTGAGCTTCGGGTCGCCGAGATACTCGACCTTGCCGGCGCCGGAGATGTCGACGGCGAGCGAGTTCTTGGCATTGACCACCGCCTTGCCGGCGCCGCTCACGTCGACGACGGCTTCGTCGCTCACCAGCTCCTCGGCGAGATACGATCCGGCGCCAGAGAGATCGACCTTCTGCCGTCCGACCTTTCCTCCGACTGCTACCTTGATGGCACCGGAGCCGTCGAGCAGAAGAGTCGCCGCCTGAAGTTCGCGTATCTTGATCGTGCACGCTCCCGCGAGGTCGAGGCGAAGCTCGTTCGCCTTCAGGCTGTCGGCATCGAGCGTGACGGCCCCGGCGGCGTCTATCCGGTCGACTTCCCGCAGGCGGATCGTCACGCGCGGCGCCCGGCCCGAGGAACGCCCCGGGAACCAGTCCCAGACCGAGCGATTCTCGGCGCCTTCCACGACCAGCGTTCCGCCGTGGACCTGGGTGCGGATTCGGGGCAGGTCCGCAGCCGTCGCTTCGACCGTGACGCCTTCCGTGTCACCCTGGACCAGCGTCAGCTCGAACTTGCCGTTGACATCGATCCGATGAAAGCCTGTCG
>DATKJP010000337.1:0-2951 GCA_035543635.1 Casimicrobiaceae bacterium
CACCTGTTCCTTGAGCCAGGTCGCCGAGGTCGCGTACCAGTTGCCGTGCACGAGCGCGTGTTCCAGGAATTCGCCGCGCTCGGCGAGCGCCTTGAAGCGCGCGACGTCCACGAAGTGATAGTGCGCACCTTCCTGCTCACCGGGGCGCGGAGGCCGTGTCGTATAGGACACCGACAGCCGTATGCCCGGTTCCCGTTCGAGCAGCGCATTCACCATGCTGCTCTTGCCGCCGCCCGACGGCGCGGCGACCACGAACAAGACACCCGATGCCCCGGGGCTTTGCGTGGTGATCGTCATGCGGGAGGCGCGGACACGATGCGATCGCGCCCACCCTTCTTCGCGTTGTACATTGCCGCGTCTGCGACCGCGACCGACGCCGAAAAAGCGTCGCCATGACGGTGCTCAGCGACGCCGATCGAAAGGGTCACCTTGAGGCCCGGCGCTTCGTCGTCAAACGAGAGCTCGTCGGTCGCGCGCTTCAAACGCTGCATGATCGTGACGGCCTGCTTCAGATCGACGCCGGCGAGCACCACCATGAATTCGTCGCCGCCGTAGCGGATCGGCAGGTCGTGCTGCCGGCAGTGCGCGCGAATGAGCGTCGCGACTCGTTGCAGCACATGATCTCCGGCGCTGTGCGAGTAGCCGTCGTTGATGTGCTTGAAGCGGTCGACGTCGATGATCGCGACCGCGAGCGCGAGCTTGCGCTCGGTGACCATATGCATGAGCGGCACGATGCGCGCCTGCAGTCCACGCCGGTTCAGGAGCTTGGTCAGCGGATCGCGCTGGCTCGCTTCGACGAGCTGCGTCGCTTCTTCGAGCAGCGCCGCGCGCTCGGCGGACAGGTCGGCCACCTGCTCGCGATACTTCGACGCCTGCTCCGAGATCTCGCGGAAGTTGAGCGAGAGCTCCTCGACGTGGGCGAGCTGGCGGCGCGAAGTCGTGAGTTCCGCCTCGCGCAGCTCGTGGTACTTGCGCAGGAAGCGCAACGCGGTCGCCGCGTCGCCGAGGTCTTCGTAAACGCGGGACAGGGCCTCGGCAACCTGCGCGTGCAGCTCGCGCTCGCCGACCTTCTGGCACAGCTCGTACGCCTGCAGCAGGCACGTCGCCGCATCCGCATGCGCGCCGCACGCGATCAGCAGATGACCGGTTTCGGCGAGCGCCAGCATCTCGAGCGGTCCGTCGCCGATCGTTCGTGCGAGCGTCAACGCCCGCATCAACGCCTCGCGCGATTCCTGCACCTGGCCGAGCATCCGATGGACGGAGCCGATCTGGCCGGCGCACTGCGCTTCCGCCACCGGGTCTCGGATCTCGATTGCGACACGCATCGCCTCGCCCGCGTACTGCAGGCATTCATTGAGATCGGCGGTCTTCGCCTCCCGCTCGGTGATCGCACGCGTGTCCGCACGCTTGCGGGAGAGCATCGAGCGGGACAGGAGGAGCTGCGGGAGCGCCCGGGCCTGTCCGGAAGTTCGCGCCGCGTGCACGCCCGCCGCGAGATGGTGGTCCGCGTCCTCGAACCGACCGAGGGCAATCAACGACGATCCCAGCGCATTGCGCGCTTCGATCTCGAGCGTGTGGTGACCGATGTTGCGCGCGGAATCGAGCGCGCGCGTGAGCGAGCTGATCGCATCGGTGTGGGCGCCGAGCTTGTGCTGGCACACGCCGATACCGGCAAAGGCCGCGGTCAGGCCCGCCTGGTCTCCGCACTGCTGGAACAACGCCGCGGTGGTCTGCAACAGCTCGAGCGCCGGCAGCAGATTGCCGCACTGGAAATGACAGCGCGCCTTGGTGTGAACCGCTTCGGCCTCGACCTGCCTCTCGCCGAGGGAACGCGCCATCGCTTCCACACGATCGGCCGCTTCGAGCGCGGTGTCGAGCCCGCTTTCCCGCATCAGGTCCAGGACCCGCGCATTGAGCGACGACGCAAGCACGTTCAGCTCGGCGGAGCGCGCGAGCTCAAGGTCGCGGGAGGTGGCGCCGCTCGGCATGGTGCGGTGGTGGATGCGCGCGTGCTGTCCTGAAATCGGGGAAGTCGCTTAAAGCATGATCCCGGTGGATGAAGGAGGTCCGCAGAAAACGCCGTTCCCGCTATTCGAGATTCTGGACCTGCTCGCGCATCTGCTCGATCAGCACCTTCATCTCGAGCGACGCGCGGGAGAGCTCGGCGTCGACTGACTTCGAGCCCAGCGTGTTGGCCTCGCGGTTCAACTCCTGCGCAAGAAAATCGAGGCGCTTTCCGACGGCTCCCCCCTCGCGCAGCACGCGACGGAATTCGGCGATGTGGGCGGAAAGCCGGGCAACCTCTTCCGCTACGTCGATCTTGGTCGCGAAAAGGGCGAGCTCCTGCTTCAGCCGCTCTTCGTTCGGATCGAGGTCCGCCTCCTTGAGGCGCGCGCCCAGCTTTTCGACGTAGGCGGCGTGAACCGAAGGAATGCGCGGCAACACGCGCGCGACCTCCTGGTCGAGATCACCGCATCGGGCGAGGAGGATGTCAGCGAGCTTCGAGCCCTCGCGGGCTCGTGCACCGCGTAGCTCGGCGAGCGCACGATCGACCAGCAACACGACCTCGGCGATCAGGCGCTCCGGCGCGACCGCCGATTCGACCAGGACACCGGGCCATCGCAGGAGCTCGGCGGTGGTCAGCGGCACCGCGCCGGGAACCACCCGCATCACCTTCGCCGCGACCTCCGCCACCTGCTCGAGGCGGGTGGCATCGATCTCGAGGTTCGCTGCGTCCACCCCGGCGCGGTTGAGCGCAATACGGCACTCGACCTTGCCGCGTTTGAGCTCGCTCGCAAGCCGCTCGCGAAGCGCCGGCTCCTGCGCACGCAATTCGTCGGGAAGTTTGAGCGAAAGATCGAGATAACGATGATTTACGCTCCGCAGCTCGACGGCGAGCGACAATCCCGGCAACTCCGCCGCTGCTGCCGCGAAGCCGGTCATACTGAGGA
>DATKJP010000338.1:0-1634 GCA_035543635.1 Casimicrobiaceae bacterium
GTGGGTCCCGTGGTTCGCGGGCGCGGCGACGCTGCTCACCGCGATCGGCCTCTATATCGGTCTCGTCGCCGCGCCGACCGACTTCCAGCAGGGTGACGCGTATCGGATCATCTTCCTCCATGTGCCTGCGGCGTGGATGAGCATGTTCCTCTACGTCGTGATGGCCGGATGGAGCGCGCTCGCTCTCGGCTACAACACGCGGCTCTCGGCGATGATGGCGCAGGCGATCGCGCCCACCGGCGCGCTGATGACACTGATCGCGCTCACCAGCGGCGCGTTCTGGGGCCGGCCCACCTGGGGGACGTACTGGGCGTGGGACGCGCGGATGACGTCCGAGCTGATCCTGCTGTTTCTCTATCTCGGCGTGATCGCGCTGCGCAATGCGATCGACGATCCGAGGCGCGCCGATCGTGCCTGCGGCGTGCTGGCGCTCACCGGTGTGGTCAACATCCCGATCATCTATTTCTCGGTGCAGTGGTGGAACACGCTGCACCAGGGCGGGACGGTCAGCTTCACCAAAGCTCCGTCGATGGAGTCGATCATGCTCGCCGGAATGCTGATCATGTCGTTCGCCGCGTGGTTCTACGCGATCGCGGCGGTACTTGCGCGAGTGCGCACGATCATTCTCGAGCGAGAGCGCGGCGCCGCGTGGATCGCCGCGCTGGCTGAAGTGCGCAATGCTCATGCGTAACCGAGTCCAGAAATGACCGCCTTCTTCGCGATGAACGGTTACGGCTTCTACATCTGGAGCGCCTACGGCATTGCGGTGATCGCAATCGTTATCGAAATCCTGCTGCTGCGCTCGCACCGGAAGGCCGTGCTCGCGCAGGCGCGCTCGACGGCGTCCGAGCCCGCACCCGAGTCCCTGGCGGCCACCGAATGAAGCCCCGCCATCGACGTTTCGTATGGATCGGCGCCGGCGTGCTGCTGCTCGCTGCGGCGGCCGGGCTCGTGTTGAACGCGTTCCAGTCGAATCTCGTTTTCTTCTTCTCGCCGAGCGACGTCGCCGAGAACCGTGCGCCACAGGGACGCGCGTTCAGGATCGGCGGGATGGTCGTCGAGAGGAGCCTGACGCGTGCTTCCGATGGACTCACGGTTCACTTCGCGGTGACCGACACGATGAAGACCGTGCCGGTCGTGTACACCGGCATCCTTCCGGACCTCTTCAAGGAGGGAAAGGGTGTAGTCGCACAGGGCAAGATCGGCCCCGATGGCGTATTCCATGCAACCGAAGTCCTCGCGAAGCACGACGAGAACTACATGCCGCCGGAAGCAGCCTCCGCGATCGACCAGGCGCACAACCGCGCGGCGTTGGAAAAAGCCGCTAAGACGCTGAAGCAATGAAGCGAATGCAACGACTTACGGTCACGCGAAGGACGGCCTCATGATCCCCGAGCTCGGACAATTCTCTCTGATCCTCGCGCTGCTGCTCGCTGCGCTGCTCGGCATATTGCCGCTCGCAGGCGCCCAGCGCCGAGTCGGCGCATGGATGGCGCTCGCGCGTCCGCTGGCCGCCGGTCAGTTCGTCTTCATCGCGTTCGCGTTCGGGTGCCTCACCGCCTCCTTCGTCGCCAACGATTTCTCGGTGCTGAACGTCGCGACCAACTCGAACTCGCAGCTTCCGCTCCACTACC
>DATKJP010000339.1:0-10391 GCA_035543635.1 Casimicrobiaceae bacterium
AGCTGCGCCGCGTCGATGGCGCGCACGCCGGCCAGCCTCGACGCGTAGCTCTGCGCCCACGACACGAACGCAGTCTGATCGTCGCTCAAGCCGAGCGCAGACCAGCCGCGCCAGCTTTCTCCCCCGGCGCCCCACGCATGAAGAAGCTCCCAGGCCTCCGCGGCGAGATTGGCGGCGGGCCGAGCATCGATTGCAGCGCTGCCCGGATCGCCCGCGATGATGCTCTGCCAGACGTACACGCTCTGAGCGGGCGGCAACAAGCGCGGCAATTCCGACGCCGCATCGGCGGCGAGCAAATCGAGCCAGAGCGATTCGAGCCACGCGCTATACGGCAGGATCGTCGGTGTCGCCCACGTCCTCCGCCCTCGGGAGACCGCATCTCGCGAGAAGTCGCGCTGCATGTGGTGGGCGAGACGGCGATTGGGCGTGACGGCGATCGCTCCGCCCGCAAGCGCCGCGTGCAGTTCCGGCTTCACGCACGCAATGGTATCCGACCGTCACGCTTGCTGCCGCGCGACTGTCCCGGCACACTTTCGCTCTCTCAAGCGAGCATCAGGAGATCGAGCAATGGCGGCTTATCTGGTATGCGATATCAAGGTCACCAATCCAGCGCAGTACGAGGAGTACAAGAAGCTCGCGCAGGCGGCTGTCGCGCACCACGGCGGACGCTATCTCGCGCGCGGCGGCGAAACGGCCGTGCTCGAGGGAAGCTGGCAGCCGAACCGCGTGGTTGTTCTGGAGTTTCCCGACCTGGCGAAGGCGCGGGCCTTCTACGACTCGCCGGAATACAAGGCCGCGCGCAAGGCGCGAGGAGGCGCCGCGCAAATGAATATGGTCGCCGTCGCCGGCGCGTAAGAATCAGCCGAGAATCAGTCGTCGCCTGCGGGGACGGTGGCTGCGTCCGCCGCCGCGTGTCGTCCGCGCCCGTGCGCAGGCGGCAAGGCCTGTTGCGGGATCGGTTGCGGCTCGATCGGTTGCTCGGCGCTCTGCATCACGACCGGCAGCGCTTCTGGCGCCCAATCGCTCATGCGGGTCAGGACTTCCCATTCCCCGCACCAATCGTCATCGCGCACCAGCGGCCACACGCCTTCAACGACGTAGGCTTTCGCCGTCACGGGATTGAGATGCGGCGCGTGCCGCCGGCATTGACCCCAGAGCGGCGCCTTGCCGTCGGTGGGCTTAGCGTTCTTGCGGTCGTAATACTGGCAGTTGACGCACTTCTCCACGATGCTGTTCGCCTCGGCCGGTGCCGGAGCCGCAGTCACCGCTGGTTGTTGACTGGTCGGCGCCGTTTCGACCGGCGCAGGAATCTTGTCGCCGTTGCGTCGCATGTTGTTCAACCGGATGGTCGATGCGAAAGCTCGAGCACGCGCGGTCGCATGACTCGTCGCTTCAGCGTTCGGTAGGGTTTTGGCCGGCGGTCGGTCTGGGCGAACGTTGCTCGGCCCATTGCCGCGGGCGATCGAAGAGCGGACGGAAATAGCACGATCGTCCGGCGTCGAAGGCGGCTTCGGCGACCTCGCGCAGCGTCAGCGCATGACAAGCTGTGCGCCGCTGCAGCGTGATCCGCGCGCAGCGCGACGGATCGATGCGCGCGCTCCTTAGCGCGGGATTCAGGCGGCCCATGCGACCATCGCTACCTTGAGCGCAGCCGGCACTTCCTGTACATGTCGCGCCAGCGGCGTGGCGAGCTCGTCGAGGCAGGTCTTCAACTCCCGATCGGCTTCGTCGGCAGCGCGCTTGAGCACGTCGTCATAGGTGCGACGCCGTTCGAGGCTCGACAACACGGAGTAGGCTTCGTGAATCTTGCGCACCAGAGTCTCGTCGGAGTGACCGTTGAGCCGCTCCTTGATGAGCTGGTAGGCTGCCTCAATGCGCGCGATGGAGGCACCGGGCGGCAGTTCGAGATAGTCATAATGTGTGTACAGCACGGCGGTCTCCTTGAGCCTTGAGAAGTCTTTTTCCTCGATTGCATGGCAGCAACATCCATGCCATGGTCTTTCCGGTGCCTGAGCCATTGGGCTCAAGCCATTGAATTTTCTGAGGGCCAAGCCGACGAAATCGGCTCCAGCCCGGCACCAACGGCAGGCCGGTGCGACCCGGTGCAGGGGTGCCGGTGACTGCCGTCGTGCGGCAGGTTCAACCGCGGCCGTCAGATCACTTGCAGCGGGCTCGGACCCTGCGGTGAGGGAAATGCGGCGTCAAGCTCGCGTGTCAGTTGGGGTGAAAGTGACAATTCGACCGCTGCGCGGTTGTCCTGCACATGCGAGGCGTCGGCCGCCTTCGGGATTGCAGCCACCTGCTCCTGCGCGAGCAGCCAGGCGAGCGCGAGCGTTGCCGGCTTCGTTCCATGGTGCTGCGCGATCGCGGCGAGCTGGCGGTTCTTGAGCAGACGGCCTTCGTCGAACGGCGAGTAGGCCATGACCACGATGGCGCGGCTGCGGCATAGTGGAAGCAAATCCCATTCGATGCCGCGACAGCGCAGGTGATACTGAACCTGGTTCGCGGCGCAATGGCTCCCATCCGGCAAAGCAAGCAGCTTCTCCATATCGCCACGATCGAAGTTCGATACGCCCCATGCGCGAATCTTCCCGGCTGCGCGCAGCGCCTCGAAACCCGCGACTGTTTCGGCGATCGGAACGCGACCGCGCCAATGCAGGAGGTACAGATCGAGGCGATCCGTGGCTAGGCGCAGCAAGCTGCGCTCGCAGGCCGCGATCACTCCCTTTCGGCTGGCGTTGTGCGGGTACACCTTGCTCACCAGGAAGACTTCGTCGCGCCGGCCGGCGATTGCCTCGCCGACGACTTCCTCAGCGGCGCCGTCGCCATACATCTCGGCGGTGTCGATCATGCTCATGCCGAGATCGAGTCCTAGGCGAAGCGCATCAACTTCCTTCGCTCGATCGCGTGCCCGCTCGCCGATGCGCCAGGTGCCCAGCCCGAGCGCGGGCATAGTACCGGAGTGAAGCTTGAGGCGCGGGACCTGGCGTGACATCGATCGGAGGATAGCGTCTCGTCCCGAGCAAGGCGAGAGCAGCGCTTGGGCAGCGTACAATATCGACCATGCCGCTCGATCGCGCCTCAAAGCCCTCCCCGCGAACCGTAGTGCGCGGCGCATGCCCGCACGACTGTCCTGACACTTGCGCGCTTGAGATCACGGTCGAGAACGGCCGCGCGATCAAAGTGGCCGGCGCAGCCGAGCATCCCACGACGCAGGGCGTGCTCTGCACCAAGGTCGCACACTATCTCGATCGCGTTTACTCGAAAGATCGCGTCCTCTACCCGCTGCGCCGCGTCGGCCCAAAGGGAACGGCGAGATTCGAGCGCATAACCTGGGACGAAGCGATCGACACGATCGCCGTCCGATTCAAGGAAATTACTTCCTCCAGCGACGGCCCGCAGGCGATCCTGCCTTACAGCTATGCGGGAACGATGGGGCTGCTGCAGTACTGCTCGATGGACCGGCGCTTCTTTTATCGCCTCGGCGCCTCACTTCTCGACCGCACGATCTGCTCGACCGCCGGGAAAGTGGGCTATGGAGCCACGATCGGGGCATCGATCGGCACCGACATCGAACAGTTCGAGAACGCGAAGCTCATCCTCATCTGGGGCTCGAACCCGATCGTCTCCAATTTGCACTTGTGGAGCCGCGTGCAGGAAGCGAAGCGCCGCGGCGCGAAGCTCATAGCCATCGATCCCTATCGCAGCCTCACCGCCGAGAAGTGTCACCTGCATCTCGCGCCGCTGCCGGGCACCGACGCCGCGCTCGCATTGGGCATGATGCACGTGCTCATCGATGAGGACCTGCTCGACCACGACTACATCTCGCGCTACACGCTAGGATTCGACGCGCTCAAGCAACGCGTACGCGAATATCCGCCGGAGCGCGCCGCGCAAATCACGGGAATTGCTGCGGCAGATATCGTCGCGCTGGCGCGCGACTACGGCACGATCAAGCCGGCCGCGATACGGCTCAACTACGGGATGCAGCGGCACGCGGGCGGCGGCATGGCCATGCGCACGGCAGCCTGCCTGCCCGCGCTCGTCGGCGCGTGGCGCGATCCGGCGGGCGGCTGTCTGCTCTCCTCGAGCGGAAGCTATCCCACCAACAGCAAGGCGCTGGAGCGGCCCGATCTCATCTGGAACAACCCGCGCACGATCAACATGTCGGCGATCGGCGATGCGCTCACCGAGGCGAAGGACCCGCCGATTCGCGCCATCTACGTCTACAACTCGAATCCGGTCGCCGTCGCACCTGAATCCTCGAAAGTCGTAGCGGGCTTCGCTCGCGAGGATCTCTTCTGCGTCGTGCACGATGTCTTCCTCACCGACACCGCGGACTACGCGGACATCGTCCTGCCCGCTACGACGCAGCTCGAGCATCTCGATGTGCATTCCTCCTATGGGCATCTCTACGTGCTCGCCAACAATCCGGCGATCGCACCACAGGGTGAAGCGAAACAGAACACCGAAGTCTTCCGACTGCTCGCCGCGCGCATGGGGTTCGACGAGGCGTGCTTTCGCGAGACCGATGAAGAGATCGCGCGCAACGCCTTCATGCTCGATCATCCGCGGGCGCAGGGACTCGACTGGGAGAAGCTCAAGGCGGATGGTTGGCAGCGGCTGAACGTTCCCTCACCCTTCGCGCCGTTCGCGCAAGGCAACTTCCCCACGCCGTCCGGCAAGTGCGAGTTCTATTCCGAGACGCTGGCGCGGCAGGGGATCGACCCGCTGCCGACTTTCACGCCGCCGCGCGAGTCGGTCGCGAGCAATCCGTCGCTTGCCAAGCGCTTTCCGCTGGCGATCATCTCACCGCCGGCGCGGCATGCGCTCAATTCCACGTTCGCCAATCTGCCGGTGTTCGTCGAGCACGAGAAGACGCCATGGCTCGACATCCATCCGAACGATGCATCGGCGCGCGGAGTCGCCGACGGAGACAAGGTTCGCGTCTTCAACAATCGCGGCTCGATGGTTCTCACCGCGCGAGTTTCGGCCAAGCCGAGGCCCGGGGTCGTCGTTGCGCTGTCGATCTGGTGGCGCAAGCTCTCGCCCGACGGCAACAACGCCAACGCGCTGACCGGGCAGGGCCTGACCGACCTCGGCCGCGCCGCGACCTTCTACGATTGCCTCGTGGAAGTGGAGCGGGCGCCTAGTTGAGAAGCTTGGTCAGCTCGGCCGCTTTGGCCTGCGTGTCACGGTAGCCCAGCTCGATCAGCGCCGAGCAGAACCCGCGGTCGAAGAGAAGATAGGACAGCAATCCTTCGCCGCCTTCGCGCGTGCCGCCGATGCCGCGCAGGGCGAAGCGCAGGCTGCGCGGCAGATTGTCGCGATAGTCCTGCGCCAGGTTCTCCAGGGGCACGCTCGGGGTGAGTACGAGCATCGCGATGTCGCGCAGCGGCATCGGGCTCGACGCGAGCTGCACCGGATCGATCTGCCGCACCGCGATGTTCACCAGCCGGACCTTCTCGAGATCGGTACCCAACGCGTCGGTGAAGATGCTCGCCAGCACGTGGCTGCCGATCTGCGCCAGCGAAGGTGGATCGACCGCATCGCCGGGCGTAGTGGGTGTGCCCGTGCGTGCGGCGCCGACCACTAGGATGCGATCGGCGCCGAGATGAAGCGCCGGCGCGGTCGGCGACATCTGACGCATCGCACCATCGCCGAAATATTCCATGCCGATCCGCGTTGGCGGAAAGACGAACGGAATCGCGCTCGATGCGAGCAGATGCTCGACGCCGATGTCAGCGCGCACGCCGATTCGCTGCGAGCGTTCCCAGAGCTCCATCGACGGTCCGCCCATGCAGAAGCTCACCGACATGCCCGTTTGATAGCTCGATGCCGTGATCGTGAGCGCCTCGATCGCGCCGGCGTCGATGCTGCGCCGGATGGCTTGAAACGGCAGCTCGCGCCTGAGCAGCTTGGCGAGGGGCGCGTTGTCGAGCAGCCCGACAAGGCGCTTACGGTCGGAGCGCGGGAGCACCGAGCGCACGACTCGCCACGCCGTCTGAAGCATGTGCAGCGCGTCGGCGCGGTAGATATCGCTCACCGTCAGCTTCGACCAGAGCTCGCAAAGCTGCAGCGCCGCCGCGCGAAAATCGCGCGCGCCGGCGGCGAGCGATGCGGCGTTGATCGCGCCGGCCGAAGTGCCGCAGATCACGGCGAAGGGACTCGGGCTTCCAGGCGGAAGCATCTCGGCGATCGCGCGCGCCACGCCGGCCTGATAGGCGGCTCGCGCGCCGCCTCCGGACAGGATCAAAGCGATCTTGGGCGCGGCGTCGGGCATATCGGAAGCGCGGGCACGTCACCTTCTCCCCGCGCGCATCGTGCCCGTATCTTACAGTGCGTCGCCTCGATCGCCGGTCAGGTGGTCTTGCGCACGAGACCCACCATCACGCCGAAGATTTCGAGCGTGCCTTCGGGACGAATTACGGGATAGGCCTTGTTCTCGGGACAAAGAACAAAGCGGCCCCGCTCCATATCGAGGCGTTTGAGAGTGAACTGATTATCGACAATGGCGATCACGATTTCCCCGCGCCGTGCCGTGTTGCGCTTTTCTACGACGGCAAGATCGCCGTCGAGGATCCCCGCCTCCTGCATCGAGTCGCCCTTCACGCGTACGAGCACCGTCCGTGAAGGATTCGCGATCAGATAATCGTCGATGGTGAGCGCGTCGGCGGGAGCATCATCGATAGGATTCGGAAGCCCTGCCCGCACTGGCGCGTCGGCGAGCGGCCGCTCGAAGAATCGCCGTGTCGGCGCGAGACGGCGGTCCGGCGTCGACTCGACCAGGCCCCGGAGCTTGAGCCGAGCCACCAGCGCGGCGACCGAGGATTTGGAGCGCAACCCCAGCAAGCTCCCGATCGATGCGTAGGACGGCAGCGCCCGATGCCGGGCATAGTAATCCTGCAGCGCCGTCAGATATGAACGATCGTTCGACACAGGTGTTAGACTAGCGAACGATCGTTCTTTCGTCAAGCCACATGTTCGCCCCTGCGATCGCCTTCGTCGACCTCGAGACCACCGGTACCACCGCGCTCGGCGATCGCGTGACCGAGATCGGCATCGTGCGCGTCGAGGACGGGAGCGACGTGAGCGAATGGAGCACGCTAGTCAATCCCGAGTGCAGCATTCCGGCGGGCGTGCAGGCGCTCACCGGGATCACCAATGCGATGGTCGCGCGCGCGCCGACTTTTCGCGCTGTTGCCGACGAAGTCGCAGCACGCATCGCCGGTTGCATCATGGTCGCGCACAATGCGCGATTCGACTACGGCTTCCTGAAGCACGAATTCGCGCGACTCGGCCGCGGGTTCACTGCGAAAGTGCTCTGCACGGTCAAGCTCTCGCGGCGTCTCTATCCCGAAGCGGAACACCACAATCTCGACGCCGTGATCGAGCGCCACGCGCTGCCGGTTTCCGATCGACATCGGGCGCTCGGCGACGCGCGCGTCCTGTGGGCGTTCGTTCAGTCCGTCTATCGCGACAAGTCGATCGATGATATCGAAGCCGCGATCCGTCGCGCGATGAAGACGCCGAGCCTCCCTCCCCAGCTTGCTTCCGACGCGCTGGATGCGATTCCGGAAGGACCGGGCGTCTACCGCTTCTACGGACTCAACGCGCTGCCGCTTTATGTCGGCAAGAGCATCCACCTGCGCGAGCGCATCGGCTCGCACTTCTCCTCTGACTATCGCAGCGCGAACGATCTGCGCCTCTCGGCCGAGATCACGCGCATCGAGTTCGAGGAAACCGCCGGCGAGCTGGGTGCGCTGCTGCGCGAGTCACAGCTCGTGAAATCCCTGTTGCCCGCGTACAACCAGCGTCTGCGCCGCCGCGCCGACATGGTGGCGTTGCATGTCGCCGAAGAGCCCGCGCCGCCCGATTATGTGCGCTCGACGGCAATCGATCCACACGCGCTCGATGATCTCTATGGCCCTTTCAGCTCGCGCCGCGACGCGCGTGAGGCGCTGCGCGGACTCGCCGCAGAGGCGAGACTTTGCTGGACCGCGCTCGGACTGGAGCGGCGCAAAGGACCTTGTTTCGCCCGACAGGTCAGAAAATGCGCCGGCGCCTGCGTCAGCGCGGAAACGCCCGAGGCGCATCACGCGCGACTGCGCGAGGTGCTCGCAAAGCATGCCCTCAAGCGTTGGCCGTTCGCCCCAATGGTCGGCGTGCGCGAAACTTCGTTCACGCGCGATCGGACCGAGATTCACGTGCTCTCCAACTGGTGCTGGCTCGGCACGGCGCGCGAAGAGGCCGAGCTCCAGGCGATCCTCGAAGCGCCACCGCGCGTCGAGTTCGACCTCGACATTTACCGCCTGCTCGCGAAGCGTCTCCCGAAGTCGCAACTGGTCGCGCTCGGCTGATTGCACGCTTCCGTCCCGCGAAACACGCTGTTACAAGCCGACCGTCAGCGCGTCCAGCTGTGCTGGCGTTAACGTTCCAGGACCGTACCGCGGCGCGAGCCGCGGGGCGATCTCAAAACAATCACCACAAGGAGATCAGCATGAGCATTGCAAAGACCAGTGTTGCGGTTGCCGTGGCGATGTTGTTCGCCGGCGCAGCCGTCGCGCAGACGACGGGCAGCACGGTGCAGCGTGACGTCAATCAGCAGAATCGGATCGAGCAGGGATTGCAAAGCGGCGAGCTTACGACGCACGAGGCGGGACAGCTCGAGCGCCAGGAAGCGACCTTGGAGAAAATGCAGTCGAACGCGCTCAAGGACGGCTCGCTCAGCCCGGCGGAGAAGGCGCGCCTGCAACGCGCGCAGAACAAGGTGAGCAGCGACGTGTATCGCGACAAGCACAACGCGGCGCTCGGCAATCCGAATTCGGCGTCGTCGAAGCGCATGCAGGCCGACGTGCAGCGCAACGCGAATCAGCAGGCGCGTATCGAGCAAGGCGTGCAATCGGGCGCGCTGACCAATCGCGAAACCGCGAGCCTCGAGCGCGGACAGTCGCACGTCAACCGCGCAGAGGGCCGTGCCGCCGCGGACGGTCACGTCGGTCCCGCCGAGCAGGCGAACATTCAGGCGCGGGAGAACCACCAGAGCAAGCGGATTTATCGCAAGAAGCACAACGAGGCGGAGAAGTCCTGAGGGAGTCGGACCGCCCTCGCCCGCCGAAACCTTTCACCGAACCGTCACAGTCCTGTCACAGCTTGCGGATCAAGATAGCGCTCGCCAATGGCGTGAGGCGAGCGATGACGGTTCGGTGCGAGGGCGATTCGAGGGTGATGGAGCTGGTCGGCGAGAAGCAGGATTTCGAAGCCGAGCTTTCGCGCTTCGGATTCCGGCACGAAGACTTCAGCCTCTGCGTGCGCCGCGCCAGCGCTCAGGGCGCGAAGTCGTCATGGCTTTCGAACTACGCCGTCCAGGTCAGTAACGTGACGACGCGCAAGTGCAACGTCTACTGGGGCGGCCCGCGCGAGAACTGGGTGGCGCAGTTCGTCCTCGACCTCGTAAACGGGCTCTACGGCGAGCCCGCACTGACCCGCTTCGTGCCTCACAGCTCCGAGCTGGACGCCGCCTAGGCGGCGCGCTGGCGTCCTGGTCCCCCGAGGAGTAGAGTCAGGGTCGCCATCAGCGTTCTCCGGCCCGGTTCCGGGCCCGGGAGGCGTTCCTGAGCAACGTCCCGACGAACCTCGTTCAGCTGCTCGCGGCGTATTCCTTCAACGAGATCGAGCGCGATTTCGATCGCAGCAATCCGGCATATTTGCGCCAGCCCGGGGTAGTCGCGCTCACCGAGGTGTTGCCTGAAGCGGCGCCGCACACGGTCCCTCAACGCCTTCTCGAAGCCTGGACGGCGGACGATCTCGCGGTGGCAATCGCGCGTGCCGAGCGGAAGCTGCAAGGCGTCGACTTGCGCATCTGGGTGGCGGTGATCCGTGACCGCAACGAGCGCAACGAAATGGCCTCGTTGCTGATCGACCTGATCCGGCAGGAGAGTCGCGCCGGGCGGTCCGTGCGCGCGCGCTGGTTCGAGCAGATCGTGCGCCAAGGCATCGAGCGGCTTCGACTGCGCCGGCGCGTCGCAGCGTCACTCCGGGGACAGGAAGAACCGCCGCTCGGGCCGTTCGACGACCCGCACACGTCGAAGTGGATGAAATAGCAATCACCCCAGCCCTCTTCCCGTCTCAAGCGGGAAGAGGGAGGCTCGCGAGCGCGAGCGGGTGAGTCGCGCAACCTACCCTAGCCGCGCTGGAATTTGTCGATTGCCTCGTCCAGGCAATTGTCGCGTTGCGACTGATCCTGCTGCGTCGCGCATCCACGCAATGCCTGGCGGAAAGCCTTTTCGTCTGCAGTCGCTGATGTGTCCCCGGTCGACTTGGCAACATGCTGTGCTGACTTTTTCTCCGTCGCCGACTTGGCGTGCTTCGCGGCCTTCGACGACGATGCT